>CAKXIK010000001.1:0-2414 GCA_934875675.1 uncultured bacterium
TACATATGCAGGTCAAAAAGAGGTGGATGCCCCTTCCTGAATGGTACAGTGAACATAGATTTGTTCGTAATCCGCCTCGGGATTTTCAATCCGATAAAGCAACTGTTGTGCTAAACGTTTACCAATCTGCGGCAACTGGACCACCACGGTCGTCAAAAAGTCAGCGCCACCGCCATAATTGGAGCATCCGTCAAATCCACTGATTGCAAGTTCCTGCGGAATTTGAATTCCCTTTTCCCTCAAATGCTGCAGTACAAAAAAAGCAACATCATCACTCGCACAGACAAACCCCTGAGGAAGCTGCGTGAGTTCATCCAGAAAAGCAGCAATCTGCTGATAATAACGTTCAACATCCAGACTCTTTGTCAGGCAGAATTCCGGTTTGGGCACAATTCCACGTTCCGCATGCGCCGCCAAAAAACCGTCATATCGGTCATAATTGGTACGTGCATAATCAATATCACCGATGAACCCGAGTGTCCTTCGTCCCTGATCCAACAGGTCGCCGGTAATTTTGCGAAGATTCTCATAACCCTCCAGCAACAGCAGATCCCCGTTAAGCTCATAGGGAGAAATCTCTGTTGCGGTGTCCAGATAAACTTTTGCAAGCTCCAGCTGGTCAATCCGCTGCAGCAGTCCGGCATCGTAAACATTCAGAATAATTGCCCCCTGAATGGTACCGTTTGTCAGAACGGCGGGAAGACGATACCCGTTTTCGGCAGATGCAGGGACATAGGTATAAAGAAGATTTATATTGGACTTTGCGAGTTCTTTTGCAATATGGTGAATAATACTGGTCCAAAAAATGCTGGACTCCGGACGCGAAACGATGACGCTGACGTTTTTTTCATTGGCGGCAACAGAAAGGGCAGCCGCTTTTGGGGAACCTTTTTGGTTGTATCCCAGTTCAAGCGCCTTTGCCCGAATCTGTTCCTTCATCGCTTCGGAAACACCGCTCTGGTCATTGAGCGCCTTCCAGACGGTAATTCTGGAAACACCAAGCGCATCTGCAATATCCTGCATGGTTGCCTTTTTGTTCATGGATAGTGACATTCCTTTCGCCAACGGCAAATTTCGTATCTCTTTTCATACAGATCCCCCATCAAAGCGGCAACCATGCAAAATCCGATCATATTACGGAACACATATAAAATCAGAAAAAAGCCCGTTTATCTGTGGCTCTTCCCTGATTTTTTACCTGCCGTCTCACAAGGAATTAATATTATTATATACTTATTTAACATTTTTCGCAACATAACATCAAAATGTTGCTTAACAATGTTTCCATACGTTCCAATGCAAGAATTGATGTTTCTCACAAAAAACAATCTACAAACCCAACTGGCGTGATACAGACCTTCAACAAAGACATCCATTAACAGTTATTTGCACAATGCAATAAACTCGTCAATCTCATCTGCAAGCAATTGCAGTGAGGCGCGCCAGAATTCTTTGTCTGTCAAATCGATACCGGCAACCATTGCAGCGCCCTCAACCGTAGTTGTGCCGGTGGCTTTCAACAGCTTTTTGTAAAGAGGCACAAAGGATTTGCCTTCCTCCCGATATTTTGCATAAAGGCCGCGTGCAAACAATCCGCCAAAAGCATACGGGAAGTTATAATAGCTCAGGCTGCCGCTGTAATAGTGCGATTTACACGCCCACATATAGGGATGCAGGCAATTGGGGTCAAGCCCGTCACCATAAGCTTTTTTCTGTGCGTCCAACATCAGGTCGCACAGCTGATCCGGAAACATAAATTCATTTTCGCGGTTTTCAAAGACTGCGGTTTCAAACAGATAACGGGAATAAATATCGCAAATAATTTGTGCGGCATCCATCAATTGATTCTCAATCAATGCGCGGCGCACCAGCGGATCCTGTTCCGCTGAAATGATCGCATCTGCGGCGACTACTTCGTTAAACGTGGAAGCGGTTTCAGCCACTGGCATTGAGACATCAATATTCAAAATGCTGTTGTCAGCAAGGCAGTAATTGTGAAATGCATGACCCAGTTCGTGCGCCAACGTTACAACATCACCGAGCCCCTCCCCATAATTCGTCAGCACCCGGCTCACCTTGAGCGGATGAATTGAAGCACAGAATGCGCCGCCCACTTTGCCGTCACGGGGGTAAAAATCGATCCAGGCATCATCAAATGCACGGCGGATCATCTCTGCCTCTTCTTGATCAAATCCCGAGAAAAGCTGCACCAAATAATCGCGGCATTCTTCCGTTGTAAATTTCCGGTCATTGCCCTGAAGCGGTGCAAACAGATCATACCACGGCAGGCCGTTGACATGTCCGAGCATCCCGCCCTTTTTCCGCAGATACTTGCGGAATACCGGCAGGTATTCGTCGATCGCCGCCATCATAGCGTCTAAAGTCTCTCGTTTCATGCGCGACTGCTCTAACGT
>CAKXIK010000001.1:2424-68848 GCA_934875675.1 uncultured bacterium
CCACGGCAGTCCGCCCTCATGACCGAGCAGCTTTGCTTTGGCACGCAGATACTCCCAGAACTTTGGGAGATATTCCTGCATGGCGCTTAACAATGCATTCAACGTTTCCCGTTTCATATTTGCCTTTTTGAGGGCCTCATCAAGTGGTGAATCATATCCGCGCAGCTGACAGCGGTTAAGTGTTTCCAGTTTAATGGAATTCAGCGAATATGCAACTCCATCCTTAATACGGTCATACGCCTTCAACTCTGCCTCATACGCCTCGCGACGAACGGACTCCTTGGGACTATAGGCCTTATTGCGAATATCGGAAAGCGTGGTGGTTGTCCCTTGGAACTCCACCGGAACCCTGGAAGTCAGATACCCTTGCAGGTCACTCCATGCGGAAGAACCGCTGATTTCATAAAGGCTGATCGCCTTTTCCACCTCGGGAGAAAGTGTATATTTGGCATTTTCCTTGATGTTGTGCAGCATAAAAGAATGCTCCTGCAGCAATGCGTCAGAGCGGATCACACTATCCAAGTCGTCGTTCGCGGCGATATACTGAACCAGCAACGTTTGCGGTTCTGCAATAGCAGACATTTTCTGCTGCAGTTTGCCGATCATTGCAACCGATTCTGCATCACTGGTATTCGCAGCCTGCTGCAATGATGCAAATGAAAACAGCAAATCGGCAGTTTCGTTCATTCTCAGCAAAAGCTGTATGCCGCGATGCAGTACCTCGGCTGGCTCACCCTCCAGCTTTGCAGCAAAATCAGCAAATTCGTTCAGGCAATCATCCAACCTCGTTACATCTGCAGTAAATTTGGGATCATCGTACCCCTGATACAGTTCTTTTAAAGACCATTCCCGATTCATTCTGTGTCATCTTCCTTTCAAAATATATTGCTTCATTATTCCCCAAAATCAGCTTTCCGCCATCTGCGCTTCAATTTTTTCTGCCAGCTCGTTGAGGTAAACCCAACGTTCGGTTTTTTGCTCCAGCTGCACCTCCAGAGATTCTTTTTGCGTCATCAGCTCCTGCAAACGAACATAATCACTCGCGGCAGCGGTAATTTCTTTGGAGCAGCCGGCAATCTGTTTCTCAAGCGCAGCAAGATCCGCATCAATGGTTTCGTATTCACGCTCTTCCCTGAACGTAAACTTCAGTTTTTTCGGCAACTGGGATACGCTGCGTTTTCCATTGGCAAATCCCTTTTTAGGGGACGCTTTTGTTTTTTCAACAGCAGGCGGTTCTTTGCGTTTTTCTGCATAATCACTGTAATTGCCAAGGTAGCAGTTTACCTCGCCGCTCTCAGTCACTTCAAAGATGGACGCTGCCGTTTTATCCAGAAAATAACGATCATGAGAAACCGCAATCACCGCTCCCGGGAAAGATTCCAGATAATCTTCCAAAATCGTCAGAGTTTCAATATCTAAATCATTCGTAGGCTCGTCAAGCAACAGAACATTAGGAGCAGCCATCAATATGCTCAAAAGATAAAGACATCTGCGCTCTCCTCCGCTCAGTCTTCCGATGGTCGTGTATTGCAAATCGGAAGGAAACAGAAATCGTTCCAGCATCTGAGAAGCAGAGAACGTTCCCTCATTCGTTTTGACCTCGCCGGCAATCTCACTGATAAAATCATAGATACGCTGATTATAATCCAGCTCACGGCATTCCTGCATAAAATAACCGATCTTAACCGTTGAGCCGGTATCCACCGTGCCTGCATCCGGCGATAACCGACCGGCGATTAAATTGAGCAGTGTTGATTTTCCTGCGCCGTTTTTTCCAACAATACCAATCCGGTCATCTCTTGCAATCAGATAGGAAAAATCGTCGATCACCGTGCGGGCTCCGAACGTTTTTGAAACACCGCTCAGCTCAATAATTTTGCGTCCCAGACGGCTGGAAACGGTAGACATCTGTACCGTTTGGGCAGTTTCGGGTGAAGACTGATTTTTCAGAGATTCATATCGTTCGATTCTCTCCCGGCTTTTGGTTCCGCGAGCCCTTGCGCCGCGCATAATCCACTGACATTCCCGCCGCAAAATAGACTGCCGTTTCCGTTCACTCGCCTCCGCCATATCCTCTCGTTCCGCTTTCAGCTCCAGATATTTTGAGTAATTGGCTTCAAAAGAGTAAAGTTTTCCGCCTGACAGCTCCACAATGCGCCCTGCCACACGCTCTAAAAAATATCGGTCATGCGTCACCATAACCAGTCCGCAGTTCATACGGCAAAGATATTGTTCCAGCCAACAAACCATATCGCTGTCCAAATGGTTGGTGGGCTCGTCCAAAATCAGGATATCTGCCGGATGAATCAGTGCAGAAGCAAGTGCAACACGTTTTCTCTGTCCACCGGAAAGTGCCCCGATTTTTGCTTCAAAATCAGCAATTCCCAACCGGTTGAGCATTGCCTTTGCTTCATACCCACGTTCTTCCCGGAATTCTGCCGAAAAATCGGCAAACACCTTCTCCAAAACCGTAAAAGCATCGTTCATTTCCGGATTTTGCGGCAGATAAACCGTTTTTACATTCGGGTTCACTGCAATCGTACCGCTATCGGCAGGTTCCAGTCCTGCAAGAATTTTCAGCAGCGTGCTTTTTCCGGTACCGTTGATTCCAATGATACCAACACGCTCCCGGTCATTGAGATAGAATGAAGCATCGTGCAGCAGTTGCTTCATTCCAAAGTTTTTATTAATATGCTCAGCAGATAACAGCATGGAATTCTCCTTAGTTGATATGAATATTGACGCCGTTGACCTCGACACCCTCTTCGGCGCGAATCAGGATGTATTTGATTCCATCGATAATACGCGTTTCCACCAGATCGCTTCGGTCGGGATTCACCTTGATCGTAATATCCGGTGTACAAACCTGAAACTGGCGGGCATCCACCAGATTTCGCGGACTGATTTCAGTCTCGGCACCGAACTGATCGTCATATTTCTGCTCAAATTCCGCAACATGCGGTTCGGAAACACCGCAGGACTCCAATACGCGCGCCATCGTCTTTTTGTCCACAACCAGCGGTTCCGGAACTTTGTTTGCCTTGTGCTCCTCAATCATTCCGGCAAGCTGTTCGTGTACTGACTGCACCACCTCGTAGCTGCAGTCCTCGCATACGGTTTCTGCCAGAATGGACTGAAATGCCTCTTTTTGCTCCGCCGCAGGCATTGGAACCGGTGTGTGAAAGACAGCATCAATAAAGTCTTCATGGTTTCGTTCAATGTCCCGCGTGTAATACAATGCATTATAAATATTGGCACAGCGATCATCAAAAGCAGGAAACATAAAGCCGAGCTGTGGCGCGGAAACAATCCAGTCCGGCGCAAGGTTGCGAAATCGGTTTTCATAAACATAATAGCTCAGCAACGGCTTTGTCTGCTTCACCGGGCAGATGCTGCAGAGAATATAAGAAAACATTTCCGCGGATTCACTGTCTTTTTCACCGTCCTTGGCATAGGACGGAACATCATATTTGTCACTGCAAAGCAGAATGAGATAATTGCCCTCCATCGTAATCGATGCAATCACACGCTGATAAAACTCTTCTACTGCGGCATCATCGTCGAGCGATGAGCTGCGCAGCGTCATCAACCGCTTATGTTCTTCCCCTTCCATCACCTGCTGGGTTGCAAATTCAAGGTCAACCAGGTTTTTACCCAGCGTGCCGGAAAGCGTCTTTTTTAACACTGCCAGGATTTCTTCTGATTCTTCCTGCGAAAGCAGCGCCATCGGCTGGCTGAATTCAGAGATAATCTCTTTCTTTTCGTTCACATAACAGCCGCGAATGCGCGTGATATTGCTTTTATCGGCGCGGAATCGACGCCGGATTTCTGAAACCTCTTTTTCTGTCATAATCCCTGTTCCTTTCTGTCAAAGTCCTGCATCGATGCGTTATCCTCTTTGGTGTATTCTCTGCAAAGATAACGCGGCTTTCCAAGACTGATTTTTCCAAATTCGATTGCCTGCACCGGACAGTTGCAAATGCACGCCATACAATGGGTACAATGATCTCCCCAGTTCGGCGTTCCGTCCTTCAACCGGATGTTGTTGAGCGGACATAATCGTTCACACTTGCCACAGTGAATGCAGGCATCCGTGGAGTGAAACGGGCGTGTCCGAATAGCAAAGGTATAAAATAGTGGATTGACCATGCTTGTATAGCACCGATCCCGCCACGATATGTTCAAGGCTGCAAACGGTTTGCTCTGCAAAATTAACGGAATCTGCCGCTGCAGAGATTGAGTTGCGTTCATAACGATAGCATCCGCAGCGAGGGGAAGCGGCACCTCGAACATTGCGATGTAGTTTTCCGGCATCACGAGCGGCAAGACTCCCATAAACGTCAGATTCTTTTCTTTGCAGAGTACCGCCAACTTGCTGCCCGCGTTGCCGATTGAATCACCGCAGGTCATCACAAAATAAGCCGACCGGTTGCCGGAAAACCGACTGTTCCGAATCAGCTGTTCAAAAATATGCGGAATCTGCCAGGCATAGGTGGGGCAAACAAAAATCCACGGCCGCTTCGAATGCAGTTCCATCGCTCCACCGCCGCGGATGCTCTTTCCTGCATCGATTAACGTATCGTGGGTTTTATCCGCAATCAACTGGGCAGCATATCGGCTGTTGCCCGTTCCGGAAAAATAAACGATCATCTAAAAAGCTCCCTTCGTAACAGTCTGCAAAACAAACAAAACTCAGATCGCTCAAATCAGGATTCCATCGCAATGATCTATTTCGTGCTGAATAATTTGCGCAGTCCAACCGGAAAAAGATTGCCTCTGCTTTTTGAAACCGCGGTCCAGATATTCCACCGTGATGGATTGAAAACGAGTTGTTTTTCGCACCCCTTCCAACGAAAGGCACCCCTCTTCCGCTTCATACGCACCGGAACGAGCTGTAATCGCCGGGTTAATCATCGGAATGTGAAGGATACCGGCGGAAAAAACAATAATTCGCTTATTGATGCCAATCATATTGGCGGCCATGCCGACACAGCATTCTGCATTTGCCTCAAGTGTATCAAGCAAGTCCAGCATAACTGGAAGATCATCTTTGGTTGCCAGGGTAGATTTCCGGCTCAAAATCATGCAATCCCTGCAAATTGGTCGAATCATTTGTAAACCTGCCCTTTCTGTTATTGCAAAAGCGCCTGCTGCCAGGTTTCTTCTTTGAACCCGATCAGTACCGTATCTTCCGTTACAATAATCGGACGTTTGACAAGCATTCCGTCTGTTGCAAGCAGGGAAAGCTGTTCTTCCTCACTCATGGCGGGCAGTTTATCCTTCAACTGCATCGATTTGTAAAGAATTCCGCTTGTATTGAAGAATTTGCGCAAGGGTAAGCCGCTTTTCGTTTGCCATGTGCGGATTTCATCGATCGTTGGGTTCTGTTCTTTGATATGGCGGTCAGTATAAGCAAGCCCGTGTTCATCAAGCCATTTTTTTGCTTTCTGACAGGTTGAACACTTGGGATATTCGAGAAATAGCATAACAAACCTCCGATTTTAAATTAGATTTTGCTTGTTTTATTATAATACACTTTGCCCACGGATACAACGAGTTTCTGTCGATTTCAGGTAACACAAAAAACACAGGCATAAGGCTGCAAGAGCATTATACCTGTGTTTTGATTCTCATTGCGTACCATTTTCAGCAGGCCATCAGCCAATTCCATACTGGGCAATCTGCGCATCATGTTCTTCCAGTGTTTCGGAATAATGATTGTTTCCGTCTTTCCCATAGAAAAAGTAGAAGTAAGAGGTGGACGTTGGGTTCTGGGCGGCACGGATTGCACGGATGCCCGGATTACAGATTGGACCGGCAGGAAGTCCCCTGCGTTTTTGACATGTGTTGTAAAGCACCGCATATTTACCCGGATTGGAGACCAACGCATTTCCCGTAATAAAGTTGTTGACATAGTCCCGCGTGGGATCTGCATCCAGATATGGAAACTCGGTGAGCTTGTTCAGACGATTGTGAAACACGGAGGAAACGAGCTTCATATGTTCATCGGAACGTGCCTCTTTTTCAATAATGGAGGCAAGAATCAATGTATCTTCCGACAGATTGCCAACCTTTGCATGATAATTATTCAGCATTTTGATCAACACATTCTGCGGATTGTCATTTTTATAAAAGGTGTAAGTATCGGGAAACAGATAACCTTCCATGCGAAAACAACGGTCCGTACTCGTGGAAATCGTGAAAGACTTGGGCGTATAAGTCTGGCAGATGTTGTAAAAATCACGTTTGCTGCAAACACCCTTTTGTTCCAGCAACGTTGCAATCTGCATAAATGTTGAGCCTTCTGTTATCGTTACACGCACCTCTCGGCTGACGGCGCTTGAGGTGGATGGCGCTTTGGAGGATACCGGAGCTTGCGAAGAGACGGACGGCGCTTTTGACTGCACCGACTGTGTTGATTGCACCGGGGCCTTGGATGTTGCCGGAGTCTTGGAAGAAGCAGACTGCATGGATGTTTCGGACGGATACTGCGAGGTTTCCGGAGAATCCACCGATGATTCCACCGGGTCTTCTGAGGTTTCCGTTGTGCTCTCCACGCAAGCACCGTCAGATTCCATATCTGAGGAAGAAGATTCTCCTGAAGCGGATAAAACGGGTGACGGCGTCTGCACGCATCCTGAAATCAGAAACACCGTGCAAAGCAGCAATGCCACAGCGCGAAAATATCTTTTTACAACCGTCATGATATCCCTCCTGCGCTGTGAAAACGAACTCAACAGACGCTTTTTGACAAAATTCTATCACCCATGATACCACCGCATTCCAAGATTGTCAATTCACCGGATATTCAACAGCGTAAGGGCATTTTTACGGCTAACCTTTTCATATGCTGCAAAGCTGATTTTTCCGTCCTCTGCAAGTTCATCCAGAAAGCCGGAAAGACGCATCATTGGATCCGTAATATTATTTGGATTACAGATATCGGTTCCGAAGAAGAGCTGATCTTGGAATTCTTCCAAAAACGCTGCTGCGAATTCCGGATCACGCATGAGTGCATTGCAGCCGCTGCCCGCCGAAAGATCTCCGCACAAATTTGGATACCGGCGCATCAGTTCTACCACACGTCCACCCGGCAGCACCTTACCCTGGGGATACCCATCCCGCTCCTGCGCGGTGAGTCCACCGCCGATTTCTGCCCAAAATTTCTGTGAATGGCCGAGAAATCGGAGC
Source organism: uncultured bacterium (assembly GCA_934875675.1). Lineage (GTDB taxonomy): Bacteria > Bacillota > Clostridia > Oscillospirales > Acutalibacteraceae > CAKXIK01. The sequence goes on from CAKXIK010000001.1 coordinate 9,616, forward strand.
TGTGAAAACTGATCCAGCACCTTTTCCAGCCTCGGCAATCCGATTTCATCAATCAGGCCATAATCATATCCACCCGGAGCGCCGATATGAAAGGTAACCGGCATTTGACACTTTTCTGCGTGATAAAAAAGATTGATTACAAAAGGATCATCAAAGGGGCGATTCAGTGTTAATTCCCCGATTCCCTTGGCGCCCTGCTGCTTAAGCTGCTCTAAATAGAATGAAAGGTCTGTATCCGGTGCATTCTGCCCCATCAGCGGGCTGATATTGCAAAACCATCCTGCAAAAACCTGCGGATATTTTTGTACCATCTGGCATGCTTCACGCTGAGAAACCGTATCATAGGAGCATTCCGGGTGCGCGCCTTCGGGAAGCAGGACACCGGCCTCAATTCCAAACTGATCATAGATTTTTCGAATCTCCTCCGGGGTTGCGTAGCCTCCGGTTGTCTGCTGCAAAAAGCGCGATGGTACGGAATGAACATGGATATCAATTTTTTTCAATTTTTGCATGGCAAATGCCCCCTTAAAAAGAATTTTCGCTCCCTGCGATTGGCCTCAGCATAGCATTGGCATTCTGATTTGTCAATGTGAAAAAAGAAAGCGGCAACAAAACGCAAATGAAATTGTTTTAGCGCAAAATTTTAGGCGTTTTTTTAATTTTGTAATAAAGTTTGTGGTTTGGCTTGCCTTTTTTCTTTGTTTCGTGGTATGCTAATACAATACTCAATCAAGAACTTGCTGAAGGTGTTGCCTTCGGCTGCTGCGTTTTGCCCGTTTTCGGCAATCGTAGAAAGTAAGATGGGCAAAAAGAAAAAGGATGGGAAGCAAAAAATGGAGATCGGGTTTGACAACACTCTTTACATGCAAAAACAAAAGGAACACATTCTGGAACGCATTGCTCGCTTTAAAGGAAAGCTGTACCTCGAATTCGGAGGCAAGCTTTTTGATGACTTTCATGCTGCCCGCGTACTGCCCGGGTTTGAACCGGACGCAAAAATCCGCCTGCTTTACGATCTGCGTGACCAATCGGAAATCGTGTTTTGTATCAGTGCCGGCAATATTGAAAAATCAAAAATCCGTGCAGACCTTGGCATCAGCTATGACCTTGATCTGCTGCGTCAGATCGACGATATTACTGCAATGGGACTTAGCGTAAACAGTGTTGTCATTACGCAATACACCGGTCAGCCTGCGGCCGATCTCTTTGCGCAAAAACTTGCAGCCCGCGGAATGCGCTACTATATTCACAAGCCGATTGCCGGATATCCGGCAGACGTTGATTATATTGTGAGTGAATCCGGCTACGGTTCCAACTCCTATATTGAAACTACAAAACCGCTGGTAGTTGTGACTGCGCCCGGTCCCGGAAGCGGAAAACTTGCCACCTGCCTTTCTCAGGTTTATCACGAGTTCCGCCGCGGCGTGATGGCCGGCTACGGAAAATATGAAACCTTTCCGATCTGGAACCTGCCCCTGAAGCACCCGGTCAATCTTGCGTATGAGGCTGCAACGGCCGATTTACAGGATGTGAATATGATTGACCCGTTCCACCTGGAAGCCTACGGCAAAACAACCGTTAACTATAACCGCGATGTGGAGGCCTTCCCAATCGTCCACACGATTCTTTCCCGCATTACCGGTGATGATGAATGTTATCGCAGCCCAACCGACATGGGTGTTAATATGGCAGGATATGCGATTGTGAATGATGAAGCATGCCGGGAAGCCAGCCGTCAAGAGATTATTCGCCGCTACTGTACCGGTCTTGCCGATTTGCGGCAAGGAAAAGAGCATACCGAAACCGTTGAAAAGCTCAAGCTCATTATGCAGCAGCTGAATCTGCATGTGGAAGACCGAACAGTTGTCCTTCCGGCACGAAACAAACGTGATTCCAGCAACGCCCCTGCCGCTGCAATTGAATTACCGGACGGACGTGTCATCACCGGAAAGGCAAGCGCTCTGATGAGTGCCTGCAGTGGTGCAATGCTCAACAGCATCAAGGTTCTGGCAGGAATTCCGAAAGAAACGCTTCTGATCAGCCCGCAAATTCTGGAGCCGTTGCTCCGCCTGAAAATCGATTTACTGAAAAGCCGCAGCAGTGTGCTCAAGGCGGATGATGTTCTTGCCGCTCTTTATATCTGTGCTGCAACCGACAAAACCGCCGCCCGTGCGGTAGAACAGTTGCCGAAGCTTTCGGGTTGCGAGGTTCATTCCACACAATTGCTTTACGCTGGAGACAAAGATACGCTTCGCCGCATGGGGCTTCACCTGACGTGTGACCCCGAATTTCCCGACAAAAGCCTTTATTTCCACTAAGAAATGCAAAAAAAGATGCACCCTGTGCGCATGGTACCCAACCATTGCACAGGGTGCTCTTATTATGTTCGGCACATTTGCTGCTTTCGTTTAATTTTCCACCGCAGGGTCAACACCACGGGGACCTGTGTGGGTGGAAAAGACGATTTGTGTACTTGTTTTTCCAAACTCCTGCAGCTGACCGATAAACGCATCCAGCTCTGTCATGCTCGGAAACGCAACCTTAAGCAGCATAGAGTATGGTCCTGTAACGCAGCTGCATTCCAGTACATTGGGACAGCCTTCTGCAAAAGGATAAAACGTCACCTTCTGCGGCGGTTCCACCTGCAGGTTGATAAATGCAAGAATATGGTAGCCGAGCGTGAAAGGATTGATATCCGCATGATAACCGCGAATTGCCCCTTCTTCCTCCAGATGAGAAATCCGCGCAGAAACTGCAGGCGGAGAAAGAAACGTTTTCGAAGCAATCACTTTAAGTGGTGTACGTGCGTTTTCCTGCAAAATCTTTAATATCTGTCTGTCAATCTGATCCATTCCGGTCTCCTTTGACTGGTTATCATAATTTAGAATTAGAAATGGTATAAAATCGTGGAAAACGCTTTGATTCATGCAATTTTTCCAAGATTCTTATCTACCGCTTCAAGAGAAATTAGGATGATCCAGTAACTGATTTTATATTTGTGCTTGTATCTATTCTAACTGATTTTGCATAAATCTTCAATCAAAACCGCGCCGAAGATTCACAGTTATTTTTGGGTAAAACGTAATTTAATGAAGGCGGAGTGTTCATTTTCGCGATTTCATTCGCAACTTCCCAAAGGGTATTTACCTTTGGTATGGAGTGTGTTATCCTTCGATTGCAAAATTGATTTTAAAGGAGATCTTTCTGATGTCCGCTTCTGTATTAACACGAATTGAAAGCGATTCCATCGGGAGCATGGAAGTTCCCGGCAATGCATATTACGGCGTACAATCTTTGCGTGCAAAAGAGAATTTTCCGATTACACACCGCCCTCTGAACCCGAAATTCATTCAGAATTTGGTGCGGATTAAAATGGCGGCAGCCATTACCAACCGCCGTGCAGGAGAACTGGACGCAGCCAAAGCAGAAGCAATCGTTCGCGCTTGCAACGAGATTTTGGAAGGTAAACTGATTGATCAATTTATTGTGGACGCGATCCAGGGCGGTGCAGGCACCTCGGCCAACATGAATGCCAATGAAGTCATTGCCAACCGCGCCATTGAATTGCTCGGCGGACAAAAAGGTGACTATTCCATCGTGCATCCAAATGATCATGTCAATATGGCGCAATCCACCAACGATGTGATTCCGTCTGCCGGCAAGCTGACTGTTTTGGAGCTGGTGCCCCTGCTGACTGCTCAGCTTTCCCGCTTGGAAGATGCACTGCTTGCAAAATCCCGCGAATTTGATCATGTGCTCAAAATGGGTCGTACACAGCTGCAGGATGCCGTTCCGATGCGCCTTGGGCAAACCTTTCATTCGTATGCATCGGTTATTGCACGCGATATTCGCCGCATTGAGTGCGCGCAGCATGCAATGTATACGCTCAACATGGGCGGCACTGCAATCGGCACTGCCATTAATGTCAGCTCTTCTTATTTTTATAATATTACACGCGAGTTGAGCGAAGAAACCGGATACCCGCTGATGCAGGCTGCTGATTTGTTCGATGCAACGGAAAACCTGGACGGATTTGTTGAGGTTTCCTCCGCACTGAAAACCTGTGCAGTCAATCTTTCCAAAATGTGCAATGATCTTCGCCTGCTTTCGAGCGGTCCCAAAACCGGTCTTGCAGAAATCAATCTGCCGGCAAAGCAAAACGGTTCTTCTATTATGCCCGGCAAAATTAATCCTGTTATCCCCGAAGTTGTTTCTCAGGTGGCGTTCTCCGTCATCGGCAACGACATGACAATAACCATGGCGGCAGAAGGCGGACAGATGGAGCTCAATGCATTTGAGCCAGTTGTGTTTGATCGCCTGTTCGATTCCCTGGAATCGATGACGCATGCTGTGGCAACGCTGGTAGATAATTGTATCTCCGGCATCACTGCCAATGAAGCCCGCTGCAAGCAGCTTGTAGATGGTTCTGTAGGAATTGCAACTGCACTTTGCCCATTCGTTGGTTACAAAAAATCCGCCGAAATCGCCAAGCTCGCGCTTAAAACAAATAAGACCGTGCGCGAGGTTGTGCTGGAGCAGAAGCTCCTCACACCGCAGCAGCTTGACACCGTGCTTGACCCGCGCCGCATGACCACTCCGCTGGCTATGAATGCGCCCATTGCCATGGCGGAATAATACTGATTTCGTTACCGTTTCCGATTTGAAATTAGTATTACCCTAACTTCGTTTACGTCTAATTTTTCGTATACCCCAAACCCCTTCTTAATGACGACAAAGCCGAATCTCCCTGCTGGTGGAGGTTCGGCTTTGTCGTTTTTTGCTGCAAATGAAACCTAATTTTCCTTTGAACGGTAAAGATAACTCTTTGATTTTGATACCGTTTCTAATTCGTACTGATGATAAACCTATCGGTTTACCTTTTCCAGCAGGGAAATGATTTCATTGATTTTTTCTTCCTCATTGCCGTCCTGCAATGCTTGCCGAACGCAATTACTCATATGCGCCTGCAAAATTTCACGGTTCGCCTTGCGCAGGATTGCCTCGGTTGCCAGCAGCTGATTGGAAATATCGATGCAGTAGCGATCCTCCTCCACCATCCGCAGCAATCCGTCAAGCTGTCCCCGCGCCGTTTTCAGCAGCCGCAAAATCTTAGTTTGATCTGCCATCATAATTACAGTCAATCCTTTCAGCCGAAGATTCCTTTCTTTTCGGTCACCGTACCCGGCTGAAAGCCAGCCTCTGCAACGGCGCGCGTCAGCACCGCATCCTCCACCGGAGCAGAGAGCGTAACCGTAGCCGTCTTTTTCTTCAGGTCTACCACAGCCGATGAAACGCCCTCCACAGCGGAAAGTGCTTTTTCTACACTCATTTTGCAGTGTTCACAGTGCATTCCCTCAACAACGATCATCTTTTTCATTCGAAGATCCTCCTTTTCCTCTGTCAGAGTTTTTGAATTATCCATCATCCGATCCTCTTCCGGTTGTCCGAGAGAGGGTTTAAACCAGCGCAGACGCAGTGCATTACACACCACACAGACTGAACTGAGACTCATTGCTGCAGCAGCAAACATCGGGCTGAGCTGCCAGCCTGTGATTCCGATGAAAACACCGGCTGCAAGCGGAATACCGAGTGCATTGTAAAAGAATGCCCAAAACAGGTTTTCGCGAATATTGCGTATAACCGAACGGCTCAGCTGAAACGCTGCAACCGCATCCAGCAGGTCGCTTTTCATCAGCACGATATCGGCGGATTCAATGGCAATATCAGTCCCTGCGCCAATCGCAATGCCGACATCTGCGCGGGAAAGTGCGGGTGCGTCATTGATTCCGTCGCCAATCATCGCAACCTTGGTACCGTCCTGCTGCAGAGAACGAATCACACTCTCCTTTTCCTGCGGCAACACCTCTGCCACAACCTGATCAATTGACAACCGGCGGCGAATCGCTTCTGCCGTCTGCTTGCGGTCGCCGGTGAGCATCACCACGCGCATACCCATTTTTTGCATCTGGCGCACGGCACGCGCACTTGTTGGCTTGAGCACGTCTGCAGCCGCAATCACACCAAGTAAACGGTTTTCCATTGCAAACCACAGCGGCGTTTTTCCGTCTGCCTCCAACTGCTGTACCTGTTGGTGCAATGCTTCCGTGGAAATGGATGCCTCGAGCAGCATTGCCTCATTTCCTGCAATCAGCCTGTGACCGGATACGTTTGCCGAAACACCGCGCCCCGGATGCGCTTCAAAATCCTCTGTCGCAAGCAATTCCGTCTGTTCCGACCTTGCCGTTTCCAGAACCGATTCCGCCAGCGGATGCTCAGACCGGCTTTCAACCGACGCAGCAAACTGCAGCAATTTTGTACGGGAAACCCCTTCTGCGGGCAAAACATCGGTGACAAACGGCTTTCCCTGCGTCACCGTTCCGGTTTTGTCCAGAACAACTGTCTGAACCAGATGTGCCGTTTCCAACGCTTCTGCCGATTTAATCAGAATCCCGTTCTGAGCGCTTTTTCCGGTACCAACCATAATGGCAACCGGCGTTGCAAGCCCCAGCGCACACGGGCAGGAAATTACCAGCACCGAAATTCCGTTAGAAAGCGCAAATTCCGCACTTCGTCCCAAAAGAAGCCACACAATACTCGTGACGACGGCAATTGAGATCACCACCGGTACAAAAACGCCGCTGATTTTGTCGGCAAGCTTTGCAATCGGCGCTTTGGAGGAAGATGCCTCCTCCACCAAACGGATGATTTGCGAAAGGGTGGTATCCTCCCCCACCTTCTCTGCACGAAATCGCAGGTAGCCTGTTTTATTCACCGTTGCGCCGGTCACCTTATCGCCGGGATTCTTTTCTGCCGGGATGCTTTCTCCGGTGACTGCAGATTCATCCACTGCAGAGCTTCCCTGCGTGACAACACCGTCCACCGGAATACTCTGCCCCGGCTTGACTACAACAATATCTCCGACTGCAACCTCCGCAGCAGGAATGGTAACCTCTTCCCCGCTGCGCAGAACCACTGCTGTTTTAGGCGCGAGACCAATCAGTTTTTCAATTGCTTCCCCTGTTTTGCGTTTGGAGCGCGATTCAAAATATTTTCCCAACGTAATCAGCGTCAGAATCATTCCTGCAGACTCAAAATAAAGGTTCTGACTGTATTGCACGGCAATTGCAGGGGCACCGTGACCCAGTCCCCAGCCGATGCGGAAGATTGCAAAAATTCCATATCCCGTGGCTGCCGCTGACCCAAGTGCAATCAGTGTATCCATATTGGGCGCACGATGCCAGAAGCTGCGAAATCCTCCGAAAAAATAAGTTCGGTTCACCAGCAGAATCGGCAACAAAAACAGGAACTGAGAAAATGCGAAGGTAACTGCATTTTCTGCTCCATGCAGCCAGGAATCCAGAAATTGCGGAGTCGGAACCCGAATTGCCATGAAAAACATATGATACATGGAAATGATCATCATCGGCACCAGACACGCAAAGGATACCCACAATCTCAGCCGAAACGATATTTCAGCCGGTTTCTTCTCCGATTCGCCCCCCGATAGATGATCGGTCTGCTCTGCACCCGGCAGGGATGCACCGTAGCCAGCCTGTTCCACCGCGCGGATCACTGCTGCATCATCCCAGTTTTCGCCTGCAAACGTGACCGCCACGCTATTGGTCAGCAGGCTGACCTCTGCTTTTTCCACACCGGGCAGTGACAAAACCGCTTTTTCCACATGTGCCGAGCAAGAAGCGCATGTCATACCCGAAACAAGATATTTTCTTTTCATATTGAAATCCTTTCACAAAGATAATCACACCACCCCCGTGGGGTATCTTTATAATAAAACAGAAAACTTTCTTTGTCAAGTAAAGCTTTTCCCCCAATGCTGCCGATTATGCGAATTTATCCGGTCATCTCCGGAAGCGTACTACCACATGACAAATCTACGATCGCTTTATTAACATACTATTCAGATATGTTATAAAAATATTTTTTCAAAAAACTATTGACATCTTCAGAAATGCGCGTATAATATAAAACATATTAAACATATATGATTTTGAAAGAAGGCGGGGCAAATGCAAGATAATTTTTGCATTCTCCAACGATGTTGCCGCTTGAGGCATTCTGTTGGTAACCTTAAATAAACTTTAATGATGATATGAGGAGAGATTACGATGGCAAAAATTTATCGCAGTGTAGAAGAATTGATTGGAAAAACGCCGCTTTTGGAATTGACACGGTATGAGCAGGAACACGGGCTGCAGGCAAAAATTTTAGTCAAGCTGGAAGCCTTTAACCCTGCCGGCAGCGTAAAGGATCGCGTTGCAAAAGCAATGCTGGACGATGCAGAACAGCGCGGATTACTCAAACCCGGCGCGACCATTATTGAACCCACCAGCGGCAACACCGGAATTGGTCTGGCGGCAGTTGCAGCAGCACGCGGATATAAGATTATTCTGACAATGCCGGAAACCATGAGTGTGGAACGCCGCAGTCTGCTCAAGGCTTATGGGGCTGAGATTGTTTTGACCGATGGCGCGACCGGCATGAAGGGTGCAATCGCAAAGGCAAAAGAACTTGCGGAACAAACGCCAAACAGCTTTATTCCGGGTCAATTTGTGAACCATGCCAACCCGACCGCACACCGCACCACAACCGGACCCGAAATTTGGGAGGATACAGACGGAACCGTTGACTGGTTTGTTGCCGGCGTGGGTACAGGCGGAACGGTGACCGGTGTGGGTGAATATCTCAAAAGCAGGAACCCGGATGTCCGCGTGGCTGCGGTTGAACCCGCCTCTTCCCCCGTGCTTTCCAAGGGAACCTCCGGTCCGCACAAAATTCAGGGTATCGGCGCCGGATTCGTTCCGGATGTGCTGAACACCAAGGTTTATGATGAAATTATTCCAGTGGAAAACGAGGATGCCTTTGCAACCGGCCGCCAGTTGGCACATCTGGAGGGTGTGCTGGCAGGTATCTCCTCCGGCGCAGCGTTGTGGGCAGCAACCCAGTTGGCTCTGCGACCGGAAAACAAAGGAAAAACTATCGTTGCCCTGCTGCCGGATACCGGAGACCGCTATCTTTCCACTGCGCTCTTCGCGGATTAATTTTCTTTATCCGGCAAAAAAACAGGCGAACCCTCTCCCCTCTGTACAGGATCATAATTTCGAATTAGAAATGGTATAAAATTGAGGAAAAACTTAGATTAATGCAGTTTTCCAAACATTTTTATTGACCGTTTCAGGAGAACTCAGATTACAGAGCAGGAAACCGGTTCGCCTGTTTATTTTGTATCGGAATCAGACCATGGTTGCGCCATCAACAGAAAGAATAGTACCCGTCACATAGCTTGCCAGATCACTCGCAAGGAATAAGAACGCATTGGCAACTTCCTGCGGTTCTCCCACACGACCGAGCGGGATTGTAGCCGCCAACTGTGCCACCATCTCTGCCGGAAGAGCCGCCACCATATCGGTGCGTGTGACACCCGGTGCTACTGCATTCACACGAATATTATCGGGGCCAAGTTCCCGCGCGAGGCTCTTGGTCATGCCATTGATTGCAAACTTTGAGGTGGGATATCCAACACCGGAGCGCTGACCGTAAAGGCTGACCATCGAACTGGTGTTCAAGATGACTCCACCGCCCTGTGCCTTCATAACGGGAGCTACTGCCTTGGAACAATTAAACGCAGCCACAACATTCAAATCCATGATTTTCTTAAAATCATCCGGCTCATAATCATAAATCGGTGCACGGGCAGAAACGCCGGCATTATTGACCAAAATATCAATTCTGCCGAATTGATTCTTCACCTGCGCAAAGGCGTCTTCCACCTGTTTATAATCGGAAAGCTTGGGGCACAGTCCAATGACTTCCCATGCAGGATTTTCCTCCTTCAGCTTTGCGAGTGCTTTCTCAACCGTTTCCTGTCTGGAACCCAGCAAAGCCACCTTTGCACCATTTTTCAAATAAGTCTCGACAATGGAAAAACCAATTCCCCTTGTGCCGCCTGTGACGATTGCAACTTTTCCTTTTAACAAAATAATCGCTCCTTTACGATTGCCAAAACAAGCAAATTCTTTGCCTGCAGCTAAAAATTTTTGTGTGTTAATGGGACAAACACATTGTTAAAATTATAACATTGTTATTTTGAATTGTCTATCGCATTGATATTTGTTTTTTACATATGCTGCATATTGTTCCGTATATAGGGTTGTTGCCCTTGTCAGAATCATTCTTGCAACGGTTAGCTATGTTTTGATTATGATTTACAATGATAGCAAAAAGATACGTTTTGTGGTATGCTTAAAACTGATAAAACGGTGGACTTGAGGTGATTGGTATGACTTTTGCTTCTACAAAAGAATTAATTGAAACTTTGCAGCCATTGATCTGCACAGAAAATTTGAGAATTACTACAGAAAACACGATTTGGAGAGGGCATACGTGTCAATCCGATTTGGTAACTTTGAACGAAGCACACAATATTCATCTTGAGGTATTTGAAAATGAGATTATCATTGGATATTTTACTGATCACACTCATTTTGAGGATTACACTTGTGACTTAGCCAATGGTGAAGCACCTTATCTGGAACGCGCAAAGGAGTTTCTCATCAAGCTATATACACTGCCCATTCGTCACCTGCAAATTTTTCGGGGAACAAAGCTGCTGTGTGAAAAGTATTATTTTGTGTCTCCTTGCTCCGACGATGAATGGATTGGCGGCACTTGGTATGGGTTAGTTAGATGGTTTTGTCCATTTGCCAAAAAGCGCAGCACAACAAATTGTTGGCAATACGATCCATCGCGGAAGGACTTTACAATATGTCAGCCAAAACATATAAATCCGGAGGCAATTGCTGAAATCACGATTGATGAAGATTGTTATATTGAAATTTTTGAGAAAACCGGAATATATATCTATCAAATCTGGCATATCACATATGACAACTACAACGGAATGTACTTCTGGGAAATGCTAGACGACAAAACTGCAAGCTTTTTTAATACACAAGAAAAAGCTGTTTTAGCAGCGCAGGAAACTCTCCGCCGCATAGGGTACACTTCATTGCAAACGACTTCTTTGGATGCATGTGAATAATTCCTTGCGTTCGCACAATTCCAGAGGTACAATAAAACAATGCAATTGAAATACCCTTGAGACGGAAGATAACATTCTTTCAAAAACACATTCATCAGAACTTTTTCATGGATTGGTACCGTTTCTAATTCAAATTCGTATAACAGATTGAATCCGGGCAAGAAAGGGAGATTTTATGGATCGCTGTCAGCAAATTGAGCGCAGCATCAGCAAAAAATACAGAAAATCTATCTGGAACCGTTTTGTGGGCGGCATCAAGGATTACGGAATGATCAATGCAGGTGACAAAATTGCCGTATGCATTTCGGGCGGAAAAGACTCTATGCTGTTGGCAAAATGTCTGCAAATGCTGCAAAAATACAGTGACGTACCGTTTGAGCTGGTCTTTTTGGCGATGGACCCGGGATATCGGGAAGAAAATGCCCGCAAGGTTGCCGAGAATGCGGCACTGCTGCAAATTCCGCTCACTTCTTTTTCCACCCGGATTTTTGAGGTAGTGGGCGAATCGGCAAAATCGCCCTGTTACCTTTGCGCCCGAATGCGCCGAGGCTGCTTGTACCATCGCGCGCAGGAGCTTGGCTGCAACAAAATTGCACTGGGACATCATTTTGACGATGTGATCGAAACAACGCTGATGAGCATGCTTTATGGTGCTGAAATGCGCACGATGATGCCAAAGCTCCACAGTGCGCACTACCATGGGATGGAGCTGATTCGTCCGCTTTATCTCGTGCATGAGGCCGACATTATTGCATGGGCACGATATAATGAGCTTTCCTTTATCCGCTGCGCCTGCCGTGTTTCAGAACAAAATGAAGCCGCCGGAACGGAAGGTTCCAAGCGGCAGGTGGTCAAGAAATTAATTGCACAGCTTCGGCGGGAAAACAGCAACGTGGACAGTAATATTTTTCACAGCGCAGAGTGCGTCAATCTGGAAACGGTTCTCGGTTGGCGGGATTCAAACGGCGAGCACAGCTTTCTTGATGATTACGATCAATATTATGAAAACAATCAAGCCGACAGCGGTGAAGCGGAGGATTAGAGGACGACTACCGGATTTCCGCAGTATACAAGATACCGGCGCAAATCGTCATATGCCAAACAAACCGTAGCGGTGTTGCGGTTTGGGTGCACCAGCAGCTTTTTACCGGACAGACTTCCATCAAGAACGACGATCACCTGATGTGCTTCGTCGTTGCAAACGGCAAGCGGTGTGACCGAGCCGGGTGTCAGCCCAAGCAAATCCAGCAGCCTGGCTTCCGGCGCAAAATGAAGTGCACCGCAGCCCAACTCGCTACGCAGCATTTTTAAATCAGCACGAAGGCTCTCCTCCAAGGTGTATAAATAATATGCTTTTCCATCGGTCAGAAACAGGTTTTTGCAGCCTGTTCCCGCTATGTCTGTTACAATCCGTTCCGCCTGTTCCACGGTATAAACCGCTTCATGTTCCAAAATTTCAAATGAAATATTCAGCTTTTTCAAAAGCTCCAGTACATCCCTCATTGCGTTTGTCTTCCCCTTCATTTGATTGTAAGCTCAATCAACCATGGTATTCAGTATATCACACTGCGTTCGGGGTCGCAAGGAATATGAGAATCTGCGCAAAACGACAAAATAAATCATCGCTGCGGAAACAACCAACTGGCAGTTTCCACAGCGATGATTTTATTTGATGCGATGGTACAAATTTAATCGAGCTCTACCTTGCCGGTATAAAGCTCATAATAGCGACCTTTTTGTGCAAGCAGCTCGTCATGCGTACCGCGCTCAATAATGACGCCATGCTCCAGCACCAGAATTTCGTCCGCATTGCGCACAGTGGAAAGACGATGCGCAATCACAAAGGTTGTGCGGTTCTTCATCAGGCGATCCATGCCGTGTTCGATATGACGCTCGGTTCTGGTATCCACCGAGCTGGTTGCCTCATCCAGAATGAGAATCGGAGCCTTGCTGATGGCGGCTCGCGCGATATTCAGCAGCTGACGCTGACCCTGACTCAGGTTCACGCCATCACCCTGCAGCATCGTTTGGTAACCATCGGAAAGACGCATGATAAAAGAATGTGCGCTGGCAGTCTTTGCCGCTGCGATCACCTCTTCGTCCGTTGCGTCCAGCCTGCCATAACGGATATTTTCCATTACCGTACCGGTAAACAGATGTGTGTCCTGCAAAACCATTGCAATATTGCGGCGCAGATTCTCTTTTTGCACCGATTGAATATTCACACCATCAATCGTGATGGCACCTTCATCAATCTCATAAAACCGGTTGATCAGGTTGGTAATGGTTGTTTTTCCCGCACCCGTTGAGCCGACAAACGCAATCTTCTGACCGGGCTTTGCTTCCAGCGTGATATTCTGGAGCACCGTTTGGTTGGGAACGTAGCCAAAGGTGACATTCTCCAGGGAAACATCTCCCTGAATATCTTCCAGCAGAGTCCCCTCCGGTGTCATTTGCTCTTCCGGAGCATCCATAATCGCAAACACGCGTTCTGCACCGGCAAGTGCAGAAAATACCGTGTTCATCTGCATTGCAATTTCATTGATCGGACGGCTGAACTGGCGTGACGCATTCACAAAGATGGTCAAACCGCCGACATCGAAGCCGGAGGTGATGCACAATACACCGCCGATGCACGCCGTTGCGGCATAGGTAACCTGCCCCAGATTGCCAAGCACCGGCCCCATGATACCGCCAAAAAACTGTGCCTTAATCTGCTTTCCTTTCAGATCGTCATTGAGCACGCTGAAATCCTCTTCACATTCCGGCTCATGGCAAAAAACCTTGACCACCTTTTGACCTGAAACTGTCTCTTCAATGTAACCGTTCATGGCACCGATAGCTGCCTGCTGCTCCACAAAATAGCGGCGGCTCTTCTTGCCGATGAATCCGCCCGCCTTTGCGATAATCGGAATAAACACAACGGTAATCAGCGTCAGCCACACATTGGTGTAAAGCATCATCACCAGCATGCCGACGAGTGTAATCACACCGGAAATGAGTGAGATAATCGTATTGTTGAGCATTTCACCGATGGCGTCCACATCGTTGGTAAAGCGGCTCATCAGTTCGCCGTGATTGTGTGCATCGTAAAACCGAACCGGCAGCCGCTGCACCTTGTGGAACAATTCTGTGCGGATGGTGTAGAGTGCGCGCTGGGAAACGCCGATCATCAGGCGTGATTGCAGATACTGTGCGAACACACCGACAATATAAACCAGCCCCATGAAGACCAGCCCCTGCACAAAGCCGTTCCAGTTGACCGTGCCCCCCTTTTGGGGTGCAATATAGTTAATGACGGGGCGCAGTACATACGTTCCCGCAATACTGGAAAGCGTGGAAACAAGCATGAACAAAAAAGCGCCTACAATGCGCATCCGATCTCCCTTGAGGTAAGAAAGAAGACGGAGGACCGTTGCCTTGGTTGCCTTTGGTTTGCCCGATGCCATTGCACCGCGACCCGGACCATGGCCGCCCATCGGTCCTCTTTTAACGGAACCGGATTGTTTGGAAGCGTAGCGCGCTGCCAACTTTTCTCTTCTGCTGTTTGTGTTGTTGTTCATTGCGCTTGCTCCTCTCTTTCCATCTGAGAATCATAAATTTCACGATATTCTTCACTTTGCTGCATCAGCTCATGATGGGTGCCGATGCCGACAATTCCGCCTTCATCCAACACGATAATCTGATCTGCATCCATCACAGAAGTGATGCGCTGCGCAATAATCAGCTTGGTGGAATCCTTCAGCTCCTTGGTAAAGCTTTCACGGATACGGCGTTCTGTTGCGGTATCTACTGCGCTGGTACTGTCGTCCAAAATAAGAATTTTGGGCTTTTTGAGCAATGCACGTGCGATGCAAAGACGCTGCTTTTGTCCGCCGGAAACATTGGTTCCGCCCTGGTCGAGCATCGTGTTGTACCCATCGGCAAAGCTTTCCACAAAATCACCGGCTTGTGCGCTTTGAGCTGCCGAACGGATTTCCTCCTGGGAAGCCTCTTCATTGCCCCACAGCAGGTTCTCTTCTATTGTGCCGGAGAACAGCGTATTCTTTTGCAGCACCATCCCGACCCCATTGCGCAGATTCTTGAGCGAGTATTCGCGGACATCCACGTCATCCACCAGCACCTGACCCTCGTCAACATCATAAAGACGGGGAATCATCTGCACCAGTGTTGTTTTACCGGAACCAGTGGAACCGATGATTCCAATCACCTGACCCGGCTGTGCCGTAAAGCTGACATTGGAAAGCACCTTTTCTTCACTATTCTTATAATAGCGGAACGAAACATTACGGAATTCAATTTTACCTTTTTTAACGGCGAGCTCCTTTTGTGCCGCCTTGTCGTCCGTCAAATCGATCACTGCATCGAGCACCTCATTGATTCTTCGCAGGGATGCCGTTGCACGCGAGCTTTGCATAATGACCATGGAAAGCATCATCAGAGACATGAGAATCTGCGTCACATATGTAACAAAGGCAGTTAAATCTCCGATTGCCATTCCGCCAGCCGCCACCTGCTGCCCGCCAAACCAAACCACTGCAAGCGTTGTGAGGTTCATTGCCAGCATCATAACCGGCATGGTGGTAATGATGACGCGGAAGGCATGCAAACTGTTCTTCATCAGATCCTCGTTTGCCTTTCCGAATTTTTCTTCCTCAAAATCGCCGCGGACAAAGGATTTGACCACCCGAACATTCGTCAGATTTTCCTGAATGGCAGAGTTAACATTATCAATCTTTTTCTGCATGACCGAAAAACGCGGGAATGCCAGACGAATGATGAAAAACAACGTAATCACCAGCAGCGGGATGACAACTGCCAAAACAACCGAAAGGCTGGGGTTCATCGCAATTGCCATCACCAGCGCACCGATCATCATGCCCGGTGCACGCAGCATCATGCGCATGCACATGTTAATCAGGTTCTGCACCTGCGTCACATCATTGGTCAACCGGGTAATCAGCGAACCGGTGCTGAAGGAGTCAATATTTGCAAAAGAAAAATCCTGCACACGGGCAAAAACATCCCGGCGCAAATCTGCAGCCACATTCACCGAACCCTTGGCAGCAAACCATGCACCGCCCGTTCCGCCGCACATCATCAATACTGCCGTCAGCACCATCAGCAGACCCATCTCAATGACGTAGGTCGTGTTTTGCCCGTCAATGCCCACGTTGATGATATTTGCCATCAGTTTCGGCATCAAAATTTCTCCGATAACCTCTGTAATCATCAGCAGCGGCCCAAAAATAAATGCAATCTTATACGGTTTAATATACTGGAATAATCGCTTCAATCAATACCATCCCTTCCGGATTTCAGATTCATACGAAACTTTTCTGATAATCAATTTAAATTGGAAACGGCATAAAAACCCAGGAAAAAGCTTGGATATATCTGGTTCTTCCCAATATTTTTAATCTACCGTTTCAAGAGAAATCCGTATTATTCGTCGTTCGCATGATAACGTTCCAAAAAGTCATCCATTTGTTCTGCTTTCTCCAGATTCCTAAGCATCTTATTCAGACACTGAATAAAGGAATCCAACTCCTGATCGGAGAAGCCGTGAAACATGCAATCATCCACTGCACAAAAAATACGATAGCTTTGCTCCACCACGGCGCGCCCTTTTTCTGTAATTGTAATCACATTACAGCGGTTATCCGTTGAATCAACCACACGCTCCACCAGTCCGGCTTTTTCCAGTTTCTTCAGATGAACTGCAATGGCTGCAGTAGAGATATGGTGCGCCTCTGCCATTTCCTTTTGTGAGCAGCCTGCATGATCTGCCAAATACATCAATACCCGATGCTGACTGTGAAACACGCCGGTCGATTCCAGATTTTTTTCCATCACGCGCCGGTGCTGAAAATGAATCTGCCGGAACTCTTCCTCTGCGATTTGCTTTTTTTCCGGCATACTGTTATCCCTCCTATCTTTATAATTAACTCGTTAATCGTTAACGTGTTAATTATAAAAGAATATATAGCCGTTGTCAACTGCTATTTCAAATTGATTTCAGATAGGAAGGGAGCACCTTATTCCAGTGCTCCCTTTACCTTTTTTCTTCTCAACAAGCGGTTTTGCCTGTTTGCCAGCGCATAAACACGCCCTTGCAGCAATATTTTTCTTCCCGCCTCGCTATGGGTATACAAAGCTTCATAGGATCCGATGTAAGGTTTCATCTGCCTTGCAAAGGCCTGTGCATCTTCTTTTTTCTTTGCAAAAACCTCCGGAATACAGAAAAAACCAGAAAGAGATTTTCGGAATCCGTTCTTGACCAGTAAATACCGCTGATTATCAACATCCGCAAAGAAATCCGAAACACACTGGGCAAAAAGAGCCTTGTCGCGCCCGGTTCCTCCGGAAAGATAAAGAAAATGCACACAAGCGTCAGCAGACTCACACATCACCTTTGAATTTTCGCTTTCAAAGCACCCGCTATTCTTGAGGGCCTGATGAATACCCTTACCAAAGGATTTCAGCCTGCCAACAGGTGTTAACATTCGTATAAATTTGGGGACACGAAACAGCACTACAAGGAAGGAAATCATTCCAAAAATCAGGAACAGAATTCCGAATGCACTCCGGCAGAGCAGACCGTATGATATCATGGACAGTGCAAACACGGTTAAGTTCAAAAAGAACGCCAAAATGGCATCGAAAAACATCACGCCGCTCATCATATTTTTTTCTACGCCAACCTCATCTGCTACCTCTATCTTGTCAATCACAGCAAGCGATCTTTCCCAATGAGCCTTTAATTGGTCGCGCTGTCCCGAAAGCCGCAGCATTTCACGGTTCATTTTTCTCGTTCCGCTTTGATTGAAAGCTCCGTTAATCGCGCTCAGCCTGTCGATCCCCGTCTCAATGGTATCTTCCGTGTAATGTAATCCCAAAAAGTGATCCATACGTCTGGACAAGACGGTATAATCTTCACTGATTAATCCGCTCGTGTCGACGCGTGTTTCTTTCCACGGCCGCAAGCAAACCAGATGCCAGATATTGCTTGTTTTTTCGGGATCATTTCGATTAACGCGTATGGCACGCCCCCGCATTTGATTGCTCAGCATAAACGATCCGACAAAGCTGGCGAGTATCAGAGAATTGATGCAGGGAGAATCCCACCCCTCACCGAGCAGCGATTTTGTACCGATCAGTGCCTGAATATATCCGTGGGAGAATACTTCTGTAATTGCTGCGGTTAAAATATGACTGTCTCCGACTGCATTAACCTTGAGATAATCATCGGCAGAGAGACTGCCTATGGTTGAGAAGGTTACTTTTCCGCCCTTCCGGATGGCATCTAACAGAGCAACCTTTGCTTCAGCCGGAATAATCACGATGGTTCCGCAAAGAACACCAAGCCGGATCCTGCCATCTTTTGAGCTGATCTCCGCTCTTCTGAGCTGCTCAAAAAAAGGCAGAACCCCCAGTGCGGTTGCAGATTTGGAGTTGTCTCCGATTACATTCTCATATTCCTTGCGAATATAATCTGTCAAAATCAAAAGATGAAGATTTTTACCCAACGATGCATATTCGTGGTTTACAATTTCACGGATACTATTACATTTTCCCAGTGAGTAGGTCAGGCTTTTTTCCATCTTGGAGTTTGACGTAAAACAAACCCTGCGTTTTTCAATCAAGCCACGCTGCTTTAATCTGTTTTCCAGCCCTTCTAAAAACGAAATCGCGGTTGAAAATGAATCGGTGTCATCATACAGAATGTTTTGAATAAGCGTTTCCATCCAATGCAAATCCATTTTTGGCAATTGCTTGGTGCACAAAAGTTTTTGCAGCTGCTTGGGGTACGGAAGTTTTTTCTCATTTAGAAAAATAAGCAGTGCAGAAAGACGAGAAGGATTTTCAAGAATTTCATCCTGGCTTTGCAATCCGCACAAGGCTTTATGGCTTCTGACACAATCTTCTAAATTTTTGTCCTCCATTAAGCTTAGCAGCATCTCCTGTGCACGCACTTCAAAAGCCTGAATCTCTTTTTCTTCCTCTTTTGTGGGATAATTGAAACACACATAATCTTGATGAGGGCATAAGGTTCCCTCCTTAACAAGCTCCGGCACGGTGATTTCCTCATCAATCTCTCCGCACATTGCAATATACCTTGCCCACAATGCCGGTACCGAATCGTAAGGCGGTGTTGCGGTTAAAGCAATCACTTGCATCGGCCCCATCTGCTTTTTATAATCCTCCAAAGCTTTCCACCATTCATTTCTCAAATGATGGCACTCGTCAAGGCAGAGCACCGCAAAGCCAAACTCCTTTGCCGTTTTGATGAGATCGAAGCCGGAATAGTCAATATTTTCGCTTGCAGCTTCTGTATCGCCATCCAGAGGTTCTTCTTCATCAACGGCGTTGCGTTCAAAATATGTGCCATTCTGCATGGATAAAAAGCCGGATGACGACTTCCGACTTACACGACTGTATTTTTGATTTTCAACTTTGCTTTTCTCTTTCATCATTGCACTATGAAGTGCTTGATAGGTTGCGACCGTAATAAGCCTGGGCTGCCTTAGATCCTGTGAAAGAATCTCTTCTGCCGGAATCTCCTCACTTAAAAACGCTTCCTTTACACGCTGAATCCACTGTTCCCGAATCGTTATGCTTGGCGTTAGCACAAGCGTAGGTTTATCAAGACGCGTGATCAATTCTATGCCAAGTGTTGTTTTGCCTGATCCTGGGGCTGCAACGATATGTATCTTTCCATCCTTCAGATAATGCTCCGAATTTTTCAAAACCCTGTCCTGGTATTTTCTCCAGGTTCCCTTGAAGTGCAAATATTTTTTTAAATTCATCTTACTTTCCTGCCTTTTAGAGTCCTGAATTTTTTGATATCCGGCATCTTATTCTCCGTACGCAGTGCGGTTCTTCTATTTGGCAATGTTGTGGGCAAAAAATTTTTGACTAACGACAAAAAAACCGCGATTTCTCGCGGTTTCATGGATACATTGCGTATCCGTTATGGTCGAGGCGATGTGATTCGAACACACGGCCTCTGCGTCCCGAACGCAGCGCTCTACCAAACTGAGCCACGCCTCGACATTTTTCGTCGCTGCATTTTCTGCAGCGAACATTTAATATTATATCTATTGACCTGCTATTTGTCAAGTGTTTTTTTTATTTTTTTAAAAATAATTTGTCCTGATTATTGGATAGTTATAATCAGACCCACGTCACTGAAAACAAACAGGAAACCCAAAAATTTTTCAGGTTTCCTGTTCGCAATTAATCCGTAAATTGATACACCGATACATGACTTTGTATCAGCTCATTGAATTTCTTAACCTCCATTGGCTTGGCATAATAATACCCCTGAACAATATCACAGCCAACCTCACGAAGAAACGGGATTAGTTCAGCATCTTCCACGCCTTCCGCGACCGTATGGATTTTCAGTTTACGTGCCAGGGAAATTGCCACTTCAATAACCTTTTTCGCCCGCTCCTGATTGTTGTTATTAATAAAAAAGCTGCGATCCAGCTTGATGATATCAACCGGTATGTTTTTGAGCAGACCTAACGAGGAATACCCGCTGCCAAAATCGTCCATGGACAATAAGAATCCCGCAACATGTGCCTGCTGTAATATATCCGCAATCAAATTTTCGTGCTCAAACATCACGGATTCCGTCAGTTCAATTTCAATATACTTTCTGGGGATATCATATTTCTCTGTGATTTCCACCAGCTTGGAAATAAAATCAGATTCCAATAAGTGCAGACGCGAAAAATTAATTGATACCGGCATCAGCGGCATTCCGCCATCGCGCCAGTTCTTCATAATCGCACAGGTTTCCTCCAACATATACAAATCGAGCTTGACCACAAAACCGTTTTGCTCAAACAAAGGAATAAATTCGCCCGGAAAAGCAATAGTTCCGTCCTCCGCTTGCCAGCGTACCAGAGCTTCTGCGCCGACAATGCTTTCGTCCTTTAATAAATATTTCGGCTGCAAATAAACCTTAAATTCTTTATTCGCAATGCCGTCATTCATTCTGTTTTCAATTTCCATTCTTCGCAGTGCTTTTTGTTTTTCTGCAAAATCATAGAAAAATTCGCAGATTCCCGACTGTTCATTTAACTGCTTTGCTTTGCGATGCGCATAATTCACCTTTTCGCAAATTTCCTTGATGGAGGTTTCTCCTTTATCTGTAATATATCTTCCGGTTGGAAACTTGATATAATAGTTAAATTCCTTCCCCATTAACTCAAAAAATCTTTTTTCAAAATTTTTACGTACATTTTTGATGTATTCCATTCCTTTATAATCGAGCATGATGATATATTCATCGATATAGATTCTTGCAAATGTTTCATGCGGCTCGGTAAAGGTTTGTGAAATTGCCAGCGCCATATTTATCAACACACGGTTTCCGATTTCAAAGCCAAGACATTCATTAATTAACTTAAAATTATCAACATCCAGCATAATAAAAGCAAACTGCTTATCCGGATTTGACTTTAATACCATCAACGCTTTCTCTAAAAATGCATTATAATTGGGAAATTCAATCAGAGGATCAAAATAGGCAAGCTGGTTCAAATGGATTGTCGTTTTCTTCCGCTGCAAAGCAAAGGCAAGAACAAACAACAGAACCACAACGATGATAATAGCGGAAACCACCGTGTTTCGTACTACAATCTGATTTGCGCTCTGTGATATTACTTTCTTTGGCACAACAGAAACCAGATACCAGTCATTGATATTGATCTTTTGATATGCTGCAATCTTTTCTTCCCCGTTTGTGCCATATTGCGCAATGCTGTTTTTTCCTGCCTGCATATTCTCTTGCATTCCCTTAATCTGACCGCCCGTTATCACATCAAACAAATTGGAAAAGTTTGAAAAATCAGCACTGTTCGCCATATATACAACCGGATCGCCGTTTTTTGTGACAATGTAAACATACCCGTCTGAGCCGAATAACGGAGTTTCCAATATGTCTGCAAGAAATTCTGTGGTGCAGGTGGCAAAGATGACACCGCATATTTTCGAATTCTCATACAACGGGACTGCATACACATTGATAAATTGACCGTCTACTTTGTCAATCAGCCGATCGGATATCGTGTTTTCTCCATTTAATGCATTGTAAAAAAAATCTCTGTCTAAAACATCAAAGGTCTGATGATCTGTCGTTACCGCAATACCATCTGACGTTGCAAAACCCATTCGCTTATATGATGCCCGCTCTGCTTCAATCGATAAAATTTTAAGGATGTTGTCTGTGCTTAAATCATCTTCGCGATTAATAATTGCTGCAATTGCCGATAACTTTTCAAAATTCAAGTTCACCACTTTTTCGATTGCTACTGCATTCTGGCAAGAAATTTCACTCAAATATTGTTCGTTTTGCATCGAGATGTCTTTTTGAGTTGTGGTAATAAAATAAAAAACACCTATTCCTAAAAAACATATCAGGAAGAGAGAAATAAAAATATAGAGCACTCGCTTATAGTGCTTCTTTTTCACACTACCCCTGCTTTCGAAAGAAAACTGCCAATCGTGGAATTTATCATCGAATCACGTCGAAAACATCCGTACAATTGATCATCGTACACGCACACTAAAAACCGCAAAAGCCTTCATACACTTTTGCGGTTTTTACAATTGGTTTTATTATATGATAAACTAGTTCTTCTGTCAATTCGGTCGAATCGTAATTTCCCCCGAATTCAGGGTATAAAGATCGCCATTTGAACCACGTGCAAGCAAATACCCGTGTTCATCAATATCCACCGCGGTTGCCTGTGTTCCCTCGTGACCACTTCCGAAAATTACAATCGGTCTGCCCAACACACAGGAACGGGAACGATATTCCTTTAGATAACTGCCGGAAGAAAAGTCCTGTACAATATCAGTCATTTCATCTGCAAGAACTGCCGCCATGCGGTTGCGATCAAACTTTTTTCCTGTCACGCTGAACAATGACCCCGCACGATCGCGAATTTCCGGTGGAAAATCCTCCGCGCGATTATTGACGTTGATGCCGATTCCAACCACGATATACTCAAAGGAACCGTTCTCCATATTTGTTACCGCATCCGTTAAAATTCCGCAGATTTTTCTGCCTTCCAGATATATGTCATTAATCCACTTGATTTTTGCCTGAGGCTGCCCTCCGGTAACCCTGTCAATCGCACGTGCAACCGCAACCGACGCGGCGGTTGTAATCATCACAGCGCGATCTGCCGCCAACTGTGAACGAAGAATCATGGTAAAGTATACACTGGTGCCAGGCGGCGAAAAAAAGCTGCGCCCACGTCGGCCTCTTCCGCCGGTCTGCTCATCTGCCAAAACAATCGTGCCGCTGGATGCTCCTTGCAACGCAAGTTGCTTTGCTGCCTGATTGGTGGACTCCAGGGAAGGATAAAGCAATAATTGATTCTCAGCATACGACCGACGTAAATTGGAGCGAATAATCGGCAGCGCAAGCCTGTCACCCTGTTCAATCAGCGTGTATCCTTTGTTTGTAACCGCTGAAATTTGGTAACCGTCACTGCGGAGTTCCTCGATCGCTTTCCAGACAGCCGTTCTGCTGAGGCAAAGTTCTGCTGCAAGCTTTGCACCCGAAACGCAACTTCCGCTGGCTTTAATCAGTTGTTCCAAAACTGCGTCCTTTGTTGTCACCGCTTTTCCTCCCAAAACTCATGCTGTATTCAGCGCTCATCCATCGGAACATACACTTTCTTTGCGCTGACCGATTTATACGCCGGACGCATGATTCGCCCGCCGCTGATTGTTTCTTCAATACGATGCGCACACCAGCCTGCCATTCGAGCCACCGCAAACAACGGTGTATAAAGATCACTCGGAATTCCCAGCATTTCATAAATCAGTCCGGAATAAAAATCAACATTTGCCGAAATGACTTTTGTATCACCCTTTACGCGCGCAAAAACACCCGGAGAAAGGCGCTCCACCCGTTCAAACAGCTGCAGCTGATCGAGCATACCTTTTTCTTCTGCAAGCTTAGTGGCACGTTTTTTCAATTCCACCGCACGCGGGTCGGAAAGCGTATAAATTGCATGACCCATTCCGTAAATTAAGCCGGAGCCGTCTCCCGCTTCCTTGCGTACAATCTTAGTAAGATATGCGCTGATTTCATCATCATCTGTCCAATCGCGCACCTGATCTTTGATTTCATTCATCATTTCCATGACGCGATGATTTGCGCCGCCGTGCTTGGGTCCCTTTAAGGAGCCGATTGCCGCGCCAATGACGGAATAGGTATCCGTGCCGGAAGAAGCCAGCACACGCGCCGCAAAGGTGGAATTGTTTCCTCCGCCATGTTCCGCATGCAGCATCAGGCACAGGTCAAGCAGATGTGCTTCATCTGCAGTAAACTGCTGGTCACCGCGCAGTGCGTGCAAAATAGACTCCGCCGTGCTGTAGCTTGTATTAATTTGGTGGAAAAACATGCTTTCATGATCGTAATAGCGCCGTTTAACCTGATAAGCATAAGCCATAATTGTTGGCAGCTTTGCAATCAGATTAATACTTTGCATCATTATGTTTTCCAGAGAAATATCCTCAGGCATGTCATCATATGAATAGAGAGTGAGCACCGAACGGGCCAGCTTATTCATAATATTCGGCGACGGCGCTTTCATAATCATATCCTCTGCAAAATACGGCGGAAGCTCACGGCAGCTGTTAATCAGCTTGCAAAAACCTTCCATCTGAGGGCGGGTGGGCAATGTTCCGAACAGCAGCAACCAGACAACCTCTTCAAATCCAAAGCGATTCTCCTGTTCTGCGCCGGCAATAATATCGCGGATATTGATACCGCGGTAGGTAAGCTCTCCTTCGTCGGGAATTCGCTCATTATCCCGCACAACATAGCCATGCACGTTACAAATCAAGGTCAGGCCTGCCATTACGCCGGTACCATCCTGATTGCGAAGCCCCCGCTTGACATCATAGCGCTCAAATTTAGCCGGATCGATGTGGTTATTGGTCCGATACTCATTACATAAGTTGTGGATCGTCTCCCGCTGTTCCAATGATGCATTCTCTAACATCCGGCACATCCCCCTTGAAAGATTATTCAAAAATAATAATATTCTTTATTTTATCGCATCGCTGCTTTAAAGTCAAGCAATGGAATTATTTGTTTTGATTTTTATTCTTCCGAGCAATTCATTTTTGCTTTCAAATTATGCATTTTTTGTGCAAAATTAAATTATTTTTGCAGCTATTGTTTTTGTTTCATTCATGAATTCCGAAAAAAGTAAAGAATCGAAAGTAAAAACACAGAAAGAAATTAGAAAATTTATATATCAACCGCAAAGATTACGTTCACACAGAAAGGAATGGTTAATAATCGTTATGAAACAGAAGCTGATTTTGGGCTCCGTACTGCTTGCAATGATGATGCTGATTCCGGCGATGGCAGTAAGCGGAACCGGTGAGCCCTCACAAAACGTCTCATCTGTAGACAGCATTACTTCTTCGGAAGCTGCCTCCAACTCCTCTGCTGCTGCGGAAAGCACAACTGCTGAATCGACCTCTTCCACGGCAGCAAACCAATTATCTTTTAAAATTCTGGATGAAGCAACCGGAAATATTCTGACGGTTCCCGATCAGGAATTTTTGCTGGGTGCCGTTGCTGCAGAAATGCCCCTGACGTATCACGACGAGGCGTTAAAGGCACAGGCGGTTGCCTGCTACACGATTTATGACAAAAAGCGAACGGAACAACGCCAAAAACCGGATGCAGCCTTAAAAGGTGCGGATTTCACCTGCAACACCGATACTTGGCAGATTTATGTGACAAAGGAAGACATGCAGGAACGTTGGGGCACCACATTTGAGACAAATTATGCCCATTTGCAGCAGGTTTGCAACCATGTGGGGCTGCAAAAGCTGGTTTATCAGGGTGAACCGGTTTTGGCAACGTACTACGCGATTTCCGCCGGTAAAACTGAAGCCGCAGAAGACATTTGGGGCGGAAAACGCGATTATCTGGTCGCTGTCGCCAGTCCGGGAGACACACAGGCACCCGGCTACGAAACGACGGTAACCTGCAGTAAAAAGGAAGCCCGCACGGCAATTCTGAAAAAGTGGCCCTCTTGCGAGCTGGGCAGTGACCCTGCCGCCTGGATAACCGACCCCATCCGCACAGCATCCGGCTCTGTGCGATCGATTGCCGTTGGATCCATTGTTGCGACCGGAGATGAGCTGCGCACCCTGTTTGCTCTGCGCTCGTCCAACTTTATGGTCAGCTACACCGAAGCATCCGGTTTTACCTTTACGGTACATGGCTACGGGCACGGCGTCGGGATGAGCCAATATGGTGCCGATACCATGGCACGCAGCGGTTCAGACTACAAAGCAATTCTGCAATGGTATTACCCCGGAACCGAGTTGACCGCTTAATCACACAAACTTTTGTGCACCATTCATACTACGTTCTTTTAAAAAGGTATAAAACTGGGCTGCCATGGATTTTGGCAGCCCAGTGCTTATGTGTTTTTATCTGTTTGATGAAATTGCTTAAGGTTTCCCTTCTTTTGCGAACGCTTGAGCAGCTCAGCATTAACCTCATCCGGAGTAATTCCTTGTTGTGCCATCAGCACCGTAATGTGATAAAACAAATCGGCAATTTCATAAACTGTTTCCTCATTGTTCCCATTTTTTGCAGCAATAATGACTTCACTGCATTCTTCTCCGCATTTTTTAAGAATTTTATCGATTCCTTTTTCAAACAAATAGCAGGTATAAGAGCCCTCCTGCGGATTTTCCCTGCGTTCCATAACGGTCTGATAAAGAAGGTTCAAGCTGTCTTCCATCATTCATTTCCTTTCTGATTGCCCTGCCAGACTGCATCGTGACACCCATTTTTGATACAGCGGCATTTGCATATTTTGATTCTATCAAGCCGGAAACCGGTCAGATAATTTTGTTAAAAAAGCAGCTGTGCGAGCCTGTGTGGCAAGCATTTCCGGTCTGTTCCACCACCGCAAGCAGGGTATCGTCGTCGCAATCGCCGTAAAGCTCCAGCACCTTTTGCAGATGGCCGGAGGTTGCTCCTTTGTTCCAAAGCTCCTGACGGGAGCGGCTGTAAAACCAGGTGTAACCGGTTTCCAGCGTTTTTTGCAGCGATTCGCGGTTCATGTATGCCAGCATCAGCACTTCCCCGGTGGATTTTTCCTGCACCACTGCGGGAATCAGCTCACCCTTTTGAAAATAGCGGTCAAGCTCTTTTGGATTCAGTTTTTCCATGAGGTTTCATTCCTTTCGCAGAAATTGATTGTTTCCAAGCGGTTTACCGTTCACTCTGCAATTGCCCCTCACGAATGGCCTCCTGCAAATTCAGACTGCCGGTGTAGATTGCCTTGCCGCAGATTGCGCCGTACAGCCCAATCTCCCGCAGTGCGCGGATATCTGCAATGGTGCTGACACCGCCGCTTGCAATTACATTGCAGGACACAGCGCTTTGCAATGCCGCAAGCTGCTCCAGATTGGGTCCCTGCAGCATACCATCCTTAGCAATATCGGTAAAAATCAAGGTGGCTACGCCCATCTGCTCCATTTGCTTTGCCAGATCGATATAGTTCACCGACGAGGTGGAAAGCCAACCCTCGGCGGCAACCATGCCTTCGCGTGCATCAATGCCAACCGCAATCTGCGCACCGTATGTCTTGGCCGCTTCCTGCACAAAGTCGGGCTGATTGAGCGCAGCAGAACCGAGAATCACCCTGGAAATACCATTTTCCAGATAATCCTGCACCGCCTGCATCGTTCTGATTCCGCCGCCAACCTCAATTCTTGCGCCGCTTTCTTTCGCGCATCGGAGAAAAATCCCGCGGTTTTGGGGGCGGGCATCCTTTGCACCATCCAGATCAACCATATGCACCCATTGGGCACCCGCAGCCTGAAATGCACAGGCAGTTTCAACCGGGTCTTCCGCCACCTTGTGAGCCGTCGCGTAATCACCGCGGAACAGCCGGACACAATTGCCGTCCTTGATATCAATCGCCGGTAAAATAATCATAAGAAAAATCCTTTCGTTTGACGCTTCGGAGATTAGAGCAATGTTATAACATTCCCTTGGTGGAAAGCACCGCGCCGCTTGCATTTTTCGCCGTTGCCTGTGCCAGAGCGTGCCCGACTGCCTTGAACACAGCTTCAATCTGGTGATGGGAATTGCTTCCGTACGGCACATTGATATGCAGCGTCAGCCCAGCATGATTTGCCAGTGCGCGGAAAAACTCCTCTGTCATGCAGGTGTCAAATGCACCCACACGTTCCTGAGCAAACGTTGCCTGAAAAACTAGGAATCCGCGACCACTGAAGTCCGATGCGCAAAATGCAAGTGCTTCATCCATCGGAATATAAAAGCTTCCGTAGCGGCAGATGCCGGATTTATCACCGAGTGCCTGCGCAAACGCCTGACCCAGGGCGATTCCCGTATCCTCCACTGTGTGGTGGCAATCCACATTCAGATCTCCCTCCACCGTCAGCGTCAAGCCATAGCCGCCATGCATCGCAAACGCCGTCAGCATATGGTCAAAAAAACCGATTCCGGTTTTTACCGCAACCTCGCCGCCGTCCAGACAGAGCGAAAGCGAAATATCCGTTTCCTTGGTCTTGCGTGTGATCTGAGCGGTACGCATCAGAATCCCTCCCTTTTATCCGTACAGATAGTTCGTAAGCATCAGAAGAAAGAAGAGCAACGCCGCGATCGGCACAATCTCCATTACGGTTACCTTGATGATGCAGCGTTTAAAATACTGCGGATCAACAATTTTGCTGGAAACACAGCGTTTGCCAATCAGTCCTTTAACTACACTGACCAGCAAGCTGGCTACGCAAAACACCACGCTAACCATTGGCATTTGGGCTCCCAGGCTTTCCAACGATACATTGGCTGCATTGGAGAAATCTCCCGCTGCCGTAACCATCAAAAATGCACAGAGAATCGAGTACGTCAATGAAGTTCCTGTCATCATCTGCAAAATGAGGATGCGTGACCGCAAAATTCCTTTCTGCGCTTCGTCTGTTTCCGAAACCATTTCACTCACCTGCAGATCGCGGTATTTGCTTTGAATCATCACCGCGCCAATCACAAACCCTGCGAAAGAAACTGCTATCATCATGAGCGCCATTGTCAGAACATTCATTTACTATCCCTCCCGCTATTTCTTACGCGTCAGAATCTTACCCTATCTGCTCGATCCCAACATTTTTCATAATGCTGCCGTTCAAAATCAAAAAACTCCCGATATGGTTCTCCTGTACTCGGATCATACTTCCAAAGTGTAATTTTCGAAGGTAAAACTTCACAGACTATTTCATTTTTTAAGTGACTATACCGTTGAAAGGACGAAGGAAAACTGCAACGATAGGCTTCCAAAAATTCGATACACTCCGCATCTGTGGGAGAACCAAGCAATCTGCATTGTCCCTCCATCTGAATATTATCATAAGACAATGCAACCTGTGGATTTTCTTGAATTTGACTGAATTTTTGAAATTCCCGATCTGTCTGAAAATAAAACCTTTGCATTTGGATGACTATGCTCATGGATCGCGCCGTTACATGATTTTTTGAACTGGCAGCAAGAGACATAATCCGGTGAGTTCCAAGCACTCTAAATAGATCCGCTGCATATTCCTGAAAAGTAATTTTTCATTCCTTTGATTGTTACCAATCAATCCGACTCTTCAAACCGCACCTTGATGGAATTGGCATGAGCGGTCAGACGCTCCGTGTCCGCCAGCTTGACAATATCGTCCTTTGCCTCACGCAGCGCGGGCTCGGTGTAATAAATAAAGCTGGACTTCTTGATGAAGCTATCCACTGAAAGCGGAGAGAAAAACCGTGCTGTCCCGCTAGTGGGCAAAACGTGGTTCGGGCCGGCAAAGTAATCGCCGAGCGGCTCCGGAGAATATTGACCGAGGAAAACGGAACCGGCATTGTCCAGCCTGCCGATATACTCCATTGGATTGGCAATCATGGCTTCGAGATGTTCCGGAGCAAGCTCGTTGGCAAAATCAACAGCTTCATCCAGATTGCGGCAAACAATAACTGCGCCGAAATCGCGCAGAGATTTTTCGATAATCTCCCGGCGGGAAAGCGTTTGCACCTGACGCTCCAGCTCTGCCGCCGTTTCCTGTGCAATCTGCTCCGAGGTCGTGAGCAGAATAGACGAAGCCATCACATCATGCTCCGCCTGACTCATTAAATCAGCGGCAAGATATTTGGGGTTCGCGGTTTCGTCTGCAATAACCAGAATTTCGCTCGGGCCGGCAATCATATCGATATCCACCGTACCGTACAGCAGCTTTTTCGCAGTGGCAACGTAGATATTGCCCGGACCGACGATTTTATCCACCTTTGGAATTGTCACCGTACCGAATGCCATTGCGGCCACCGCCTGCGCACCGCCAACGAGAAATACGCGGTCAACACCTGCAACTGCTGCAGCCGCCAGAATATCTGGATTGGGCTTTCCATCCTTGCGCGGCGGTGTAACCATGACAAGCTCCTCCACACCGGCAATTTTGGCAGGAATTGCATTCATCAGCACCGAGGACGGGTATGCGGCCGTGCCGCCCGGAACGTAAAGACCGACGCGATGCAGACCGCGAATACGCTGCCCCAGAATCACGCCGTTCTGCATCGGATTGAGCCAGCTCTGCTGCTTTTGGCGGGCATGAAAATCGCGGATATTTTCTGCGGCACGCTCCAGAGCTGCCACAAAATCAGGATCACACGCCTGCTTTGCCGCCTGAATCTCCTGATACCCGATTTCGGTTTTCTCAGGTGCTTTACCGTCAAATTTGACGGTGTATTCCTGTACCGCTTCATCTCCGCGCGCCTTCACCTGTGCAATAATCTCGCTGACAGCCGCTGTTACGCGGGCATCTGTTTCTCCGCTGCGCTGTTTCAGCTGCGCAATCAACTGCTTTTCGGCAATCCCATCCGCCTTTGCTACTGAAATAATCATCGAAATTCCTCCTCTTTCCGGTTGTGTATATACATTCCACGGTCATGCTGCCTGCTCAACGCAATCCGTTCTATGCAAATCCTGTTTATTTCTGCGCTTCGCGGCGTTTTTCTTCCATTGCACCAACGAGCGACTCAATCTCCTGCTTGCGCAGCTTCAGCGTTGCGGTATTGACGATTAACCGCGCCGAAATCGGGACGATATCCTCGATGACCTCCAAGCCATTTTCCTTTAAGGTAGACCCTGTTTCAACAATATCGACAATGGCATCTGAAAGACCGAGCAGCGGCGCAAGCTCCACCGAACCTTCAATTTTGATGATGTTGACATCCAGACCCTTTTTTTCAAAATAACTGCGTGCCACTGCAGGATATTTTGTGGCGATTGTTTTTGCCGCATAACCCGCAAAAAAATCCTTTCCCCTTGGGCCAGCAAGCGCAAACCGACACCGACCAAAGCCGAGATCCAGCACCTCATAAAAGCTTCCGCCTTTTTCAAGGATCGTATCCTTGCCGACAACGCCCAAATCACAAACGCCGTGCTCCACATATGTAATCACATCCGCCGCTTTGGCAAGCACGGCTTCATATTTTCCGTTTTCCACCGGCAGGATGAGCCGACGGCCCTTTTCCCGCACCGCAGTGCAGTCATAGCCCATCTGTTCAAACAATCCAACCGTATCTTTTTCCAATCGACCCTTGGTAAACGCAATGCGCAGCGGCTTTTCCATGAAAACTATCTCCCTTTCTTCTCTCAGGCTTTGCGGGTCTCGATCGCTCGTTGTTCCACTGTTTCGCCAACAAGCTCCACCTGCGCAATGCCGCATTGCTGTGCATAGTGCAGTGCCTGCTCCGTGGTGTCACAGGTGCTTACCTCGCAGGTAAAGCCTTGCTTGAGCAGCTCCTGCACACGGTTGAGTGCCCGGATCTCGTATCCGTCCAGCCCATGCACCAAAATCTGAACCGCAGCGGGTGGATTAACCTTTCCTTCGCGCAGCAACAGCCGTGTGACCGCTTCCACATCCACACCGAATCCGATTGCCGGCATGGGGGTGCCGAATTTTGCAAGCAGACCGTCATACCGTCCGCCGGAAAGAATCGTATCACCCGAACCCGGCAGATACCCGCGGAACACCACACCGGTGTAATAATCATTGCGATTGACAAGACCGAGGTCAATCATCAGCCGATCACCAAGCCCAAGCCCGCGCAGCTCTTGATAAAGAGCACGCAGATAATCCAGCGACTGGGTGGGAACTACTCCGCCGCACAGGCTTTCAGCTTCCTTGAGCACCTCTTCCCCGCCGAACAAGCGCGGTAAACGGCGCATTGCGCGGGATGCGGCAGAATCGGGCAGGGCATCGAGCAGAGCATCCAGCGCCGCATAATTTTTCGCTTCGATAAACGCGCGGATGTCCTCGCAAACCTCTTCGTCCAGATTCATTTTGGAGGCGATGGCACGAAAGAAGCCCGCATGACCCAGCTCAATGCGAAAATCATCCATACATTCTGCGAGCGCATAAGCAGCCGTTGCAACAACCTCTAAATCCGAGCGTTTTCCGCTTGCGCCGATCAGCTCCACGCCCACCTGCATCACTTCGTTGCTGTGGCCAGAAAAGGACGGATTGCAGCGGTAAACCTTCTGGTTATAATAAAGCCGGATCGGCAGTGCAGCGTTTTGCAGCCGGGTGGAAGTCATGCGCGCAATCGGCATGGTGGAATCAGGCCGCAGCACCATCAGCCGCCCCTTTGCATCGGTGAGTTTGAACATATTCTCCACCGGAAAACCGGCATTACCGCTGCGCAGAACATCATAAAATTCCAATCCCGGTGTTTGCACCTCATGATAGCCAAGGCCGGAAAACAGCGCAGTCAGCTTATTCTCTACCGTATGCATCGCAACGCAATCTTCAAACAGCATATCTCGCGTACCCTCCGGGGTAATCCTGGCATATCGTTTCATTGCAAATCAGCCTTTCTTTCGCTTTAGTGTGCTAATATAATATCATGATAAAATTCGATTGTCAACCGGCAAATTGACACAATCAAAAGAAGGAGGTCTGGCTGGTTTCGGGCAATGCGTCGAGCGCACCGACACCGCGCAGCATTTCGATCACGGATTTGGATGCCTTGGAACGGAAACGCAGGTCGTCCACCGAAATATACGGCCCGGCGAGACGGGCTTCCTGCAGGCCGACTGCGGCAGCCTCTCCCACACCCTCGAGCGAACCGAACGGAAGACGAATTTTTCCGTCCTCCACCAGATACCGCTTGGCATCGGACTTGTAAAGATCAACGGGCAAAATCTCCACCCCACGCGCCATCATCTCATTCGTAATCTGATAATAGGCAACGGATGCCTTTTCCTTTGCGGTAGCATCAAAGCCTTTTTTCTCAATTTCCCTCAGTTTTGCCTGCACGGCTTCTCTGCCCTTCATGGCAACGGCAGCGTCAAAGCTTTCTCCGCGCGCACTGAAAAATGCAGCATAATATTCCACCGGTTTATAGACCTTATACCATCCAAGACGCAGTGTTGCAATCATATACGCCGCCGCATGTGCCTTTGGGAACATATATTTAATCTTGAAGCAGGAATCAATGTACCACTGGGGGACACCGTGATCCTTCATTGCCTGCACATGCTCTTCCGTCAGCAGCTTGGGTGCTTTTCCCTTTCGGACAATCTCCGTAATTTTGAATGCCATTTTGGGGTCAAGCCCCTTATGAATGAGGAATGTCATAATATTGTCACGCGTTCCGATAACCTCTGAAATGGTGCAGGTGCCGTTTTTAATCAGCTCCTCCGCATTGTTCGCCCAAACATCCGTTCCGTGCGAAAGACCGGAAACCTGCAGCAAATCGGAAAATGTCTGCGGATTACATTCCACCAACATCGCGCGAACGAATTTTGTGCCTACTTCGGGCAAAGAAAACGTTCCTGTCTCGCTGCCGATATCCTCCGGTGTGACACCAAGCGCCTCCGGCGAGGTGAAAAGACTCATCACCTTGGGGTCGCTCATGGAAATATCCATCACAGAGATACCTGTATTCTCCTCCAGGTATTTATAAGTAGTCGGCACATCATGACCGAGAATATCCAATTTACAAATGTTATCGTGAATCTTGTGAAAGTCAAAGTGGGTGGTGACCATGTCGGAACCTGCATCATCGGCAGGACGCTGCACCGGAGTAAAATCGTAAATATCCTTATAATGCGGCACAACAATCATGCCCGCCGGATGCTGCCCCGTGGTGCGCTTGACACCGGTAAACCCTGCTGCGAGCCGGGCAAGTTCCGCATTATTGAACGTCAGCCCGCGTTCCTGCGCATATTTGCGTACATACGCCTCTGCGGTTTTTTCCGCGATGGTGGCAATCGTACCCGCCTTAAACACGTTGGAGCTGCCGAACATGACCTCTGTATACTTCTGCGCAAGGTTCTGGTATTCACCGGAAAAGTTCAGGTCAATATCCGGCACCTTATCACCACCGAAGCCCAGAAAGGTTTCGAACGGAATTTCGTGACCGTCGCGGTTTAACGGCGTGCCACAATTGGGGCAATCCTTTGGCGGCAGGTCAAACCCTGAGCCGACAGAGCCATCCGTAAAAAATTCGGAATACTTGCACTTGGGGCAGACGTAATGCGGAGAAAGCGGGTCAACCTCCGAGATTCCCGCCATATTGGCAACATAGGAGGAACCAACAGAGCCACGCGAGCCAACCAAATATCCGTGTGCATTGGAATCTGCCACCAGCTTTTGCGCCGCCATATAGAGCACAGAATAGCCGTTGCTGATAATTGAATCCAGTTCCTTTTCCAGACGGTCGTGCACAATCTGCGGCAGCGGATCTCCATAGACTTCCTTGGCGCGTTCCCACGTTATTTTGGCCAAATCCTCATCTGAACCGGGGATTTCCGGCGGGTAAAAGCCGCTGAGCACCGGCTCAACCTCTTCTACCATATCTGCAATGCGTGTTGGGTTTGTCACCACAACCTCCAGTGCCTTTTCCTTGCCGAGATAAGAAAACTCTTCCAGCATCTCTTTAGTCGTGCGGAAAAAGAGCGGCGGCTGATTATCGGCATCGCTATAGCCCTGTCCCGCAAGCAGAATTGCCCGGTATGCATCATCATACGGCTCCATAAAATGAACGTCGCCGGTCGCAACAACGGGAATGTTTAATTCTTCGCCGAGCTTGACAATATTGCGGTTAAAATCGCGCAGTTCCTCTTCACTCTGAACCGTGCCTTCCCGCAGCATGAAGAGGTTATTGCCCACCGGCTGAATTTCAAGATAATCGTAAAACCGCGCAATCTGCTTGAGTTCGTCCCACGAAGCACCGCCCACCATGGAACGAAACAGCTCCCCCGCTTCACACGCAGAACCGATAATCAGACCCTCCCGCAGCTCGGTAAGCTCGGTTTTCGGAATGCGCGGGCGTTTATAGAAATAGTCAATATGTGCCTTTGAGATTAATTTATACAGGTTTTTCAAGCCAACCTGATTTTTGACCAGAATAATCTGGTGATAGGACGGAATTTTTTTCGGGTCAGCACCGGCAAGCGAGGTGTTCAGCTCCGCAACCTTCTTTGCACTGGTATCCTCTTTCACCCGCTGAATCAGCAGCACAAAAATATTGGCGAGCATGCGCGCATCGTCACAGGCGCGATGATGATTGAACTTTGGCAGCTTGAGCGCTTTGGCAACCGTATCGAGCTTATGGTTTTTCAAATCAGGCAGCAGAGTTCGCGCCAGCGGCAGCGTATCAATCGCAGAAAAGGAAAAGGTTATTCCCTGACGCTTCAAACCCGCTTTTAAAAACGAGGTATCAAACGGCGCATTGTGTGCGGCAAGAATCGGATTCTCTCCGCAAAACTGAAGAAATGCCTGCAGAGCTTCCTGCTCGGACGGCGCATCGGCAACCATCTCATTTGTAATCCCCGTCAGCTCGGTAATTTTGGCAGGAATCGGTTTCTCGGGATTGCAGAAGGTATTGAATTCCTCCTGAATCTCGCCGTCCTTCACTCGCACTGCACCGATTTCGGTAATCCGCTCTGTAACCGGGCTGAGACCCGTTGTTTCCAGATCGAACACGATATATTCGCTTTCCAGCGGAACATCCGGTGCATCGGTGACAATCGGAATCATATTATTTACAAAATATGCTTCTGTGCCATAGATGACCTTGATATTGCCGCCCTTTTTCTTGATATCTGCCGCTGCGCTCATTGCATCCGGGAACGCCTGTGCAACCCCATGGTCTGTGATTGCCACAGCGGGATGTCCCCATTCATAGGCGCGCTTGACCAGCTTTTCTGCGGGTGTAAGTGCATCATTGGCAGACATGTTGGTGTGCATATGCAGCTCTACACGTTTTTGCGGCGCGTTGTCCACCACTTTCAGCTTATGCACCCGATTAACATCGCGCACCTTAATGGAATAATCCCGGTCATAAGTATCAAAAGCATACTGCCCGTTGACGAGCAAGGTATCACCGGCAGAAAGCTCCTGAAACGGACGGGATTTCTCTTTTTCCGGTATTGCCTTGAGCGCAACCGAATTGGTGTAATCTGTGATGGTGATGGTGACGATGACACGCTTGCCGTCACGTGTATCGCGCATTTCGCAGGAAAGCACGTCGCCCCAGACCGTTACCTGTGCATCCTCATTCGTCAGATCGTCAATTGCCTTTGGCTGTGCATGAATCAACTTGCCGATGATCGGCTCCGCAGTAGACATCACAATTTGCGGCTTGAATCCCTTGGGACGCACCTCAATTTCCGGAACATCCACACGCTTGACCGCCGCCGACTGTTTTTGCTCTTCCTTGTGCTGCTCCACCGCCTTGGTGACCGTCTCGCGCTTGTATTCCTCAACGCTTTTTTCCTGCTGCGCGATGTACTGGGGATTGTCTGCTTCCATGTACAGCATGCCGTCAAATTCAACAGGAACCGCTTTGCCATAGCGTTCGCGAATCAGCTTTTCCAGCTCTTTGTCAAAATTGCGCGCACCGATGACGGAATAGCCGCCATGCTGCAGCGTGACAATCAGCTTGCCGTCCTCCATCCGCGCAACCGCATCCCGCAGCGTTCCGTTCACGCTCACATGGCGCGTGGCAAGCTCCTCCACCAGCTCCGCAAAGCAGCCCGCATCAAAACATTCCGGCGGGTATTTTGGCACAACATGCACCTGACGTAACCCCAGCTTGGATGCTGAAAGCATTTGTTGAATGGAGAATAGCTTTTTAGCTTCCACCGGTGCCGCAAATGCGATTTCAACCGAAAGCGATCTGCTGGAATAGTCAATATTCATATTGATAATTTCGCCATCCGGCACTGCTTCCACCTGCTCGGGCGCAATTCCGAACCGCAGCAGGAAGGATCGAATTTGTCTTTTTTCCGCTGCATCTGGCATCATGCAAACAACCCCTTTTAAAAAACGGAAGGACGGGCTCAGCCGTCCATCCGATCGATTTCTTCCAACAACGCATCCAGCAGAGCATCCTCGGGAACCTTGCGGATGATTTCACCTTTTTTGAACAGCAAGCCGCAGCCATCACCGCCGGCAATGCCGATATCCGCTTCACGCGCTTCTCCTGGTCCATTGACCGCACAGCCCATGATTGCCACTTTGAGCGTTTTTTTGCAGCCCCGCAGCCGCTGTTCCGCTTCATTTGCCAGCGCAATCAGATTTATTTTTGTTCGTCCGCAGGTCGGGCAGGATACGATGCTGCATCCGCCGCTGCGCAGCCCGATGGAATGGAGCAAATCGATTCCGGCGGCAACCTCACGCACCGGGTCGGCGGTGAGTGAAACCCGGATGGTATCTCCGATGCCGTGCAGCAACAGCGAACCGATTCCTGCAGAGGAACGAATCAGCCCCAGCCGTTCCGTTCCGGCTTCGGTTACACCGAGATGCAGCGGATAGTCGCACCTTTGCGCAACCAGCTCATACGCTTCCACCATATCCTGCACCGAAGAGGATTTGAGCGACAGCACAATCTGATCAAAATCACATTCCTCAAGCAGACGCGCATGGCCAAGCGCACTTTCACACAGCGCTTCCGGGGATGGACGCCCGTATTTTTTGAGCAGCTCCGGTTCAACCGAACCGGAATTGACACCGATGCGAATGGGGATTCCGCGCTGCCGGCATACATCTGCTACCGCGCGTACCCGGGAAGGCTCACCAATATTTCCCGGATTAATGCGGATGGCGTCAATCCCTGCCGCAGCGCAGTCCAGCGCAATCCGGTAATCAAAATGAATATCTGCAACCAGCGGAACGGAAACCTCTTTTTTGATGGCTTGCACCAGTGCGGCGCTTTCTCTGTCCGGCACGGCAAAACGGATAATCTCGCAGCCTGCCGATTCCAATTCCTTTGCCTGCCGCACATTCCCCGCAATATCATGAGCAGGAACATTCAGCATAGACTGTACCGTGACGGGAGAATTGCCGCCAATCTTAATCCTGCCGACGGAAATTTCTTTTGTATTTCTTCGTTCCACAGTTCTCTTCATTCCTTTCGCCAAACCCGGTCATATGCTATCCTTTGATTAACCGCCAGACATCGTTAAACGTGACAATAATCATAAAACCAATCAGAATTACGAAGCCGGCAGCATGCACCCAGCCCTCATATTTCGGCGGAATCGGCTTGCGGCGGATGCCCTCCACAACCAAAAACAGCAACCGTCCGCCATCCAGCGCCGGAATGGGTAAAAGGTTGAACACACCGAGATTGACGGTAATCAATGCCATAATCCAAATAATATTATTAAGCGATTCCAGGAAATTTGCTCCCTGCGACGCTGCTTCTCCGATCACCTGCGCCGTGCCGACAGGCCCCGAAACCGCGTCCAGTCCATATTTGCCGGTAACCAAATCAATCAGGCTCGCCCAAACAAGGCGGGTAATGGAAACCACGCTTTTGGCTGACTGGCTGATGACAGAAAAGAACGTTTTGGGCACTGATTGCACGGTAAACGCAAAACCGTTGTCTTTACCCGTAATTTTGGAATAGTCAAGCGTAACTCCCGTTAACGTAACCTTTTCACCGTTTGCGCGCACTACACTGAAATTCATCGGATCATTTGCATAGCGTGAAAGGCTGAAATTGAGATCGTAATCATTATAAACATGATAGCCGTTAATTGCCGTTACGCGGTCACCGGACTCAAATGCACCATTTTCTACGGTGACTGCATCTCCGGTTGCAACGATCGTGGTAGATTTGAATGCGTCATCCTGCACCGTAAGTGCCATCATCAGCAAAAAACCAAGCAGAATATTCATAATCGCGCCGGCTGCAACAATGATGATGCGTTTCCACACCTTTTGACGCCCAAACGCGCGCTCATCCTCGCTTTCTCCGTCTTCACCCTCCATAGCACAAAAACCGCCAACCGGGAAAAGACGCAGCGAATATCTGGTTTCTTTTTTTCCAAATGAAAAAATCTTTGGTCCCATACCAAGTGCAAATTCGTTCACCTTGACCCCAAAGGCTTTGGCTGTGAGAAAATGACCCAGCTCATGAAGAAAAATAATCAATCCGAATAACAGAATTGCAAGAACAATTGTTACGACCGTATTCACCGGGCATCACTACCTTTCCGCTGCCCCATGCAGCATAAATGAATGGACTTGCCCCCGCACAAAGGATGCCGCCCGAAGATCTGCCTCCAAAATTGCCTCCACAGAATCCGCTGCAGCATTTTCCTGCCGCAGAATTGCCGCTTCCACCAACTGCGGAATTTGCAGAAAAGTAATCTTACCCTGCAGGAACAGCTCGACGGCGGCCTCGTTTGCACCGTTTGCCGCCGCAGGAACCAACCCGCCGCGCCGAATTGCTTCGCGACAAAGCTCCATGCAGCGAAACGTTTCACAATCGGGTTCAAAAAAGGTCAGCTTACCATACTTCGTCAGAATTAAAGGCTCGGACGGGCAGGGAAAGCGCTCCGGATATGTCAGTGCGTACTGAATCGGCAGCTTCATGTCCGGAACGCCGAGCTGCGCCAATACCGCACCATCATTAAACTCCACCATGGAATGAATCACACTTTCGCGGTGAACCACCACGTCGATCTGCGATTCCGGTAAGCCGAACAGCCACGCAGCCTCCATGATTTCGAGTCCCTTGTTCATCATAGTTGCACTGTCGATGGTCACCTTTGCGCCCATGCTCCAGTTGGGATGCTTGAGTGCCTGTGCCGCGGTCACATCCCGGAGCTGTTCTTTCGTTTTGCCGAAAAACGGACCGCCCGAAGCGGTAAGAATAATTTTTTTCAGCGCATGGTTCGGCGGAGATGCCTGCAAACACTGGAAAATTGCGGAATGCTCGCTATCGACCGGAAGAATCGGCACACCCGCCTTCTTTGCTATCTTGGTGACCAATGCACCACCGGCAACGAGTGTTTCTTTATTGGCAAGCGCAAGCGGGTTTCCAGCTTTCAGCGCACAGACCGTCGGTTTCAAGCCCGCGATTCCAACCAGCGCATTGAGCACAACCTCTGTTTGCTGCTGCGCTGCTTCCAGAATACCCTCCTCGCCAGAAAGCACCTGCACTGCACAATCTGCAACGCGCTGCTGCAAATCCCGCGCTGCTTCCGGCTCGCTCATCACCGCAAGCTTTGGCTGAAACTGACGAATCTGTTCCTCCATCAGCGCA
The DNA here is from genome assembly GCA_934875675.1 of uncultured bacterium. Taxonomy (GTDB): domain Bacteria; phylum Bacillota; class Clostridia; order Oscillospirales; family Acutalibacteraceae; genus CAKXIK01. Next base: position 50,313 of record CAKXIK010000001.1, read on the forward strand.
ACATTCCGGCGCGCTGTCAGGGCATGAACCCGAATTCCATGTGCTTTGGCAACCGTCAGAGCCTGTGTGCCGATGGAGCCCGTGGAGCCGAGTAAAGTCATAGATTCCTTCATGAAGTCCCTCATTTCTGTCTATGAAAAAGAAGGGCTTCCAATGCAGCTTTTGCACGGATGCCCGTTTTTTCTCCGTATCTTTCATTTTACTCCCGCCGCGGGATTTCATGCATGAATAATCGGTAAATATTGCATCAAAAGATATAAAAACGGCGCAACAAAAATTACGCTGTCAAATCGATCCAGTGCGCCGCCATGCCCCGGCATGATGTTGCCAAAATCCTTGATGCCGTAATGACGTTTGAGCAGCGAAAAAGAAAGGTCTCCCACGACTGAAACAACAGACCCCATCACCGCCGCCACCCCAACTGCAACAAAGGAAAGAGTTCCCGTGGGACGAAATGCAAAGTGATACACGACTGCTGCAAATTCCATGCAGACCACACAGCTGGCGATCCCACCAAAAAAACCTTCTACGGTCTTTTTGGGGCTGATTTCCGGCACGAGCTTGTGTTTTCCAAAGCGAACCCCGACAAAATAGGCACCCATATCTGATGTCCACGCTGCAATTAGTGTTACAAGAACAAAAAAGATACTATCCGCACTGGTTTGTCCAAAATCGCGCACACGCACAAGGCAGCTGAGCGCGGTGGCCGTTAAAACACACATGCCAAGATTGGTCATCAGATTTGGAAAGGAAATCTGTTTGTGATGAAAAATCTGATGGGCAAACAAGTAAAACGCATAAACGCAAAGAACTGTAAACGCAATAGGAAAAGATTTTGCAGAAAATGCCGGTGCAATCGGCAGAAAAGCCGAAAACAGGGCTCCTGCAATCACAACCGAACGATAGGAACGGCAACCCGTGGCACCGGCAATCTCCCACGAGCAGATCACCGCCACAATTGAAAGCCCAATATTGAAGCAAATCGGTTCCCATATGCTGGCGGCCAGCACGGCAAACAGAATGACAGCCCCCACAGCGCCGGAAACAACTCTCTGTTTCATCGGGTCACACCCTCTTTTCTGATACGAAAATTATCTTGTGATGCAAATCATGATGGAAAAGCAGCACCAAATTCAAAGTAAAAAGCCTTAATTCACGCAGTTATTCCAAAGTTTGTTATCTGCAGTCAGATGAGAAACTCACGTTAAATCGCGCCAAACCGACGATTACGTCTTTGGTATTCCGCAATGGCTTCGTCAAACTGCTTTGGTCCGAAATCCGGCCAAAGAACATCCATAAACACCAGTTCGGAGTATGCAGATTGCCATAATAGAAAGTTTGAAAGCCGAAATTCTCCGCTGGGACGCACGATCAAATCCGGGTCAGGCTCATCCGGACAATAAAGTGAATCTGCAATCGTTTGTTCGGTAATTTCTTCCGGCGCAAGCTCCCCTGTCTGCACACGGCGCGCAATTTGCTGCATAGCATCCTTCAACTCACACCGTCCGCCGTAATTCAGGCAAACGTTGAGCGTCATTCCCGTTTTCTCCCGGGAGGTTTCCTCCACCCTTGCAATCAGATCACGCAGGTTTTTGGGGAAACGATCTGTCTCGCCTATAAACCGCACACGAATATTTTCACCGATAAAATCACGCAATGCCTCATCAAGATACTGAATAAACAGCGAAATCAGCGTATTGACTTCGTCCTGCGGTCGGTTCCAGTTTTCGGTGGAAAAAGCATAAACTGAAAGATAGCGAATTCCGCGCGAAGACGCATAACGCACAATCTTTTTAAAATTATCTGCACCGGCACGATGCCCTACCGAACGCGGAAGGCCGCGCTTTTTTGCCCAGCGACCGTTTCCATCCATAATCAGTGCAACATGCTGCGGGAGCGGTGCATCCGTCTGCTGAACTTTCTGCGGCAGAGTTTTTCGTTTAAATATAGCCATGCAATCGAATCCTTTTCTCTTCTGAATTCAAAAAGGCCGTCCCCGCCCGAAAGCCAAACGGCTGCCAAACGGTTCCGGCCTGCCGGATTAAATCTCCATAATTTCCTGTTCTTTTGCTGCGCTGAGCTTATCGGCTTCCTTGCAGTATTTATCCGTTAAATCCTGCATACTCTTTTCGGCAGTCTTCAGGTCATCTTCCGTAATGGTGGAATTTTTCTTCTCCGCTTTCAGTTTGTCCAAAGCATCGCGGCGGATGGAACGCAGTGCAATTTTGCTTTCCTCTGCCATTTTTGCAATATCCTTGGTCAAAGAGCGGCGGCGTTCCTCATTCAGCGGCGGGAAAGTCAAACGAATCAGCTTGCCATCGCTTTGCGGATTGATACCGAGATCAGAAGTCTGGATTGCTTTTTCCACTGCACGGCAAATAGATGCATCCCATGGTTGAATGGTAAGCGTACGGGCTTCCACCACGGCAACTGCAGCTACCTGATTGACCGGCGTATCGGTACCATAATAGCTGACTGTGATTTTATCAAGCACAGAAGGGTTTGCACGACCTGCACGAATTTCAGCATACTCCTTGTTGAGCATGTTGATGGTTTTTTTCATTTTCTCCTCGGAAGCGGAAATAATCTCTTTCATAAATTGTTCGCCCTGCCTTTCTTACAATCTGTATTCTTGGGGATTAGTGGGTGACAATGGTGCCAATTTCTTCACCGCAGACAGCACGCACGATATTATGCGGATCGTCCAGGCTGAAGACAAGGATCGGAATATGGTTATCGGAGCACATGGAAGCAGCGGTGCTGTCCATAACAGCGAGGTGCTTGCCGAGAACTTCATCGAACGAGAGGGTGTCATACTTAACAGCATCGGGATTCTTTTTGGGATCGCTGTCGTAAACGCCATCGACCATAGTGGCTTTAAGGATAATATCTGCATCGATTTCAGCGGCACGCAGTGAAGCGGCTGTATCGGTGGAGAAAAACGGGTTACCGGTACCGCAGCCGAAAATAACGACGCGACCCTTTTCCAGATGACGCACCGCACGGTTACGGATATAGGGTTCTGCAATCTGCTGCATACTGATGGCAGTCATGACACGCACAGGAGAACCAAGCTGTTCAAGTGCATCACAGACACCAAGCGCATTGATTGTCGTTGCCAACATTCCCATATGATCGGCACGGGTGCGATCCATTTTTCCGCTTGTGCGGCCACGCCAGAAATTTCCGCCGCCAACCACAATTCCAACCTGCACTCCCATATCAGAGCATTGCTTAATCTGATTGCAGATATTCAGAACTGTGTCAAAATCAAGCCCTGTTTTTGCTTCTCCTGCAAGCGCTTCGCCGCTCAGCTTGAGCAAAACGCGTTTATATTTTGGCTGCATAAAGATTTACCATTCCTTTCCGCGAGCCGCAGATTTAATGACCCGACACCTGTTTTCAGCACCAAGCCACAAATCACACCTCTCCGGTTTTGTTTCTTTTATTTTACAATACTCACGCGATTCTGTAAAGAGTCTTTGAGACAAAAAAAACCCGCCCGGCCGTTTTGCCCGACGGGACTTTGCTTTTCGACAAATTACTTGGAACCGTCCTTAAAAAAGCGGAGCAGCTGCTCAAATTCTTCGTCGTCGATATCATCATTTTTTGCAGTTTTTTCCGGCTGGGTGGAAACGGTGACAACCGGGTTGACCGGAGCTTGTGCTGGAGCTGTGGCAGAAGCCTTGGCAGCCGTCTGTGCCGCAGCTTCTTCTGCAGGCGGTTCTTCGTTCTTCGGTTCGCCGTTATTGGTGTCAAATCCGGTTGCGATTACGGTAACCATCATTTCATCCTGCATATTCTCATCAAATGCAACGCCCCAGATGATGTTTGCACCGTCATGTGCCGCTTCGGCAATCATGGTGGAAGCTTGTTCCACTTCATCCAGACCGATATCCGGCGAAGAGGTGACATTGATAATAACGCCATGCGCGCCGGAAATAGAGGTTTCGAGCAAAGGACTGGAAATTGCCATATTGGCAGCATGAATCGCCTTGTCCTTGCCTGAAGCACGGCCGACACCCATATGGGCATAGCCGGCATCCTTCATTACAGATTTGACGTCCGCAAAGTCCAGATTCACAAAACCCGGAACGAGAATCAAATCGGAGATACTCTGCACACCCTGACGCAGTACGTCGTCTGCAATGGCAAATGCATTCTGCAGCGTAATACGTTCCTCACTCGCATATTTAAGACGTTCGTTCGGAATAACAACCAAAGAATCCACATGCTCACGCAGTGCGGTAATACCTTCCTCCGCCTGAACCATACGCTTTTTGCCTTCAAACGCAAAAGGTTTTGTAACGATGCCAACCGTCAGGATTCCCATTTCCTTTGCAAGTTGTGCAATAATCGGCGCAGCACCGGTTCCGGTTCCGCCACCCATGCCAGCGGTAATAAACACCATCTCACTGCCCTTGAGCGCAGCGGCAATTTCTTCACGGCTTTCATCGGCAGATTTCTTGCCGACCTCCGGCATGGAACCTGCACCCTGACCGTGTGTAACCTTTTCGCCGATTACGATTTTATGTGTTGCGCGGGAACGATTAATCGCCTGTTTATCGGTATTCACCGTAATAAACTCCACGCTCTGAATTTCATTCTGTACCATGCGGTTAACAGCATTTCCGCCGCCACCGCCGACACCAATCACCTTAATCTGAACAACCTGTTCCTGTTCATTGTCGAACTGAAGGGGCATTACATTCACTCCGTTTCCATTTATCTTCCGAAATCATTTGATGATTCTTCCATGTTCACATTCCATAGTGTCTTTTATGTATCTATATAAATTTAGCACAAAATATAAATTTACGCAACCATTCTGCAAGAAATTCCCGGAAAACTAAAAAAAACTTTTAACCGGACGAGGATAAATCTGTTTTCGGCGGAATTATTATGCCGGAATTTCCATAATTGGGACGAAAAACCGCCTCCCCATTTTTTTGTGAAAGATCCAGGGTCCCGGGCTTTGAGGCATCCAACTTATTGTCAATTACATAGCGTGCAAGCTGAAACTTTTCTGCTAAATCGCTGACGGAACCCAGCTTTATCACCAGATTTTTGCCATATTGCAGTTCAATGGAATACAGTTTACTGATATCAATTCCGGTAACATTAGAAAACTCATTTTCACTGATTTGCTGTGAAAGTGTACGCAGTGTTGCCGGCAGCTCTTCCCGTTCAAACTGTACTGTCTGCCCCGGTTCGGCAGCGGTTATCCCTGCACCGGTAACCACCGGCAAATCTGCACCCATTTGCTGGTCAGATTTTTCCAGCACCTTGAAATCTTCATTCACCAAATAATAAAGACCGTCCTGCTGCAATTGCAAAAAGGGCTGTGTTTCTTTTACGGAAATCATAATCTTATCCGGCAGTACAATCGAAACCTCCGCGCTCTGAATATAGGGAAATGTCTGGCGGATACGGTTGGCTGCGCCGCTGCGGTCTGCGCGAAACAGATTGGTTCCCTGCGAGATTTGGGCAGCTTCTGCAATCTGATCTGCCGTGTAATGTTCACTGGGCAATGCCTCGACGGCATCAATGCGAAACAAAACGGTCAGCGAAAGGAAAATGCAGGTGCCCGCAGCAAGCAGAACTGTCAAAAAAATTCCGGCACGCAGTTTTCTTCTCTTTTTAGATTTTCTTGCCGATCGCTTTCGCGTATTTACACTGCGAACGCCGGGCGAATGATTCTGTTTTCTTCTTTGATCTGCCATGTTTCCGTCCTCACTACGCAGGCTCCCAGCGAGCACAACGCACCTTCCATTGATTCATATCCTCTGTCTATATGATGAATTTGGGAAATTTCAGTTTCTCCTTCTGCGGCCAGTGCTGCAATTACCATCGCTGCTCCGCCGCGCAAATCAGTTGCGCAAACACGCGCTCCGTGCAGAAATGATACCCCCTTCACCACCGCCTTCTGTCCTTCAACCGTGATCTGTGCACCCAGACGATTCAGTTCCTCGGCATGACGAAAGCGATTCTGAAAAATGGTCTCTTCAAACACCGTTGTGCCCGCCGCCATGCAAGTCAATGCCATCAACGGTGCTTGCGCATCGGTTGGAAAACCCGGATACGGCGCAGTTGAAATCGGGGATAATGCCTTGGGTCTGCCGCAAGCTCGAATTCGAATCTGTCGGTTTCCCGTTGCAAGCTCACATCCGGCTTCCTGCAGTCTCGGCAGAATTGCCGTCAGATGCTCCGGCTCCACATCGGTTAATGTAACATCTCCTCCGGTTGCCGCAGCTGCAAGCAGATATGTGGCTGCGGCAATCCGATCAGGAATAACACGGTGCTCGCATCCATGCAGTTTTTCTACGCCTTCCACGGTGATACATGAAGTGCCGGCACCGCTGACTTTGGCACCGCACTGAATTAAAAAATGAGCAAGATCACAGATTTCCGGTTCACAGGCTGCATTGATAATTTTGGTTGTTCCATCCGCCGTTGTTGCCGCAATGAGCACATTTTCCGTGGCGCCCACGCTGACAAACGGAAAATGAATTTCCGCTCCCCGCAGCCTGCCGTTCACTTTGCAATCCAAGATTCCATTATCTTCCTTGATCTCCGCTCCCATTTTGCGAAACGCCGCAAGATGCAGATCGATCGGACGCGGGCCAAGGTCGCAACCGCCCGGTGCACTGAGCAATGCACGGCCGTTCTTCGCCGTCATAGCCCCTAAAAAAATAATGGAAGAGCGCATTTCGCACATCAATTTTTCCGGAATCGAAATCCCGTCGGCGTGTGCCGAATCAACCTGAATTTTAGCCCCGTCCCGCCTGACATCGCACCCAAGCTGACGCAGAATCTCCGAAGCGAGCCGGACATCCGAAAGATCCGGACAATTCTGCAGCACGCTTTGTCCCGATGCGAGCAACGACGCAGCCAGAATCGGCAACACGCTATTTTTTGCGCCAAAAATACGCATGGTGCCTTCCAAATGATTTCCTCCACGAACGATGAGCTTAGCCATTCTGACACGCATCCTTCCGCTCAAAAGCTCAATACTGCCCTGATAAGCCTATCATATGCTTTTGCGCGGCAGGTTGTGAAATAAATTATTCTTTCGCAATTTTCATAATTTCACGGTAAATCCGTTCATTTGCGTCCACAATCGCCATTTTTTGCGCATTATGTCCGCATTGTTTGAGTTTCTCCGGATCCGCAAGCAAGCCTAAAACAAGCTCACTGAGTGCCTTCCCCGTCAGGTCTTTTTCCTCCAGCAAAAATGCTGCTCCGCGGGAAGAAAGCGCAAGTGCATTGAAATATTGATGATTTTCCGCCACGTTCGGGGATGGAATCAGCACTGCGGGCTTTCCCTGCACCTGCAGCTCGCTGAGCGTAATGGCACCGGCACGGCAAATCAGCAAATCTGCCGCCGCGATGCAATCCGGCATATTATCGATGTACTCCCGAATGTCCAGGTTGGGATGCTGTTTCAGGACAACTCCCTTTTCTTCCAGAAGCGCCGGAAACCATTTACCATACTGACCGTATGCATGAATGTGCTGTACGCTGTCTGTTTTTGCCGTCTGTGCAATCAGCTCTGCAACTGCGCGGTTCACCTGCTCCGCACCAAGGCTGCCGCCATAGGACAGAACGACCGGGCGGGAATCAAGCCCCAGCCTTTTTCGCGACTGTTCTCTGTTTGCAAAAATCAGCTCGGTACGAACTGGATTGCCTGTGACAACAATCTTATCGTGCAGCGAAGGCTCCAGCCGCTGCTCGGCATCAGGAATTGCGAGCATCACTTTATCTGCCAGCTTTGCAAGCATTTTGGTTGTGACGCCTGGGAACGCATTTTGTTCATGAATCAGAACCGGTATGCCCATTTTTTTTGCTTTTCGCAGCACCGGGCCACTGACATAGCCGCCAGTTCCCACACAAATATCCGGCTGGAAATCCTCCAGAATTTTTTTGGATTCCTTGGTGGCTGAAAAAGCCCGCTTGACCGCAACCACATTGTGCTTGATTCCGTTCCAGTTCATTTTACGGATAAACCCGGAAACGGTGACAGAACGAAAATCAAAGCCCGCCTGCGGAACCAGACGTTCCTCCATCCCTCCCTTGGAACCAACAAAAAGAATTTTGGTTTCCGGTTTTTGCGAACGCACATATCCTGCCACCGCAAGAGCCGGATTGATGTGGCCGGCAGTTCCCCCGCCGGCAAAAAGAATTTTCATGCTGGATCAGGCCCCTTTTTCTAATGATCGTTTACTTTTAAGATTTTTCCATTCTCGCACTGCGGGAAATGGAAAGTACAATTCCCATTTGTGCCATCAGCATGACCAATGACGAACCGCCATAGCTGAAAAACGGCAGGCTGATGCCGGTATTCGGAACGGTGTTGCTGACCACGGCAATATTCAGAACTGCCTGCAGGCCAACCTGCGCGGTCAATCCCATGCACAGCAGGGTTCCGAATTTATCGGGTGCGCGCAGCGCAATCACCATGCCGCGCCACACCAGCAGCGCAAATAGAACAATAATAATCAGCGCACCCACAAAACCAAGCTCTTCGCAGACAACGGAAAAAATGAAGTCATTCTGCGGCTCCGGCAGGTAAAGGTACTTTTGGCGGGAATTTCCCAGGCCAAGCCCCAAAAATCCCCCTGAACCAATTGCATAAAGCGACTGGCGCGTCTGGTGAGAAGCATCCCGGTCGGCATATCCGAACGGATCTCTCCACACACCGATTCGGTCACTTGCATAGGGAATCAAATCCGTAAACAATGCAATATATGCCAGAACCCCGAGCACCGCAAACGCAATCACGAACCAGCGGGCTTTCACTCCGCCGATGAACATCATAAAACAGGTTAAGCCGAAAATAATCATCGTGCAGGAAAGATGCGGTTCCTTAATCAACAGTGCAGCGGAAGAGCCGAAGATTACAAGATACGGAAGGATTCCGGTGGAAAACTTATTCATCTTCTGATAGCTGATGGACATGAAATGTGCAAAGGAAACCACAATCGCAAATTTGGTGATTTCAGACGGCTGAAAACCCATACCACCAATCGAAATCCACCGATGCGCGCCGTTTCTTGCGGGCATGAACAACACCAGCACCAAAAGCAGGTAAGAAAGGATCAGAACCGGAATCGCAAGCTTGTGAAACTTATGATAATCGAAATACGAACAAAGAATCATCGCTGCAATCCCGAGGATTGCCCAGATCAGCTGGCTTTTAAAGAAATGATAACTGTTGCCGTAATAAGCAAGTGCATAGGCATAGCTTGCGGAAAAGAGCATAATCAAGCCGATTGTGAGCAATACCAGCACAATGGTCAGAAACGGAAGATCGATTCCCGCACGAACCGAAAACATCCTGATTTTTTCTTTCACCTTGCCGGTTTTGCGCACCTTGGTCTGCGTTTGTTTTGCCTGTTCCAATGGTTGTGCTCCTTTCCTGTTTTTCGCAGATTTCCCTTTAGCCAAAAATGACGCAGAGCAGCGCTGCCGTTCCGCCCAATATGGTAATCAGGCTGAACACCGTCACAATTTTGACCTCACTCCAGCCGCTCATTTCAAAATGGTGATGAATCGGTGCCATTTTGAAAACACGTTTGCCGTGAGAAATCTTGAAATAACCAATCTGAATGATATCAGACATTGCTTCCATAAAGTATATAATACCAATCGGGAGAATCAGAATCGGCATACCGATGCCAAAACCGAGCGCTGTAATAACGCCGCCGAGAAACAGCGAACCCGTATCTCCCATAAAAACCTTTGCCGGGTGAAAATTATAGAGCAAAAAACCAAGACAGCCGCCAGCCACTGCCGCAGCGAAAATACTCATGCCGAACGATTGCAGCAACGACGAAATAATCATGAAGAAAATGCAGGCAAACATAGTGACCGAGCCTGCAAGGCCATCGATTCCGTCGGTGAGATTTACCGCATTCACCGTGCCAAGAATGACGAACAGTGCAACCGGCCAGTATGCCCAGCCGAGATCGACTGTGCCCGCAAACGGGATCATCGTCATGCCGCGTTCTCCTGCCATATACAACGAAGCAAGATATGCGCACGCAATAATCAGCTGCAGAAAAATTTTCTGACGTGCCTTCAGACCGAGATTGCGTTTTTTGACCACTTTGATGTAGTCATCAAAGAATCCGACCGAAGCATACGCCAACGCCATAATCATTCCGCCAAACAGACGAACCCGCTGCAGGGTGGTTTCTCCCGAAATTCCGGCAACCCCGTCGAACGGCGCATAGGTTACACTGGAATAATAAATCGGCACTGCTATTATTATGGCACAAACAATGCCAATTATAAACATGATACCGCCCATTGTTGGCGTTCCCTGTTTATTTTTGTGCCATGTGGGACCAATTTCCTTGATTGTTTGCCCGAAATGGAGCTTGTGCAGAAAGGGCACTGCCCATTTTCCTGCGATTGCTGTCACCACAAACGCGATTGCAGCCGCGGCCGCCGTCATAATTCCGCTCATTTTGATAACCATTCCTTTCCTCTTGTGGTTCCGTTTTATTGCAACACGGAACCACAAGAGTTGCTTTTTCTGATTTTATCTGAATTTCAGCGGGCATCTGTTTTGGTGTTCCGCTGGAGAATACGATTTTTTGCCGCTTTGTGAGTAATGGAAATTATTCGGGATTTCGCGGGAACTTTACATAAATCGCTTCCAGAATTTCTTCCAGATGAGAGCCGTGGCTTGCCTTGACAAGAACCAGATCGCCGGGTTGAAGCGCTTGCAGCAAGAAATCAATTGCCTCTGGTTTTTCTGCAAAATATTCTGTATAAACCCCTGCCGCTTTCGCTTCTTCGGCACAGAACTGCGAGCTTTTTCCGCAGGCAATCAGTAAATCAAGCTTGTTTGTCGCCACGGCACTGCCGCATTCTCTGTGCCCTGGTTCCGTATAATCACCCAGCTCAAGCATATCGCCCAGCACCGCAATCCGTCTGCCGGAGCACGGCATGGTATGCAATGCGGCAAGGGATGCTTTCACCGAATCCGGGCTGGCATTATAGCAATCCTCCACCACCGTGATTTCCCCTGCGCGCACCATATGCTGCCGCATACCGGAGGGAACATATGCTGCCAGACCTGATGCCATTTTCTCCGGCTCCACCTGCAGCAAAAGACCGACCGAAAATGCCGCAAGTGCGTCATAAATATGGTGAATCCCGTAGGCGGGCAAACGGACATGCGTGCAGCTGTTCAAGGAAGCAACACAGGCGTCAAATTCAAGCCCGGACTCTGTTTCCTGTACATTTTTTGCCCGAACGTCACACGAGTCATTCTCGATACCGTACAGCAGTACCGGATTTTTAATCTTGGCCACAGCACCTGCCAGCAGCGCGTCATCGCCATTGAGCACAACCGGGGAATTGGTGTCCATGCCATCCAGAATTTCCAGTTTCGCCTTGAGGATTCCTTCCTGTGAGCCAAGATTCATGATATGTGAATGACCGATATTCGTAATAACCGAAATAGTCGGCACTGCGGTCATCGAAAGATTATGAATCTGACCGAAATGATCCATTCCCATTTCGACCACCGCAGCTTCGACCGTATGATCCAATCGGAAAAGTGTTTTTGGTAATCCGATCTGATTATTCAAATTACCCTCTGTCTTCATTGTGTTATATTTCGGAGAAATTGCCGCAACAATCATTTCCTTGGTAGTCGTTTTGCCGACACTCCCGGTAACACCGATGAGCGGAATGACAAATAAAGAACGGTAATAGCGGGCAAGCTGCAGCAGCGCGCCTTGTGTGCTTTTCACCATCAGCACCGGCGTGTGACCGGTATCGTGCACCTCATGCTCGCAAACAATTCCCGCCGCACCTGCCTTTGCAGCAGCAGCAGCAAAATCATGTCCGTCGAACCGTTCGCCGCTCAGCGCAACAAACAAGCAGCCCGGCGTAATAGCGCGCGTATCCGTGCAAACAGACTGAATATCGGCCTGCTCTGCGCAGGATGCTCCAATCGCTCTTGCCGCATCCTGCAGCGTAATTTGTTCCATACTCATCAAAACCTTTCCTGAATGATCGGCCGTTCCTGATTTTGCTTTAATTGCTGCCGCTTTGCACTTTTCGAACGGCTTCGGCAACAATTTCTCGCTCATTAAACGCAATTTTTCCTTCTTTGCGGATCTGGTAGTTCTCGTGCCCTTTGCCTGCAAGCAGAATCAAATCTCCCGCACGGGCGATGGAAACTGCACGCATAATTGCTTCTGCACGCTCTTCCACCGGTTCCACTGGAATGGATGCACCGGACATTCCGGTTAAGATATCATCCATAATCTTGCGCGGATTCTCTGTACGGGGATTATCACTGGTGAGAATCACATAATCGCTTCCATTGACAGCGGCAGAGCCCATCAGCGGTCGTTTTTCACTGTCGCGGTCTCCGCCGCAGCCAAAAACACAGATCAGCCTGCCCCGACAGACGGGACGAAGAGCGGCAAGCACTTTTGTCAAGCCGTCCGGTGTGTGTGCATAATCAACGATGACATCAAAGTTGGTGCCGAGCGGTAACCGTTCTGCACGCCCTGCAGCAGGAGTGATATTCTCCAGCGCCGCAAAGGCTTTTCTCAGCGGAACACCAAGCTCCACCGCACAAGCTGCCGCACAAATGCTGTTCTCAATATTATATCTTCCCGGCAACGGAATTTTTACGCGAAACCTGCCGTTCTGCGTGCGCACAATAAATTCTGTCGCATCGGGAGAAAACACAGCGTCTGAAAATTGATAATCGGCCAACGGATAGGCACCGGAGCAGGTAATGATTTTCCCGCTTGTTTCCCTGGTCAGCCTTGCACCCCACGGATCATCAATATTAATCACTGCGCAATCACAATTTTCAAATAATCTTCTTTTTGCCTGATAGTATTCCTCCATACTGTGATGATAATCCAAATGCTCCGGTGTCAGATTTGTGAACACTGCGCAACGGAAACGAATTCCAAACAGCCGCTGCTGGTCGAGCGCCTGAGACGAGGTTTCCATCACGACATGAGTACATTTTTGTTCCTTCATCCGCCTCAGCAGCGCATGAAGCTGAGGTGCTTCGGGTGTTGTGTAGCTTGCGGGCTCACAATGACCAGCCATACAATTTTGCACCGTTCCCGCCAGACCGGTTACACAGCCGTTTTGCTCCAGAATCTGCCGCAGAATCCACGCAACGGTGGTTTTTCCGTTGGTTCCGGTAATTCCAGTAATTGCAAGCGAGTCTGCCGGACGCCCAAAGAAATTTGCGCTCAGAGCGGCACACGCCTGTCTGGAATCCGGCACCAGAATCTGGGGAAATTCCTGAGGAAGTGCGTGCTGCACCACAACAGCGGCAGCCCCCGCGCGAATTGCCTGCTCGGCAAAATGATGACCGTCTTTGTGATTGCCCCGCGCACAGACAAAAAGATTTCCTTTTTCCACTTGTTCCGAATGTTCTGTAATTCCTGTGATTTCAACATCCTGCACGGTCTGCGCTCTTACGAGAACTCCTTGGAGCAGGGTTGAAAGCTTCATCGGACTGCATCATGCCCTTTCTTTATTCATTTTGAACCGCCGCCGAAAATTTCAGCGTTACGATTGTTCCCTGACTGACCTGCGATTGTGCCTGAATGGACTGTTCGGTAACAATCGCATTTGCTTTTGTGGCATCGCCGGACAATCTCAGATTTAAATGACTCTGAACCGCCGCCTGGTTTGCCTGCACTGCTGTCATGCCCGCAAAGTTCGGAACAACGGCCAGATCGTTCTGACTGTTTTCATCGGTATACAAAACCACGGTACCGCCGCTGTCAAGCTGCGTATCCGGGTCAGGCAGCTGCGAAAGAACGGTTTCTCCACTGCCCAGCACACGAACGCTGAGTCCTTTTGCTTTGACTGCAGACTGAGCTTCTCCGGATGTTTTTCCAATCACATTGGGGACGGTTGCCTTTGTGGTACTGGTGGAACTCTTTGTTTCCTCCGTCTTTTCAATTCCGAGGTACGGCAATACTTCGGACATAACGGATTTAAAAATCGGCGCGGCAACCGTACTGCCGTAAATAGTGCTGCCTCTCGGCTCATCCACCACAATAATACAGGCGACCTCCGGGTTTTCCACCGGAGCAAACCCGCAGAAAGAAGCAATACGTGCAGATTTATCTTCCTGATCCAATTTTTCTGCCGTACCGGTTTTGCCGCCGACACGATAACCTTCTACCGATGCATTTTTACCGCCGCCCTCTTTTACAACCATTTCAAGCGCGGAACGCATGGTTGCAGAGGTTGCTTCTGAGATAACCTGCCGCCGGATTGCAGCATTTTTCGTTTCCACAATATTGCCATCCGCACTGATAATTTGTTTCACCACATGCGGTGTACCCAGATTACCGCCATTAACCACAGAGCACATTGCCGTAACCATCTGGATTGGTGTCATTTTACGGCTCTGACCGAAAGACGAGCTGGCCAGCTCTGTAATGCCCATTGCGGACGGAACGTGATAGTGCACACCGGCAATGGGGGTTGCTTCGCCGGGGAGATCAATACCTGTTTTTTGCGTGAAGCCAAACGCTTCATAGTATTGGGTAAATGCCGGAATTCCAAGCGCCTGACCAATCTGCATAAACGCAAGGTTGCAGGAATTTTCCATTGCCTGCACAATATTCTGCGTTCCGTGAACGTGGCTGTTATTGCAGCGGTATCGAATCCCGCCTAACACGGTCGTTCCAGTGCAGGTAAAGGATGATGTCAGGCTCACAACTCCCTCATCCAGAGCTGCCGAGGCTGTGAACGCCTTGAAAACAGAACCCGGCTCGTACGGATCGGAAATTGCTTTGTTACGCCATTGCAAGGATTGCGCCGCACTGCGGGCTTCCGCCTGCTGATCTTCCGGAAGTGCTGCGATTTCTGCCGCCTTCTCCTCATTCGCAATGACAAAGGGATTATTCGGATCAAACGCATTGCGGGTCGCCATACCAAGCACTTCAAATGTGTTTACGTTCATCACGATGCCAACAATTCGATTGCCGACCGCGTTATCCTTAATCGCCTGGTCAAGATATTTCTCCAGATAGCTCTGGATATTTTTATCAATGGTAAGAACCAGATTATCGCCGTCCTGCGCATCCACTCTCTGTTCATATTCAAAATCCATGTCCGTACCATTGGCATTTTTAATTGTCATCACCCGACCGGGTATTCCCTGAAGATAAGAATCGTAATAGGATTCCACTCCTGCAAGGCCCTGACCGTCGGTTCCGGTAAATCCCAGCACCGAAGCCGCAAGCTCCACATTCGGATAATACCGCTTTGTATCTTCTTCTAATCCGATCGCACTGGCAATGGAAGAATTATTCTTTTTAAATTCCAGAATCTTGGTGCGCGTATCGGTTTCAATCTTTTTCTTTATGTAAACTTGATAACTTTTCGACTTGAGCGTCTTCTGGTAAATTTCATCCCGGTCAACACCGAGAATTTGAGCAAGGCCGTCCGCAACCAATGCACGTTTTTTTTCTGTAGCAGCTTCATTATCTTTGACCACCAGCGACGCCGGCGAAATAAAAACATTCCATACGGTTGCACTTTGTGCAAGCACTTCCATATTGGAATCATAAATGGTGCCGCGCGTTGCATTGATCGTGGTATCGCGCATCTGTTGATCAATAGCTTTCTGCTGCAATTCTTCGCCTTCCACCAACTGAAGCTTGCCAAGCTGTGCTGAAACTCCGCCAAACCCTATCACAATGATTGCCAGAACTGCAATCAAGCAGCGCCTTCTCATTCGTACAGGTGCTCCTTCTGCCATTGTGCACACCTTCCTTTCTGCGTCCGGTCGGGACGAATACAAACAGAAGGAGCCAAGATTTTCTCTTAACTCCTCCCGATACAACTTCTTTATTACGTCTGCAACTCATTCATATTCCGTTCGAAGCTTTACTATGCCTTTCAGGAAAAAATCCCCGCGAACCAGTCCGAAATTTTTTGCCAAACAGAGGTTTCCGAAGACTGTTCCGACACCTCGATGCGATCTCCCTCATTTAACCGAACATATTCAATCTGATCGGAACTGAGCTTTTGCATTCCAAGCACATTGGCGGCATATTCCTCTACCGTTTCCAACGATGCGCGGGCTTCTGCTGCCATTTGGAGCTGCACATATTCACTTTTCGCATTCGAAAGCTGTTTGTTTACCTTTTGCAGAGAGGTATTCAATTCATTAAGCTGCAGCTGGCTTAAAATCAGCGAACCCATCATTACAAAACACACCGCGGCTGCTGCGATTCCGCGCACAATATGCTTCATTGTAATTTTGGGACGCGATGATGTATTCTTTTGCGGAATTTTAACAATTTTTGCTTGTGGTTTTTCCGGTTGACGCGCTTCTTTGGCTGCAAAACGGTCAAAATCATATGCAGCATTTCCGTTTGTGTTCATGGCTTCTTCCTTTCTGACTTCTTACACGACAATCTTTTTATCTATTCAATTAAAATTTGGAATTTTGTTTTTCATCCTGCGGCAATTTGATGCAGACGCGAAGTTTTGCACTGCGACTGCGCGGATTGCTTTCCAATTCCTCGGCAGATGCTTCAATTGGCTTGCGATTCACCAAAGCCGCACGAGGCTTCTTTCCGCAAACACAAACAGGAAAATCCGGCGGACAGATACAGCCTTCACACCATTTTGCCATTTGCTGCTTTACGATTCGATCCTCCAGCGAATGGAAGGTAATCACTGCCAGACGCCCGTTTGGTGCAAGCAGTTCAAACGCACTCTCCAGCCCACGGGAAAGGGCATCCAATTCCCCATTCACCGCAATCCGCAGCGCCTGAAAAACTTTACGCGAAGGGTGTCCTCCCTCACGGCGAACCTTTGCCGGAATCGCCGAACGAATCACTTCTGTGAGCTGATCTGTCGTCAGAATCGGTGCTTCCTGCCTTTTGGCGACAATTGCCTGTGCAATGCTCTTTGAAAACTTTTCCTCACCATACCGGCTGAAAATTTCCGCCAGCGACTGCCAGGGAAGCGTATTGACGAGATCAGCTGCCGTGGTACCCGTCTGACTCATGCGCATATCCAACGGTGCATCTGCGTGAAACGAAAAGCCGCGTTCGGGGGTATCCAACTGACGGGATGAAACGCCGATATCAAGCAGCACCCCATCCAAATGATCCAGATTCAACTGCGCCGCAATCTCTGCCATATTAGAAAAATTGTTCTGTACAATTGTTACACAGGGAAAACCGCCAAGACGTTCCTGCAGCGTGCTGATTGCATCCGGATCCTGATCGACTGCGATCAGTCTGCCGGTAGTTAATTGCTCTGCAATAGCTTTGGAATGTCCGCCTCCGCCTGCAGTTCCGTCCAGATAGATTCCATCCGACCGAACAGCCAGTCCCTCAATCGTTTCCCGGAAGAGGACGGGTTTATGTGAAAATTCCATGATAAGCAACCCCTCCTGATCTCATGATCCTGTTGCCTTGACGGGAAAAATTTTTTATTATAGTCCCAGCTTTGCCATTTGAAGCTCAAGAGCCGCCTCATCAAAGGTTTCGCCGGCCTTGTTCCATGCCGTGGAATCCCAGATTTCCATGCGGTTATTCACACCGAGAAATGTAATCTCCTTTTCCAAGTGCGCATGTGCACGCAGCTTGGGAGGAATCAGAATTCTTCCCTGTGGATCCGGAACCGCATCCGTTGCGCCGGAAAAGAAAAACCGCGAAATATCCCGGCTTTCCACCAACGGCATCTCCTCAAATTTTTTCAGAATGACATCCCACTCTTTTTGAGAAAACGCCCAAAGGCATCCACCCAACCCTTTTGTGACGTAAAAGCAATCGCCAAGCTCCTCGCGGAACTTAGCCGGAACGATGACGCGTCCTTTTGCGTCAATATTATGTTGAAATTCACCTAACAACATAACCCTCGTCCATGGCACAGATGACGAAGAATCACTTCAAATCACCCTATGCCCCCACCTTTCACCACTTTGTATAAATAGATTATACCCGCAGTATCATAAAAATGCAACTGTTTTTTCAATAATTGGCACCCAAACAAATAAAAAAAACGCATCTGAATCGCGTTCTTTTGCGCATTGTCTCGCTTGCTTTCCCCACATTATTCTGAATTTCAACGCAATGCTTTGCAAAACAAATTTATTCTCCCACCCACTTGGCAAAAACATGCGATTTTTTGCAGAAAATAGTTTTTCTTCGCCACAAAAAAGCTAAGCCACGAACAAAAAAAGTTCGTGGCTTAGCTTGTAATTGGAGATTATTTCAACATTTTTGAACCGGATAATATTCAATTCACATTGGACTGAATAACAGCTGCCCTCTCATTCCGGGAGAATCCCGTGTTGCAAGAACGCAGCCGCTGCTATGTAAAATGCATTTACCCGATCTGAATATCCCATATACCCAAATCGTTTTTTACATCACATGGTGCAGGCAGACAATATCCCCCAGTATACCGGTTTGCGCAGCAATCCGATCAGTGGGGCTTTGTTCCGTCACCCAATCGCTGGCTTGCCTTGATGTTCTGGCGTGCCTTGCGCAGCTCGG
>CAKXIK010000001.1:68905-118916 GCA_934875675.1 uncultured bacterium
TGAGATAGATTCATCCACACGCTGCATCAAATCATCCACATATTCATTGGCAGCTTTTCGAACCTCAATCGATTTCGTTTTGGTCTGCGTAAGCAGGTCGTTCGCTTTTTCCTGCGCCTGGCGGACAATCTCATCCTTTGCCACCATCGCACGCGCGCGATCCTCTGCCACACGCACAATGGATTCCGCCTCTTTGCGCGCATCTGCAATAATCTGTGTACGGTCGGCAACGATGCGCTCTGCCTGACGAATGTCCTTGGGAAGATTCAGACGAATATCCTCGAGCAGACGCCGTATTTTGTCTGCATCCACCAGCACCTTGCCATTACTCAGTGGAAAAGAGAACGCGCCTTCCACCAGCTCGTCCAATTGATCAATAACTTCTTCCACACTCATTGATGACCATCTCCTTTACAAAGACGTTCTTTAATTTGCTGTAAAGTGTCCTTTGCCACAAAGCCGGAAATATCGCCGCCGAACGAGGCCACCTGTTTGACGATGCTGGAGCTGAGATACATATAATCTGCACTCGTGGTCAAAAACACGGTCTCCACATCCGGATTCAGCTTTTTATTGGTTAGCGACATCTGAAATTCATATTCAAAATCACTGACGGCGCGCAAGCCTTTGACGATTGCCGCCGCCTTTTTGACTCTGGTGTAATCCGCCAATAATCCGTTGAAGCAATCTATCTCAACATTCGGTATATCGCGCAGTGCTATCCGGAGCAACTGCACCCTTTCTTCGGTTGTAAAGCTCGGGTGTTTTTCCGGATTCGTCATTACCGCCACAACCACATGGTCAAACATTTTTGAGGCACGCCGAACAATATCGACATGACCGAGGGTAACCGGGTCAAAACTGCCCGGACAAACCGCCGTTGCCATAAATGAATCGTTCCTTCCATTTTGCAGAATACTTGCCCTTCAATTTCTCCTGCCGCGCAGATTACTCCCTGCCGCGCAGATTACTCTGCCTGATCGCGGTGTGTAAACCGGCTGAGCTTAATTTTTCCGTAGCAATATTCTTTTCTTAAAACAAAGTCTCCGCCAAGACCGGAAAGATCTTCATCCCGCGGGCTTTCACAAAGAATCACGCCGCCGGGGTTCATCACCTTGGCAACCAGTGGCAGCGCCTGCTGCACAAGCCCCTTGCGATAAGGTGGATCGAGAAAAGCAATATCAAATGGCTCCAGCTTTCCGCGCAAAAAAGCAGAAAAATCACTGCTGACCACACGCGCTTTTGCTGCAAGCCCGGTGTGATTCAAATTTCGTTTCACCAGCTCGACGGATTCGCGGCTGGCATCCACAAAAACTGCCTGTCCCGCACCGCGGCTGAGAGCCTCGATGCCAAGTTGGCCTGATCCGGCAAACAGATCCAGGACACGCCTGCCTTCCAACTGAAATTGCACAATGCTGAACATTGCCTCTTTTACACGGTCTGTTGTTGGCCGAACATCATCACCGCTTAACGTTTCGACCCGCATTCCGCGGGCGGTTCCCGTAATTACTCGCATTCAAAAACCAAGCCTTTCCTGTTTGTAACGATTTCTTCCGTTTTCATTATGATGCCCCAAAGGAATTTTGTCAACCATTCTGTTCAGATTCTTCCGGCTGCTCATGAAAATAGCGGTAAACTGCCTCCGCTGCCGGGCGGTTCATCCCGGGTGCGCAGGCAAGCTCTTCCTGTGTTGCATTTTTAACCGCCGTAAGCGTTTGAAAATGACGCAGCAGGGAGGAAACACGCGTTTTTCCGATACCCGGAATCTGTTCCAGAACCGAAACAAAGGTAATTTTAGAACGACTCTGGCGGTGATATCCGATTGCAAACCGATGCACTTCCTCCTGCATGGAGGAAACCAGCGTGAATGCAGCCCGGTTGGAACGGATGGCAATCTCACCCCCGTCCATGGCAATTGCACGGGTGCGATGGCGATCGTCTTTGACCATGCCGAATACCGGAACCGAATACCCCATTTGGCGCAGAAGCGGCTGAATTGCCGCGACGTGCCCCTTGCCGCCATCGAGCAGAATCAGATCCGGCATACGTCCAAAGCCCTGGTGCGTATCTTTTTCCTTTTCATACTCGGCAAAGCGGCGGACAATCACCTCTTGCATGGAGCCGTAGTCATCCTGCCCGGAGACCGTGCGAATCTTGAACTTGCGATAGGCAGATTTGAGCGGACGGCCATGCTCAAACACAATCATACCGGCAACATTTTCACTGCCTGCCAGATTTGAGATATCATACGCCTCAATATAGACCGGTGGTTTTTCCATTCCGAGCAGGCGAGCCAGCTCATTCAGTGCCGCTGTTTCCCGTCCCCCGGTTCCGGTGCGTTGGGCAATTTGCTCAGCAGCATTATTCAGGCACATCTGTGTCAACTGCAGCTGTTCTCCCTTTTGCGGTACAACAATATGCACCCTTCTGCCCGCTTTTTGTGACAGCCATTCCTCCAGCAGCTCACTGTCCTCTGTTTTGCCTTCAAGGGTAATCTGCGGCGGAATTTTGTCCCGCAGTGAATAATACTGCTGCAAAAAGTCCGCTCTGGCTCGTTCCGGCGCGCCGATTTCCCCAAAAACGAAGCTTTCTCTGTCATAAAGTCTCCCGCCCGAAAAGCGAAACACTTCAAAGCACGCCGCACCGCCGCTTTGCGCCAAGGCAAACACATCCTGCTCCTGCACACGGGTGGCAACCACCTTTTGGCGTTCTCCCATTCGTTTGATGGCTGCAATCCGATCGCGCAGACGGGCAGCCTTTTCAAACTCGAGTGCTTCGGCGGCTTCCTCCATACGCTGCGTCATGTGGCGAATAGATTCCGCGCTGCTTCCCTGCAGCAGTTCCAGCGCATCACTGATGGTTTCGTCATATTCCGCTTCCGTCATTTTGCCGAGGCAGGGCGCACAGCATTGCTTGATAAAATAATTCAGGCAGGGACGTTCCTTGCCAATCTCCTGCGGAAACTTGCGATTGCAGGTTGGCAGCTTAAACGCACGGATAGCTTCATCCACCGATTGCTTCACCGACCACGAGCTGGTGAATGGTCCGATATAGCGCGCACCGTCTTCCTTCTTTTGCTTTACTTCGCTGATTCTGGAATACGGCGGCGCAGAAACACGGATATAGGAATACCCTTTGTCGTCTTTAAGCAAAATATTATACTTCGGCGTATGCTGTTTGATCAGGCTGCACTCCAGCACCAGTGCCTCAAATTCGCTGTCGGTGAGAATATAATCAAAATGATCAACATTTTCAACCATTTTTCTGACCTTGGCATCATGGTTGCGCGGCGAACCAAAATACTGACTCACCCGGTTTTTAAGCGCTTTTGCCTTACCGATATAAATAATCTGGTCGGATTTATTTTTCATTAAATAAACGCCTGGTGTCAGCGGCAACGCCATTGCCTTGGCACGCAGTTCCTTGAGCTTTGGGTTCAAGCACAGCCCCCCCTTCCACAACAAAAAAACGCACCGCCCTACCGGTGGGCGATGCGCAGCCATGTAAAAAAATTATTCGGTGAAACCGGACTGCACAAGCTTGACAAGGCTTTCCACAGCTTCTTCTTCATCGGGACCGTCGGCAATAATACGGATGGTCGTCCCACCGACAATGCCAAGGGAAAGAACGCCCAGAAGGCTTTTGGAATTTACTCTTCTCTCTTCTTTTTCCACCCAGACTGTGGACTTGAACTCATTCGCCTTTTGAATGAAAAAGGTTGCGGGACGGGCGTGAAGGCCTACTTGGTTCTGCACCATGACATCTTTGACATACATGACAAAACATCTCCTACCTCAATAGTCTTACTATCTCAATATAAAAAACTTCATTACAGGAACAATATATATTATATCACAAAAACGCGTAGCGTCAATAAAATGACTCATTTTTGGATTGATAACCGATTGCATTCCGTCAATTTTACTGTTGTTTGTGCAAAATGTCTATTATGTGGAAAACTTTTGTTATCAAATCACATGCCCAAATAAAGAAGTCATTAAGAATCATCTTTTTTGAGTAAATCGGGACGTTTTTCCCGGGTTCGCTGCAGTGACTGTTCCTGTCGCCATGCATCCACTTTTTTATGGTCTCCGTTGAGCAGCACAGGCGGAACCTCGCGGTTATGCCATTGCGCCGGGCGAGAATATTGGGGGTATTCCAGCAGACCCGCAAAATGGCTTTCCTCTGTAAAGCAAACCTCATCTGCCAACACGCCGGGCAGCATTCTTGCCACACAATCCGCAACCACCAGTGCGGGGAGTTCCCCCCCTGTCAGCACATAATCACCGATGGACAGCTCTTCATCCACAATTTCTTCAATCACACGCTCATCGATTCCCTCATAATGACCGCACAATAACGATAGATTGGGCAATTGGGCAAGCTCGCGCGCTTTTTGCTGCGTCAAGGTTTTACCCTGCGGAGAAAGATAAATCAAATACGGCCTTTCACCGATTTCCTCACACACTGCGCCATAGCAGCGGTAAATCGGGTCTGCCTGCATAATCATCCCTTTTCCGCCGCCATAGGGATAATCGTCCACGCGGCGGTGCTTGTCCGTTGTATAATCACGAATATTGTGGCAATTGATCTCGATAATACCATTCCCCCGTGCACGCCCGATTACACTTTCGCTGAGCACCATATCGCACAAATCAGGAAAAAGGGTCAGAATATCAATCCGCATCGTCAAAAATCCCTCCGATTGGCCGGATCAGCATTTCATCCTGCTCCGGATCGGTTTTCACCACGATATCCTTGATTGCCGGGAAAAGATGCGCCACCTTATCCTCTCCCGTCACCTCGTATACATCGGTACGACCGGTGGAAATCACATCGGTCAAGGTTCCGTAGTAAGCACCGGTATCCGCGTTTTTCACCGAAAGACCGATCAGATCCTGAATAAAGAATTTTCCCGGCTCCAAAGAGATATCCTCGCGGCGCACCCAAAGCACCCGGTTGCGCAGAAGATCTCCCTGCTCAATCGATTCTACACCCTCCAGAGAGAGGATGACCAGATTCTTGTGCACACGGGCACTGTTCACCTTGACAGGTGTTTTTCCTTCTTCCAGATAAAGCGTGCGGAGCTTACAGAACTGCGCGGGGCTATCGCACCACGGTTGAACTCTCAGCTCGCCCCGGATTCCGTGTGTGCCTACAACTTGACCGATTTGTAAAAATGGTTTCATCATGATACGATCATGCCTTTCCGCCGAACCGCAGAGTATCCTGCCAATTTCTCTGGAAGCAACAGCTAAAATTGATGGAAAAGCACATAGCTCCAAGCTTTTCCTTGATTTGTATGCCAGTTTGCTATTCGAAATCAGGATAAAACGGTTTCAGCTTGCCCAAATGACGGTTTTCAGATTGCTGATATAAGACTAAATAAAAAACCGTTCCGGGGACGCGGTTCCGCAGAACCTCGCCCGAAAGAACGGCTTGTGGCATCAGTCGATCTCCACAGAAATTTTTTCATTGGCACGCATCGCAGCGGCACGCATCACGGTACGAACAGACTTTGCAATTCGTCCCTGCTTGCCGATGACACGGCCCATGTCGTTTTCAGCGACATGCAGATGGTAAACAACTGTGCCATCCGCTCCGGGCTCATCCACATCCACACAAACGGCGGACGGGTCTTCAACGAGCCCCTGAACAATCGTAATCAGAAGATCCTTCAAGCGAGCACCTCCTTAATTATTCGGTGACGCCGTTCTTCTTGAAGAGAACCTTAACGGTATCGGTAGGCTGAGCGCCGTTGGAGATCCAGTTCTTTGCCTTTTCTGCATCAACCTTCAAGGTTGCCGGCTCGGTCATGGGATCGTACGTTCCGATTTCTTCAATAAAACGACCATCACGCGGGTATCTGGAATCCGCAACAACGATGCGATAGAAAGGATTCTTCTTGGCACCCATGCGACGAAGTCTGATTTTAACTGCCATTTGTTTTCACCTCCGAAAATTAGTGTATATCTTCAACCGGAAAACCGGATGAATGCCTGTTAATTTTACATCGGGAAGCCGCCCATTCCGCGCAGTGCACGGCGTTTTCCGCCTTTGCTGTTGAGCTGCTTCATCATCTTCTGCGTTTGCTCAAACTGGCGCAGAAGCCGGTTGACGTCCTCTACCTTTAATCCGCAGCCGGCGGCGATGCGCTTTTTGCGGGAGGCATTGATCAGCTCCGGTTTGGTGCGCTCGGCGGGCGTCATGGAAAGAATAATTGCAGCCGTACGATCCATGATGCGTTCATCAATATCGACATCCTGCAGCTGTTGACCAACACCGGGCAGCTTGGAAAGCAGTGATTTGACCGAACCCATTTTTTGAACCTGCTGAAACTGTTCCAGCATATCGTTGAGGTCAAATTTATTCTGACGCAGCTTGCGGGCGGTTTCTTCCGCCTTTTGTTGGTCAATTTTGCGACTGGCATCCTCAATCAGCGTGAGCACATCGCCCATGCCAAGAATACGCGAAGCCATTCGGTCGGGGTGGAAAACCTCAAGATCCTCTAATTTTTCACCGATACCGGAATACTTGATTGGCTTGCCGGTCACAGAGCGGATGGAAAGTGCCGCACCGCCTCGGGTATCACCGTCCAGCTTGGTCAGAATCACACCGGTGATTCCAAGCGCATCATCAAATGATTTGGCGGCGTTGACCGCATCCTGACCGGTCATGGAATCCACGACAAGCAGGATTTCATCGGGAGAAACTTCTTTTTTAATATCCCGCAGCTCGTCCATCAGCACCTCATCAATATGAAGCCGACCTGCGGTATCTAAAATCACAATATCATTGCCATAATCCTTGGCATGTGCAATCGCTTTTCGAGCCGTAACCACGGGCTTTTCGGTGCCGTTTTCAAAAAATGCCGCACCCGCCTGCCCGCTCACAACCCGCAGCTGTTCAATTGCGGCGGGACGGTATATATCGCATGCAACAAGCATCGGGCGGTGACCCTGACTCTTGAGCATCATGGCAAGCTTACCGGCATGCGTGGTTTTTCCGGCACCCTGCAAACCGCAGAGCATGATAACGGTGGGCGGCTTAGCTGCAAAGGAAATCAGTGACTGAGTGGTGCCCATCAAGGCGGTGAGCTCTTCGTTGACAATCTTGATCACCTGCTGCGCCGGAGTCAGACTTT
This sequence comes from uncultured bacterium, assembly GCA_934875675.1. Lineage (GTDB taxonomy): Bacteria > Bacillota > Clostridia > Oscillospirales > Acutalibacteraceae > CAKXIK01. The sequence goes on from CAKXIK010000001.1 coordinate 76,050, forward strand.
CCATCACCTCGGAACCTGCCGCACGGACGGAAACCGTATTTGTAAATTCCTTTGCAACCTTATAGTTAACATCCGCTTCCAAAAGAGCAAGGCGAACTTCGCGCATGGCTTCCTTGATATCGGATTCTGTGAGCTTCCCTTTGTTTTTCAGCCGTTTAAACGCGGCAGTCAGCTTGCCGGAAAGACCTTCAAATGCCATTTGCTTTTCTCCTTCCGCTGTGAGGAATTATTCTTTCAACTGCTGCGCAAGCAGCAAAATCTTATTTGCCTGTTCGGAAATTTCAGAAGGACCGCAGTACCGCTCGTTGCAGCTTTCAATCCGCTGGGCGGCATCGCAAACCTCGCTGAGCTGCTTTTCAATGCGATGAAACCGCTTAACCAAGCCAAGCTGTTCTTCCATTTCAAACATCTGCTGCTCCGCGCGCTTGATTGCATCGCGCACTCCCTGCCGTGTGATTCCCTCATTTTGAGCAATCTCGGCCAGCGAGAGATCCTCGTTGTAATAAAGCTCGATCACATCACGCTGCTTTTCGGTCAGAACTGCTCCATAAAAATCATAAAGCATTGATACTTCCAGATTTTTTGCCATGCAGCTCTCTCCTTCAACAACGTGTAAAGTTTTTTTCTTTACACTGCTGTTTATTATACGGAACAATGCAAGCAATGTCAAGGCTTTTTCGCAGTTTTTTCAAAAGAAAATCAAAAAAACGCCGATCGAAAACTTCTCTCCGACCGGCAGCTAAATAATATTAATTTTCTTGAAGATGCTCCCTCATCCCTGCGAAGAGGAACTGCTTTGGAGCGCATCCAAAAATTTTTGTACGGCAGAGGCAATCTGCTCGCCGTTTTTGTCTACATAATCTTCCACTTTACCTGCAGCGCTTTGCAGCCCGCTTTCCACTTCGGCAAAAATCTGGTCTGTATCCAGAGAGGAATACTTTTGCTGAATGGTCTGCTTGAACTGCTCGAATGCGTCACTTCCCTGTGCCAGCGCTTGTTCTGCCTGCTCGGTAATGTCCTGCTTGAGTTCTTTCCAGGCCTCGCTCTGTTCTGCAGGCGTATCTTTTGCAAAATCGTCAATCTTATCAATTAACTGATCAAGAGGTCCTTTGGGGCGCACTACAAACGCTTTTTCAGAAACACGGAATGCAGCCAGAGAGGCGGGGATCATAGACGAGGAAAAAGATAATTTGCCGTCGCTCACCGTGATGCCATCCGGCAGCTGATCCGGTTGCAGAAGTGAAAAAAACAGATTGCGTGAAATTGGCAGCTTGCCCAGCCGAAGCTGTTCCGGTGCAAAAACAAATGCCGTCACCGTATCATCCTCTGTTTGCGCAAGCAGCGTTCCTTTGCCGGAAATCACCCAGCTATGCCCTTTTGCCCTTGCTGTAATGCAGAATTCAATTTCATTCTCCGTTCCGGAGGGCTTGAGCAGAATCTGCTGCACACCGGAAGAATCGGAGGAAATATTCTTTTGCAGCAATCGGTTGAGATCCGGTGCTGAAATTTCCGTTTCTGTTCCCGTCAACGCAGATTTTGCCAATGTCACTGTAACGTTATCCCCGTCCGAAATGGAATACCCGCTCGCGGCACCGGTGTCTGCTGCAAGAAAATAGCACGTCGCCGCCGCAATTGCAAGCACAGCAACCGCACAAAGAATTCCGTCCAGCCAATTGAATCGCCGGAGCTTTTTTGTCTTGGTCAAGGGAATCCCCCTTTCATCACCTGTTCGTCCTTATTTTATGGGATTCTCCCCAGGATTATGCTTTATTTCAGCTCGGCAATTGTCACACCGTTTTCTCCCTCGCCATAAACACCAAGGCGGAAGGCTTTGACGCTTGGGTGCGTTTTGAGGTGCTGCTGGACTGCCGTGCGCAGTGCTCCGGTTCCCTTGCCGTGAATAATGGACACAAGCCCCACTCCCATCAGCACAGCAGAATCAATAAACTGGTCCAGGTCCATGAGTGCCTCCTGTACGGTTTTACCGCGCAGGTCAACCTCTGTTTTGACCGGAGTGGTCACCTTGGAGCGAACATTGCGCGTTGCAACATGACGCAGCGGCTCGGCTTTCTTTTTCTCCTCCAGCAGACGCAGATTCGTCAGCGGCACCCTCGTTTTAATGATACCCGCCTGCACTTCTACCACACCGTTGCGATCGGGCGCAGAAAGAACGACTGCCTTTTTATCGATGTCAAAAATCAAGACCGAATCACCCTTTTTGAGGTCTCTGGGCAATTGATAACCCTCGTTCTCACGCCGCGCAACGGGGTCTGCCGCGTCCTCCATGGCGCGGATGCCTGCCCGCAGTCCGGCACGGGCTTTGCCGGAATCGGTATTCATTTTATCTTTACGAATTTCGTCCAGCTCGGCAAGCAGTGCTTCTGCCTGTGCTCTGGTTCTGGCGGTCAGATTACGCGCCTCTACCTTTGCCTTTTCTATTTCGCTTTGGCGGATGCGCTCCTGCTCCTCCTGCTGTTTTTTCAGTTGAGCCGCAGCTTCTGCAGCCTGCGCACGCAAGGAAGAAATCAGCTGCTTTTCTTTTTCAAGCTCCTGCCGGCTTTGTTCCAGCTTTTGTACCACATCCTCAAACCGGGTATCCTCGGTCGAAACCAGGTTACGCGCATGCTCCACAATTTCCGCAGACATCCCGAGGCGCTCCGAAATCGCGAACGCATTGGAACGACCGGGCACACCGATCAGCAGGCGGTAAGTGGGGCAGAGTGTCGCAACATCGAATTCACAACAGGCATTTTCCACTCCCGCCGTTTGCAGCGCATATTCTTTGAGCTCTGCATAGTGCGTTGTTGCCGCAATTCGGCAGCCGCTGTTCCGCATTGTCTCCAGAATTGAACGGGCAAGTGCCGCACCCTCAACCGGGTCGGTTCCCGCACCAAGCTCATCAATCAACACCAGACTGTGGGCATCCACGGTTTTCAAAATGGAAATGATATTGGTCATGTGCGCAGAAAAAGTGGAGAGCGACTGTTCGATACTCTGTTCATCGCCGATATCCGCCAGAACACGCGTGAAAACGGAGGCTTCACTGTTATCGGAAACCGGCAGCAGCAGACCGCACATCGCCATTAAATTAAGCAGACCGATGGTTTTGAGCGCAACCGTTTTACCTCCGGTGTTTGGGCCGGTGATGACCAAGGTGTCAAACGAGGCACCAAGCTCCACCGTTGTGGGAACCACCTTTGCCGGGTCAATCAGCGGATGGCGGGCTTTCTTGAGCGCAATTCTGCCCTCATCATTCATGATCGGCATGGATGCCTTCATTTTGTATGCCAGACGCGCCTTTGCGAAAATAACATTCAGCTCCAGCGCATTGCGATATCCTTCAATAATCGCATCGGCAAACGAGCCCGCTTCGGCAGAAAGCTCCGCCAGAATCCGCTCGATCTCCGCCTTTTCCTTGGATTGCAGCACACGCACCTCATTATTTGCTTCCACAACGCCCATTGGTTCCACAAAAACCGTTGCACCACTGGCAGAGGTGTCATGCACCAGACCGGGAATGTCTCCACGGCATTCCGATTTAACCGGAACAACATAACGTCCGTCACGCATGGTCACAATCGGATCCTGCAGATACTTCTGGTACGCTGCAGAGCGAATCATTTTATCAAGCTGCTCGCGTACACGACCGGAGGCATTGCGAATTTTCCGGCGGATATCATTCAGTGCCGGTGACGCATTGTCCGCCATCTCTTCCTCGGAAAGAATGGCAGAATCAATTTTTTCTTCCAGATATTTATTCTGGCACAGTGCATCAAATCGCCAGTCAATACAAGTAACTATTCCCTCGGAGTGACGCCGCCAATCAATCAGCGCACGCATTCCGTGCAGCAGAGAGGAAACCCGAAGCAGCTCGCCCATTGTGAGCGTTCCGCCGGCAGCAGCACGGCGCAGGGAATTTTCGCAGCCCGTCAGCCCACCAAAGCTCGGGGAGCCAAACCCGCCCACCAAACGATAGGCATCGTCAGTTTCCTGCAGCAATGTTTTTACAGTCTCCAAATCGTGCTGTGGAACAATCGCACGGGCAAGCTCCGCAGAATCATCACAGGAGGTTTCCTCTGCGAGCATTTCCAACACTTTATCAAGCTCCAATGCATGATAATGTTTTTGTTCATTTTCTAACATAGATATGACCATTCCTTTCGACTGCGCTACAAATTTGATGTCGGTTTCGGCTTCCCGAAGTTACGGTTATTCCAACCGCAAAGACACAAATTTGTCGTTTGAAAGGGTTGTCTTTCAAACCTTCTCCTTTATCTCTATGGGCACTCCGAAATTCTCTTGAAATCCGGATACCACAAACAATTATAAACTATTCTTCCAGTGAAATTCTTCGGTAAAATTCGAGCGTTTTAAAGTCTCGTTCCAGCTGCGCCCGAACATAAAGCTCGGCTGCCGTTTCCAGTTGCTTTTCACCATTAGGGGAAAGCTCAAAGGAAAAAACTTTTTCAAACGGCGCGTAAATCGTATGCCGCAGTGCAGCAAGCACACCCGGCTCCAGCGAAACCGTGGGAGTTCCATCTGCACGATAACATTTTTCGCACACAATCACACCATCCCGCAGGCGAAAAAACATGGTGCCGCTTTCATACTCGCCACAGCCCGCGCAACCCACAAGGTCGGGCATATAGCCAGAAAATGCCATCATACGCATTTCCACTGCCGCCTTGAGAATCCGGGGAGGGCGGGTTCCGGCTTCCAGAAAATGCAGTGCATTCAGCAGCAGCCGAAGATAAGCGGAAGCATCATCACCCTCCGGAGCAAGTGAAATTGCAAGTTCGCCGAAATATTGTGCCAAAGTCAGCTTTATCAAGTCGCTGCGCAGTCCAAAAAAAACTTTTTTAATCTCCGCTGAATCAATCATATTCGATTCTCTTCCGCGAAAGATCACAAAATCAGAATAAGAAAGTGTTTGCGTTGCCGATGCATTGCGGCTTTTTAAATTGCGCGCACCGCGGGCAAACGCACGAACCAAACCGTCGGTTCGTGTTAAAATCGTAATCAGACGGTCATTTTCACCCACAGCCTGCTCTTTGAGCACCAGCCCGTCGGTCGCAGTCTGCATGGCAACGTACACGTCCTTTCCTGAAATAAAATTATTTTATCGGAATGCAAAACAGGTTAATCCTCAAAGCTGTTCTTATCATAACCGAAACTGCGCAGCAGGGCATCACGATTACGCCAATCTTCTTTTACCTTGACCCAGAGCTGCAGATTCACACGGCAATCAAAAAATTTTTCCAAGTCTTCACGGGCATAGGACCCGATTTTTTTGAGCATGGCACCCTGTTTGCCGATGATAATACCCTTATGACTGTCGCGCTCACAATAAATGGTTGCGCCGATATCAAGCAAACCATCCTCCCGCTCCGTCATTCGCTCCACTGCAACGGCAACCCCATGGGGAACCTCTTTTTGCAGCAAGCGGAGTGCTTTTTCGCGCACCATCTCCGCCGCAAGCGTTTTTTCCGGCATATCGGTCAGCTCATCGTCACCGAACATATGCGGACCTTCCTGCGCAAGCGGAGCAAGCTCGGCAAACAAACCGTCCACACCGTCGCCCGTCAAAGCTGAAAGAGGAACCACCGCCGTAAAATCGTATTCCTTGGCATATGCGGCAATCTGCGCCATCAGCTTTTCTTTTTGTGCCAAACGGTCGATTTTATTGATGACCAGAATAGCCGGAAGATGCTGCCCGCGAATCGTCGCAATCAGTTCTTTCTCTGTGGCTGAAATTTCTTCTCCTCCCTCTGTCACCAGAATGACAACGTCGACACCCGCCACCGAAGAGGAAATAGATTTTGCCATAAAATCATCCAGTCGGTTGTGGGATTTGTGCAACCCCGGTGTGTCAATAAAGACATACTGGTAAGCGCCTCGGGTAAGAACACCCATGATGCGGGTACGGGTAGTTTGCGGCTTGGAAGATACAATCGCCAGCTTTTGTCCGAGCAGCGCGTTGAGCAGGGAGGATTTTCCCACATTTGGACGGCCGACAATTGCCAAAAATGCACTTTTTTCTACGGGTGTTTCTTTTTTATTCATAAAAAGTCCTTTCTGAATCCGTTATCTTTTTAACGCAGGTGAATGAAAACAACTACTGCGTCCTTTTGTTTTATTGTTAATGGGGCTGTTCATCAACCGATTTTGTCATTTTTGCAAAAAAAACGGCGGCACAACCGCAGTATACCGGAGGGCGCAAAAATAACGTAAAGCGATAGAATAAGAAGCAGCAGTGCCACCCCTGCAATCGTCACCGGATGTGCCGCAAAAAAAGCCGGAATCTGCGCAAGCTGTTCAGGTTTCCAGAAAACTGCCACCCCCACAAATACAGAAAAAACGGCGCAGACAAGTACGGCTCCCGCCGCAAAATCCTTGACTGCCGCCGCATTTTTTGAAAAGAACGGGATTTGCGCATCAACCAGACGTTCCAGCGAGGAATTGAAAAGCTCTGCCGCAAGCACCACTGCAAACGTTAAAAACAACAGAGCATATTCCACTGCCGAAAGTGAAAAGAACAGCGAGAACAACAGCACCAGCAAAACCGCAGCCGTGTGAATCCGCATATGGCGTTCTTCCTCCACACACCTCAAAATTCCGCGCGCCGCTGCACGAAAACTATGCCGTTCTTTTTTCATCATTTTTCGTCGTCTTCGAGAACATAGCTGGCGCTGCTGGGCAAACCGAGCAGTTCCATCACCTTTTCCTCTTTTTCACGCATATGCACCGCTTCGATGCCGCCCTGCTCATGGTCATAACCAAGCAGGTGCAGCATGGAATGCGCCGTCAGGAATCCCACCTCGCGCTGCAGCGAATGGGAATAAAGCTTTGCCTGTTCCACTGCCTTCTGCATACAGATGACAACATCGCCAAGCAGGTATGCACCCGTGTCGTGGTTGATATCGTAAACGCCGTTTTCACCAAGCGGAAAAGACAGCACATCCGTCGGCATATCCTTGCCGCGGTACTCTTTGTTGAGCTGCTGGATTTCCTCCATATCCACAAAATTGACGCTCACTTCTGCAGAGCCCTCAAACTCTTCGAGCTTGAGCACTGCATTGCAGCAGCGGCGGATCAACATTCTCAATCCTGTTGGAATCTTAACTTCTTTCTGTCGGTTTTCAATGATAACCTTAATTTTGCCGGTCATCGGCCGCGCCTTCCTTCTTCGTATTTTTCATATGCTTTGATGATATCCTGCACAAGTTTGTGCCGGACAACATCTTTTTCATCGAACCGGACAACCGAAATATCCGGAACATTCTTCAGTACCCGTTCCGCCTCTGTTAAGCCGGATCTTTTGCCGTCCGGCAGATCGATTTGCGTAACATCGCCTGTGATGACCATTTTAGAGCCGAACCCAAGCCGCGTCAGAAACATTTTCATCTGCTCGCCCGTTGTGTTTTGGGCTTCGTCCAGAATAATAAAGCTGTCATCCAGTGTCCGCCCGCGCATATAGGCAAGCGGTGCCACCTCGATATTGCCGCGCTCCAGATACTTTTGGTACGTTTCGGCGCCCAGCATATCAAACAGCGCGTCATAAAGCGGGCGCAAATAAGGATCCACCTTTTGCTGCAGGTCTCCGGGCAAAAAACCCAGCTTTTCGCCTGCCTCCACCGCGGGTCTCGTCAGGATAATCCGGTTAATATCGTGGGCACGGAACGCCGCAACCGCCATGGCAACTGCAAGATAAGTCTTGCCGGTGCCTGCCGGCCCGATTCCGAGTGTAATCGTATTTTCACGGATTGCGCTAATATATTTTTTCTGGCCGAGTGTTTTCGGCTTGATCGGTTTTCCTTTTGCCGTAATACAGACACAGTCGCTTGCAAGCGCCTCCAGTTTGGCTTCGCCGCCGTCATTAACAAGCGTCATGCAATACCGAACAGACTGCTCGGTAAGCGCTTCACCTCGGTTAATCAGGCTCAGCAGGCTTTCAATCACACGCGAAGCACGGGAAACATTTTCCGCTTCTCCCGAAACCTTCAGTTCACTGCCGCGCATGACAATATCAACGCCATACTCTCCTTCAATCAGCCGGACGTTTTCGTCAAAGCTGCCAAAGAGCGTCACCGCCTGTTCCATACGGTCCACATTGATGATTTGTTCAAACACCATTCGTTTTTCTCACTCTGATTTCCGGGTTCCCCCAATTTATTTTCCTTATTATATCATTTTCCGATCGATTCGTCACTATTCAAAATAACAAAAAATGTGGACTATTTATTAATTTTTTCTTGGATTCCGTAAGACTTGCACATATTTTTCCTGTTCAATGGTACATATTTACTCGTCAAGGAAAATCTCCTCTTCCTGCACAATGTTTTCCTCGCATTGCAGCACCGCGGTAAGCTCCAACACACCATTTTTTAATGCACGCGTTTTGACCGAGGAAACAACCTGGGCCTGCGGATATTGTTCAGCAAGCTGTTTTTGCAGCTCCTGCTCCGCCTGATCGGAAGCTTCTTGCTCTGTAAGCGTGATGGTTTGCTCCTGCAGGCAGTGCCAGGTTTCCGTATATCGCTCCACCGGAATTCGCACTCCAAGGAGCGTAACCGGCTCGGCAGAAAAGGTTCTGGTGTAAGTTCCGTCCTGCGGCGGAGAGGTCAGATTCAGCGGAAGCTCGACGCCGAAAACCGCAAGTCGCTTTCTCACCAGCATCTCTCCGGTTGGAACCTGCTGCACCTGTACCAACGGCACGCTGCAGGTAATGGTATGTGTGGTTGCGGCAACAACCTCTCCTTGTGCATGACGCAGCATGGTGGCACCAAAAGCATCCTGCCGCACACCGCTTACCAACAAATCTCCCGCTGCAACGGTATCTCCGGGATTCACAGCTGGAAATCCCGCTTTAGCATCTACCCGAATGATCACACCGCCAATTCGAGCCTTTAGATTGCAGGGCTGGTCAGTTGGAATCATAACAGGCGGCATACTGCGTTCCCTCAGCTCAACGCTCAATTGGCAGCCTGTCAGATTCATCGACGCCCACGAAAGCCCCGGGACCTCACGCAGCAGATCCTCCTTAATTTGTTTCAGGCTGACACTCTCCTTCCACGTTCCTGATGTGATGCCAAGCGATTGCGCTGCCTGGGTTACCTTAAGTCTGGTTTCTTCATCGCCGCCTGTTACATTAATGTTCCAGATAAACATCGACAAAAACTGAATCACAACAAAAAAAAGAACCATGCCGAAAACGGCGCCCCAACGATGCCGGAAACGGCGCGCAAGAAACGGAAAACCGGCGCGCTTTTGCACACGCAGCCGCAGCCCGGTTTTTCTGACCACCGGGCGGAGCTGATGATAGCCGCCCGGTGTTGTGCATGCATACAACACCCCGTTTCTGCGCTCAATATCCCACAGCGGAATCTCACGCAGCGTGGCACCGTTGAGCAGTTTTTCCGGATTTTTTCCGTTTGCACAAAACCACACACAGCCGCGAAAATACCGGATACACGCAACCATTCCCATCCCCGTATTCCGCCTTTCTTCAGGTGATGAATTCCGTGCGTAAAACGCATCCGCAGATTGTCACTGACTCTCTCGTCATACACCGGATCGTCAACCCCCGTCCGAATACGCACAAAATCATTTTTGGCAGCGCAATTTTAATACAATCGCTGTCATAGGCAACAATTCCCTTGCATCCGTCAATATCCATTTCACAGTTTCCGGTCAGTTCGATCCGGAACGGCTGCAAAGCTGCAATCCGGGAACGGGATTCTTCCCGGTGCGGCACTGGAACAACTTTGTTTTTCACGCGGCACTCCTCCGCCCTGCTGCAAATTAAGACTATAAACATTTATGATACACCGGCATGAAAAATGCGCAAACAGACGTATATATGAGGGAAGTTTGCAGAAACAAAATTCTCTTTTAGCGAAAGGAGCGGTCGTTTGATGAAAAGGGAGCAAAAAAATGCCGTGCGTAGATTTGGAAAATGGTTTTTGTATTCTGCGGTTGCAATGCTTTTTGTGCTGCTTACGATATTTTCCCGCCCAAGCGCACAGGGAGCCCGCATCTCACTGGAACGCTGCGGCGCAACACTGATTCCTTCCCTGTTTCCGTTTCTTGTATTGTGCGGTTTTGCGGTTCGCTGCGGCTTTGCCGAACGCTGCGGGCGGATTCTTGCCCCCGTGACGCGCGTCCTTTTTAACCTTCCCGGATGCACTGCCGCCTTTATTCTGACCGCTTTGGTGGGCGGATATCCGGTTGGGGCGCGCGGCATTCGCCAACTGCTTGACCGCGGCGCAATTACAAAAGAGGAAGCCGCACGTATGACCTGCTTCTGCGTAGGTGCAGGCCCCGGCTTTGTTGTAGCTGCGGTTGGAGAAGGAATTTTTCGCAGTACCGCATTGGGGCTTATCCTTCTGAGCGCACAAGTTCTTGCTGCATTGCTGCTTGGAATCGCCACCGGATTCCTTTCCCGCAGGAAAGGAATGGTGTCCTGCAAAAAAAAGATTCAAACGGAACCGGAACCCGCAGGGCAAGCACTTGTTGCCTCCGTTGCAGACGGCGCACAGGCAATGCTTTCCCTTTGCGCCTTTGTCGTTTTGTTCGGTGCGCTTTTGGGACTGTGCAATCAACTGCAGCTTCCCGCTCTGCTTGCACAGCTACTGCAGCGGATTGGGGTTCCGCTTCCGGCAGGCCTTTCGATTCTTCCTGTTTTGCTGGAGGTTTGTTCCGGAACCGCATCTGCTGCCTGCACTGCTGAAACAGCAATTTTTCTGACTGCGTTTTCGCTCGGCTGGGGCGGACTTTGCGTACATTTTCAGATTTTTTCCGTTCTGGGTGATTTACCGTTTTCCAAGCGACGCTTCTTTGGATTTCGAATGCTGCACGGATTCATTGCAGGAGGGTTAAGCGCACTGCTGGTACCGCTGCTGCCAGCTGGGAACAGCATTGTTGTTTCCGGCGTGATAACACCGGTACAAACAACACATGGATTGCCATTTACTCTGGCTCTTTTGCTGATGATTTTTGTTTTTCTGCTTTCCTTACCCTTCGGGGGTGGAAATTCACAAAAAAAGATGGTAGAATAAAGTATTATAGATTCATGTCATTGACTCATGAATATCAATTTTTTGAAGCGGCTGATAAAAATATTCGGGAAAAACGTATATATCCAAGCTTTTTTCTCGATTTTTATACCGTTTGTAATTCGTAATGATTATAAGGAATGAGAATTGCATGTTTGGAAAAAGCAAAAAGCCTCTTTTCGGAAACCGTATTGTCCCCGCCTGTATTTACTGCACACATTGTTATGAGGAAAACGGGCTGCACTGCAACTTGGGGAATCATCCTGCCTGCCGCAAGGACGAAAGCTGCCGTCGTTTTGTTTACAATCCTCTGGAACGCATTCCACACAAAGCTCCGCCGCTGCCCAAGGTTAATCCGGAGGATTTTACACTGTGAATACAAAAGGAGTCTGCGGCGATTGCCGTTTTTGCATTGCGGACAGGCGTGTGAGCGATTACCGCAGACGGCAGATGTGGTTTTGTCAAAAAAAGAGCCCGTTTTTCAGCCGAAACTGCCGGCCGGGAGAAGGCGGTCGTGTGCTGCCGGAACAACCTGCCTGCAGTGACTTTGCCGTCAAAGACGGCACTGGGGAACTTGAATCAAAGGAGATTATTTGAGATGAATCAAAGCTGTGAACGCTGTGGAGAGACAAAAATTGACGCGGGTGCGTTTTCCTACTGCCCTGCTTGCCTTGCCTGCAGCGACCTTCGCTCTGTGGAAAACAAATTTCCTCCGGTTCCGCTGTATATGGCAAAATGGATTGCGAAACAGACCACAGGACGCAAATCCCTATCCGGTGGCTATTTATTTCTGGAAACTGATTCCGGAATGGGAAAATCACGTCTGCTTCGCTCGATTTCCTCAGGAGAGACTGATTGTCTCAATGAGATGTTTTTGATTTATTTTGATGCGCGCCGTCCTCTTTATCGCTGCTGCAGAGACTTTTTTAATACTTTGCTGCGTGCGGTACACTCTTTTCTGCCCCGATATCAGGCAGAATCGCGTGATTCCTCTGTCCTTTGCGCCATTTTGCTGGAGGCGCTGCATCACCGCAGCCCGGGGCGCAAAATCTTAATCATGATCGATCATCTGCACGATGCACCGCCGGAGCTCTTTTCCCTTTTGCCGGTGGCAGAAACGCTTCCCGACGATATTTTTTTCCTGCTTTCCTTTGATAAAGGAACACAAAAAAAAGAAAGCTTTGAGAAAAAATTCGAAAAGATAACCCCTGCAGCTGCTCTGTCCCTTTCACGGGACGACTTTTCCAATACCATGCTGATGAAGCGCAGTATCTCCCATGATCTGCTGCATTTAAATTTTAAACATCGTCTGACCGATGGAGATATGCTGGTGGAATACGCACTCTCCCTGACTCATGGGGATTGGTACGGCTGTTCGCTTCTGGGCGAATTACTGCAGCATGGGGACAAATCCTCTATACTCCATCAGATTTCCCGTGAGGATGACCTGGTCGCCGTTTATTTTATGGATGTGCGCCGCCGGTTGGGTGAGATGGATTTTGTTCGCATTATTACACTGCTGACCGCTCTTTTGGTGTGCGGGGTTCCGGTTCAACCCGAATATCTGCCGGGGCTCTCGGGAATTGAGTCGAAATATCTTGCGTTGCTTTGTCGTTGCGGCGGACTGGTAAGTGCTTTTCGTCAGGAAAGCACGCTGATGTTGGAACCTGCCAGCGAACGGCTTTATCTTGTTGTAGAACAAGAATTTCCGGAATCCCTGCGTGCCATGACCGACCGGATTTACTCCGCGGCGTGCGGAGAGATTCGGCTCCGGCTGCCAAAAGGCGGAGCTGCCCTGATTTACTCCCTGCTCTTTCCCGCCATTTTGCGCAGCGGAACACCGGAACAAAAAGAAACCCTGTTTGCTCCGGAAACACTTTCTAAATTCCACGCTGCAATGACCAAAGTTCAGGAAGCCGGCAAAATTACGGATGAAGAAACAGAACAAATCTGGAAGGCACAGATTGACGCTGCGCGCAGGGCACAAAACACCTCCGGCATGGCTGACGGATTAACCCAGCTCTGCCTGCTGCACCGCCGCACAGAAAACTATCCTGCTGCGGTGCATGACATGGATGAGCTGCTGCGTGTTTCCAAAAACTCCGGCGCAAGTTCTCTTCTGCTTGCAAAGATGCATGTGCAGCGCGCAGAACTGCTGCTGAAGGCAGATAAATTTCGCACTGCCATTGAAAGTCTGGGCAAGGCAGCTTCATTCGCCGAGCGCTCGGATGCTTCCGCCGATCAGGCAATTCTTTGGGCATCCATCCTGCGCCGCCGTGGAGAGATTGAACAGCAGCACCGGCTCTATCTGCCGATGATGGATGACTTTAACCGTTCTGCTGAATTGCTGCGTCCCTTGGGGGAAGCAGCGTGCGGCGAACTAGCACTAACCCTGCTGCTTCGCGGAAGAGCACTGATGCTGCGTGAAGACAATGAGACAGCTTTGCGGGACTTCAGCGACGCAGTGGTTCTCGCATCCGGCGCAGGCGAAAAATACGCTTCAGCCCTACGGGATCTTTACCGGGAACGAGGCCGCGCCTTATTCACTTTGGGAGAAGCACGCAAGGCTGCGGCCAGCTTTACCAACGCAATCGCAATTACAAAGCGCAAGGACACGAATCCATACACACTTGCACAGCTTTACACCGACCGTGCGCAGGCACACGAAGCAGACAGCGATACCGAGCATTCGCTGGCAGACCGCTCGGAATGTATCGCAATTTTAAGCACGCAAAAGCTGACGGGTTCCCGCTGCGCTGCAAAATTGGCAGAAGCTTATCTGCTGCGGGCACAGCTTTTTGCAAAGCTTGGCAGAACCGCTGATGAGATACGTGATTGCAGTGCGGGGATTAACCGACTGGAACCCTATCTGGACGGAAAAAACAAATCCGTCGCTTTTCTGTGTATTTCCATTTACCGCCAGCGAATAGATGCGTGCATCAAATCGGGGCACACAGAGCAAACCGCAGAGGATCGGCGCAGAATCTCTCAATTGAAAATTCTGCTTGTTTGAATGGCGAATATCGTTTTTTTTTGCATCACAAAAAGCAAGGCACTGGCTTCGTGACCGACCAGAACCTTGCTTTTTATTTTTGAATTATCCCAATCTTGTAATCACATACGATGATTTGCGGAAAAACTATGCGGACCGGTTTTTTTGAAATAGCATCTTCCCGATGAAATTACCAATCAGCGCAAGAATTCCATAGGCAACCGGATACACCCATGCAGATGAGTTATAGAAAATAAAGATGGACGGGATGAAAAGCATGGCTACAATCAACGCATACAGCCATTGAAACGAATTTTTGGCGCCAAAAACAGCCGCTGTCACAAAACAGATGAATGGCATGCCAATCAATAAAATCAACATCGCGCTTCCGGTGTCTTGAATAAGAAGCGGCAAGAGATAGAACGCCAAGGCGTTGACAATAAGATACGGAATCACTTTTAAATTAATTTTCATCATGCACCTCTCAAAATGTAAAGTTGACCGTGAAAAGAGTCTATGCTAAATTGTATGCTTCCCCTCATCGCAACATCTTATTGTGATTTGCGGTGCGATATGATAAGATAAAATTACTTTCTCCAAGGAGGACGCTATGCAACGGCATAAAAAATTTCGGGTCTTTCTTTGGTGCTGCTTTGTCATTTATCTGGCGGTGATTTTCCGGTTGACTGTCTTCCGCACCGGCTTTTCGTTCACAGCCTTCGGCAAAGGCGGCATCCTGAATCTGACCCCTTTTTACGATCTGTGGCTCACATTGAAAATCGATGGTTTTTGGATTTTTGCAAAACTTTTCTTTGGCAATATCGGATGGTTTATCCCCTTTGGATTCTTTCTGCAATTGCTGTCCTCTCCCAAAAAAGCATGGAAAATCTGCCTTTTGGGGTTTGGCTGCTCTGTCTTGATCGAGTTGCTGCAATTCTGCTTCGGAATGGGTGTTACGGAACTTGACGATGTAATTTTGAATACGGTGGGTGTATGGATTGGCTGTATAATCGCCAAAAAAAGCTGCTCTGCTTTTTCGGTCTGACCGGAAATTGCAGGGCAGCACTTAATTTTCTGGACGCTCGGGCTACGTAAGAAAGATTTTGCTGAAATGGCAGATAAAAAGCTTTAGAAAAAAAACATCTGTGAAATTACAGCAACCGCGCTTTTACTTTGATTCCCTTGATTTTGGAATCATTCAAACTATTGACCACAACATCTTTGTACTCTTTGGGAACTTCCAAAAACGTGTTCTGGGCATCGATTTGAATTGCACCGAACACTTTGCCTGGCAAACCGCTCTCGCCTGCCGCTGCACCAAGGATATGGTTAGGCGCAACTTTGTCTTTTCTTCCGATTGAAATTTTAATCGTCGCCATATTTTCGCTGTTTCTGCGCGGTTTTGCGACAGATTCTCCGCGCGGACGTCTTTTTGCCACTGCACGGGACTTGTTGTCCTGCTCCAGGCGGATATGCTCCACCGAAAGCTCGCCCACATCCTCGGCTGTATCATCATAGCCGGAGCGTTGTTTCATTGCCATCGCAAACAAACCGGCTGCCAGCTGTTCCGCAGAAATCCCCTGCTCCAGCAGAGATGCGACCGCCTCGGCATACTTTTCGGTGTCTTCGGCTGCAAGAAAATCCCGGATTTCTGTGCAGAACGTTTCCGTATTGCTTTTCAGAATCTGGCGCTTCGTGGGAATTGCAAGCTTATCGATCTTACAGTTTGCATAGCGTGCAATTTCCGTAATCTGGCGCAGCTGTGCACTGTTTTGCACCAAGGATACCGCCAACCCCGATTTACCTGCACGACCGGTTCTGCCGATGCGGTGCACATAATATTCATTTTCCTGCGGAAGATCATAGTTGATCACAAGGGAGACATCATCAATGTCAATACCGCGCGCCACAACATCCGTTGCAATCAGCAGCTGAAAACGGTGATTGCGGAATTCACCGATGACCTGTGTACGCTCATTCTGGCGCATATCGCCATGCAGACCGCGCGCTGCATATTGGTGCTGATTGAGCAGTTCCACCAGCTCATCCACCATCTTTTTCGTGTTGCAGAACACGATTGCAGCGCCCGGCTTATAGAATTCAATCAGACTATAAAGGGTTTCATTCTTTTTTCCGCGCGGCAGAACCGTATAGTACTGCTCAATCGTAGAAACCGTTTTTTGCGCATGTTCAATCTTGATGGTGACAGGATCTTTTTGAAACTGCGTCGTAATTTTGAGAATCTCACGCGACATCGTCGCTGAAAAAAGCAGTGTCTGGCGCGTTTCCGGTGTGGAAGCCAAGATGGTCTCGATATCCTCCAAAAAGCCCATTTTGAGCATTTCGTCCGCTTCGTCCAGCACAACGGTCTTGATGTTTTCCAATCGCAGCGTACGGCGGCGCATATGATCCATGATACGTCCGGGCGTTCCCACCACGACCTGGCATCCGCTTTTCAGTCTGGTGAGCTGCCGCGAAAAGGAATCACCGCCAAACACCGGGACAATGTGAATATTCTCTTTGTACTTTGCAAATTTGCGCAATTCCCCGCAGGATTGCAGTGCAAGCTCACGTGTGGGGCAAACAATCAGAGCCTGCACCGTTCTGGGATCCAGCTCCGGGTCAACCTTATCAATAATCGGGATGCCAAAGGCAGCTGTTTTGCCACTGCCGGTCTGGCTGAGACCGATTACGTCCCTGCCATCCAAAATCACCGGAATTGCCTGTGATTGAATTGATGTTGCAACATCATAACCGATTTCGGTAATACTTCTCTGCATCGGGTCGGACATTTGAATACTTGAAAATTTAATGGAATCCATTTTAACTCATTTCTGCCGGTTTATAGTCTTTGATGGAATGTCGGCACATTCATAATAATCCTATTTATCATATACCAATTTACAAAATAAATCACGCGTTTTGTGAAAAAGAATCAAAAGTTTGTATCTTCGCATAACATTTTCTTTTTTCAGCTTCAAGGTTTCATCCAAATGGCAAAAACATTTTGTCTGCCGTTTGTTTAATCCTTGCTTAGACGGTGATCTGCCAAGCGGTACTTTACTTGCTTTTTGCAGCTAAAACGCATATACTGAAAGCCCGGTGACTGCATTGCCGGAAAGCACTTGTAGGAGGTACCCCTGTTGAACCGTAATTTTTCTACCGACACGATACAGCTTTTTGCCGCCATCTTTGGAGCTGCACTGTTAATTATCCTGACGGCATTGCTGCTGCGCCGCGGAGCAAAACGGCACAAGGCGGAAAATGAACCGCTGCCCTATTGCATCCGTGACGATTTTTTGACTGATGCCGAATTTCAGTTTTATCAAACATTGCGTACCTATTTAGGACATTCGGTAACGATTTGCCCCAAGGTTTCGCTTGGTGACTTATTCTTTGCAGCCGGAGATAACCGCGCCGGATATCTGAATAAAATCAATCGGAAGCACGTCGATTTTTTGCTCTGTGATCCCGATTCCATGATTCCGATTTGCGGTGTTGAGCTGGACGACAGCACTCATCAGCGTCCCGATCGAATGGAGCGCGACCGGTTTGTGGATGCAGTTTACAATGCTGCGGGTCTGCCCCTGGTGCATGTGCCGCTCAAAAACGGTTATACTCCGGACGAGCTGGATGAATTTCTTGGCGAGCTGATCGGTTTTGATTGGGAAACCAGTGATACCCGCGAATCTTGTGTTTACGATAATCCTGATTGCGCCGTAATTCCGCATTGTCCAAAATGTGGCGCACTGATGGTGCTGAGAGTCCACAAAGACGGGGATCTCCGCGGAAAACGCTATTACGGCTGCCCGAATTATCCCAAGTGCCGTACCGAAGTGGAATTGCTGCCAAAAGTAAATATTGACCCGAAATGAATCCAAAAATTCATTTTCTTTGTGTGCTTGCAAAAAATTCTGATCTCTTCTATGTTCTGGCGGTGAAATCGGAAATTTTTTCTGCTGGTTGTATAAACCAAGGAATAAATGCCCATCCTAATCACATAAATTTTAGCGAAAGGCGGTTTATGATGATGGAAGGCGTTTTAAAGGCCGTGGAACGGCTGCCGGTTATTCTCCGGGAAAAAATCAGCCCCACGGTAACGGATCAGGAGGAAAAGGACTCGATTCTGCGCGAGATCCGCGCCGTTTCAGAAAAAATCCGCTGCGCGCAGTCTCGGTTTGATTTGGTGTGCGAAAGCGATCTGGTGGACAGCTGCATTTATGAGCTGGAATCGCTGAATGCAAAATATCGTTTTCTGCTGCAAAAAGCACGCCAGATGGGGGTTCGTTGTCAACCCTTTACCTGCTCGGACTGCACTGCACGCTGAAACGAAAAATCAAAGATGTTCCTCCTTTTTCGGCGCCTTTTATTCTGAAGCCGAAAAAGGAGGAATTTTTTATGAGTGGATGGCAAATTGCAGCAATCGGATTCGGAATTTTTTGCTTTGTTTGCGGTGTTCAAATTTTTGCACGCACCGAGCATCCTCTGCGCGGTGGACTGGGAGAAATTTTGCGCGGTGAGCTTGCTCTTCTGGCAATTGGAATCAGTGGGATCTGGACGGGTGTCACCCTGCCGCTGAGCTTGGTTACCGCTGCATTTTCTGCCCTTGCCGGAATTCCCGGTGTGGTGGCAATGCTTTTGGTCAAGCTGATTCTGCCTGCAGTATCATACTAATTTTTCATAGTATTATACAACAGGTTTCGACATTTCCGATTAAAGAATCGCGCAAATCCTGTAAAGATTTACAATTGACGCGGTTTCAACGGAATGATAAAATAATAAATACATAATAGATAGAGGTGCGAAACGAAAGAGTAGCTGCAACAAAAGACGGCAAGCGGTTGCAGCAAAAGGTCAAATCGCCGAAACCCGCTTTTCGGTTGCCGCCGACGGTGTGGTTGGGTCGCTGCAAAAAATGCTGCGAACTGTCACGCAAGTGGAGGGCTATCATCAGAACTTGATTTCAGATGCTTTTCCGTTTTTTTGCGGTGGCATCTGTTTTTTTATGCATTTTTAGAGGATGAAGCACGGCTCCCTGCAATGCCGTGTTCAAAAAGGAAAGGATGCGTTGTTATGGAAAGTTTTGAAATGGTTAACACCGGCTGGCTTTCAATTTTGCCGCCGCTGATTGCCATCGTACTGGCACTGATCTCAAAAGAGGTTTATTCCTCGCTGATTGTGGGCATTTTCTCCGGTCTGCTGATTTACAGTCTCTCTTCAGGCGGAACGGTGTTGGATGCTGTTGTGAATGTTCCCCGCATTATGGCAGACAAGATTGGTGGAAACGCCGGAATGATTCTCTTTTTGGCACTGCTCGGCGCTCTGGTTGCCGTTGTGACCATTGCCGGCGGTTCCCGTGCTTACGGCAACTGGGCACGGAAAAAGATCAAGTCTGTGAAAGGTGCCAAGCTGCTCACCGCTGCACTGGGCGTGGTTATTTTCATTGATGACTACTTCAACTGCCTGACGGTTGGTACTGTAATGCGCCCGGTCACCGATAAATTCGGTGTATCCCGTGCAAAGCTTTCTTACATCATTGATGCCACTGCTGCACCGATTTGCATCATTGCTCCCATTTCCAGCTGGGCGGTTGCCGTTGCCGGAAACATCGGAGAGGCAGACGGATTTTCCCTCTTTGTGCAGGCGATTCCATATAATCTTTACGCATTGCTGACCATTGCGATGGTCATTGTTGTCTGCGTAACAAAGTTTGACTTTGGCCCGATGAAAAAAGCAGAGGATGAAGCACGTCAGCAATTTGAGGAGGATAGTGAAACCGAAGAAATTGACTTTGACGGTATTAAGCCTTCCCAAAAGGGCCGCGTCTATGATCTGATTATTCCCATTGTTGTACTGATTGTGCTTTCGATTCTCGGCATGGCCTATGCAGGAGGCTTTTTCAGCGGAACCGATTTTACGACCGCAATCGGTGAAGACCCCACCTTTGGTCTTTCTCTGGGTGCGTTCGGCGCACTGATTGTTGCCGGATTGCTCTATATTCCCCGCAAAGTAATCAGCTTCCGCGATTTTATGGAAGGCATTGCAAAGGGTGTAAAATCGATGGTTCCCGCCATCATGATTTTGACACTGGCATGGTCTCTCAGCGGAATCTGCCGTTTTATGATCGGCACCGGTCCATACGTTGCCGGGTTGGTTTCGGGCACTGCAACCGGCAGCAGCAATCTTTTGCTTAGACTCCTGCCTGCCATTGTGTTTGCACTTGCTGCTTTTCTTTCGTTTTCTATGGGTACTGCATGGGGAACCTTCGGCATTCTGTTACCAATTGTTATTCCGATTTTTGAGGCCAGCCCCGAAAGCATCGCCTTGCTGTTGCCCGCGATCGGTGCAACACTTGCCGGTTCGGTTTACGGCGATCACTGCTCACCGATCTCCGACACAACGATTCTTTCTTCAACCGGCGCAAAATGTAACCATCTGCTGCATGTTTCCACACAAATTCCCTATGCAACCTTTGTTGCAGGCATCTGCTTTGTGGGATATTTGGTCGCCGGCCTGACAGAAAACGTCTGGGCTCCGCTGATCGTCAGCCTTGCACTGCTTTTGGGAATCATGTTCATCATGTCACGGGTGCAAAAGAAGCGCGCGGCACGCTGAAAATTTGAGTGCAGACTGTTTGCCGCAATATATTCGGCAGATTACTGAAAAACGGCAGAAGATCGCACTGCGGCGGTCTTCTGCCGTTTTCCTTTGCTTGACTTTCAATTCTACTACCGTTATAATGAAAAATCAGAAGTAGCTGGCAAAGGTCACCGCAAACAATTCTGTTTGCACCGGAAAAGCGGATGAGACCTGGTTGCCGCAAAGAGAAAGGACGACCGATATGAAAAAGATTATTCTGACCGGCGACCGCCCGACCGGACGACTGCATGTTGGCCATTACGTTGGTTCCCTGCGCCGCCGTGTGGAGCTGCAGAATTCCGGCGAATTTGAAAAAGTTTTAATTATGATCGCGGATGCACAGGCACTCACCGATAATGCCGACAATCCCGAAAAAGTGCGTCAGAACATCATCGAGGTGGCGTTGGATTACCTTGCCTGCGGGCTTGACCCCACACGCTCCACCCTGCTGATTCAATCTCAGATTGCAGAGCTCACGGAGCTTTCCTTCTATTATATGAACCTGGTGACCGTTTCCCGTCTGCAGCGCAATCCGACCGTAAAATCCGAAATTCAAATGCGCAATTTTGAAACCACCATTCCGGTCGGCTTCTTCACTTATCCGATCAGTCAGGCTGCAGACATTACTGCTTTCCGCGCAACCACCGTCCCTGCCGGCGAGGATCAGGAACCGATGATTGAGCAGACAAAGGAAATTGTGCGCAAATTCAATGCTGTCTATGGCGAAACTTTAGTAGAGCCGGAAATTCTGCTGCCGGATAACAAAGCATGTCTCCGTCTTCCCGGCATCGACGGCAAAGCAAAAATGAGCAAATCCCTTGGCAACTGCATCTATCTTTCTGACCCGGCAGATGAAGTCAAGAAAAAGGTCATGAGCATGTTCACCGACCCGAATCATCTGCAGGTTTCCGATCCAGGTCAGGTTGAGGGCAATCCGGTATTCACGTATCTGGATGCTTTCTGCAAGGATGAGCATTTTGCCGCATTCTGCCCGGATTATCAGAACCTGGCCGAAATGAAAGCTCATTATGCACGCGGCGGTCTGGGTGACGTGAAGGTGAAGAAGTTCCTTGTCAATGTCATGCAGGAATCGTTGGAACCTATTCGTCAGCGCCGGAAGGAATTTGAAAAGGATATTCCGGAAATTTATCGTATTCTGAAAAAAGGCAGCGAGGATGCACGCGAAATTGCTGCACAGACACTTTCGGATGTAAAATCCGCTATGAAGATTAATTATTTTGACGATGAAGCTTTGATTGCGGAACAAAGTAAGCGTTTTTCCGAGAAATAACAGAAAAACCGTGTCGTATTGATTTTTCTTGAAACGGCAGATACAAATTTTTCAACTGACTATAAAAAGACCGGATTGCGAATCGTGAAACGCAGTCCGGTTCTTCTTTTTCCTATAAAAATTATTCCTGCCATTCTACCGCGACAAGCTCATAATCCTCCAAATCGACAGAAAATCGAAGCGCACCATCTGCCTGTTCAAACGGAATCTCTTTGGAATGGAATAATGCATGCACGCCACAAACCGGCTGTGCAATCTGCATGGAAACCTGGATTCCCGGGTTTGGCATGAACTGTTCGATGGGGCGCTGCATATATCCGGTGTGATTCACAAAATGTATCAATGCAATCGGTTTTCCCTGTTTCAACCGCATTTCTACTTCCACCGTGGGAAATGCATTGGAAATTTTCAATTTAGACGGCGTCAGGCTCCGAACCAGTTCTGCCACGGCATCACGGTGTTCCGGAATCTTGTAATCCAAATAGGTCTGACCGATTCCGCCTGCAATGTAGACAACGGTTCCCTTGCCCACCTGTCGCTGTGTAATGCAGGGATAACAATCTTCATTAAAAGCGCTGTAGCGCCCTTTCATCGGCTCATAAGCACAGGCTCGCACCGTACAATCAGACTGATAGGTACAATGGCGAATTCCCGTGGTGAACCCGGCAACCACACCTCCCGAACCGCTGTTTGCCAATGGATTTTCGACTTCAAAGCGCATGTAAGTACATCCGGGTTCACTCATCCGCACCCCATCTGCATTGCGGATTCCCAGCAGATCTTCCATAGGCGAACCGCTGCGGAGTATTCCGTCCTCCGTAAACATACCGGTTGCCAGCGTTGCAATCAGACATCCTCCGTTTTCCACAAATGAATGAACAGCCGCCATCTCTTGCTCCGAGAGACAGGATACATTGGGAAGAATCAATGTCTGAAACGGTGCAAGCGAATCATCGGAAAGCTCGCTCAAGATTGAAAACATGGTATGTGAACGAAATAGAATATCCGAAAATCCGTGAAATTCTTTTTGGAAGGAGCCCAGCGCACCAGAGTCTTCCCCAGTCTCTTCACGGGTAAAATCGGTTTCCGCAATACCGCCGGCAAAGCAATCCGCTGTACGCTGAGACCAGAACAGCGCCGTTTCCGCATACTGCTTTGTTTCAACAAAAGAACTCTCTTCCTTCGCCAAAAAACGGTTGAAGGAAAACGCCGCCTCTCCTGCCGGTGTGTTGAAACCGTCAATTAACCCATGGATTCCATACCAGACATTCCCGCCGTTTGCAACGGTGGAGGCATAAAGCAATGTTGTTTCCGCTGCCGTATGCATTTGCCTTGCCCATGGCTGATCATTACCCGCGTTAAAAATCACATAGGGCTTCCCGTTTGCTTTGGACTCCAGATATTTAGCGCTTTCTGAGCCATGCCAGAGCGAAACATCGTTGGGATTGCCGTAAAACAGGAAACCGCCCTCGGTTCCCAGTAAATCCACATAGGGAGCAACCGTTTCCACGGTGCATCCTGTAATATTTTCCACCAGACCCAGACAGTTTGCATAAAGCGCAACGTCACGTCCGCTTTCTTCAATAATTTGCCGCACATCACGCACAAAGCGTCCGATATGCTCCGATTTGAAGCTTTGGAGCTCCCGTCTGCTTGCTTCTTTAATAGGGTGACCAAACCGCAGTTGAAAAAGGGCCTTGCAGTGCGGGCAGCTGCACCCCACACCTGTAAAAATGGGACCATCAAGAAAGATTCCCTGAATATCCTGCTTGAGCGCACTGTGGATTCGCCGGAAGAAATCCTCTCGCCACGGACTATTGACACACGCCAGCGTATATGCCCCATAGGCAGGCACCGGCTTGCCCTGTGCATCTCTCTGCACCCAATCCGGATGCCGCAAAACTGTCTCTTCCTGAATCATATGTGCATTTTCATAGAGAATGATACGGATTCCCCGCCGTGCAGCATCAGCAACATATTCGCGAATCAGATTACCGTGCCGCTCTTCGTCGTAAATTCCATATCCTTCGGTTCCAACGGCATGCAGAAGCTGCTCTACATTAAATCCACCCTGTTCCAAAATGGTAGGAACTTTCCGAGTATCTTCGGGACGCTGTGCAAACTGAACTGCAGCAATACGCAAACTTGCACTCAAAAACTCTTCTTTGGTTTTGCTCATGCACCATCTCGCCTTTCCAAAAAAATCGGATTCATCATCCGATTTTCATCATAGCAGGAAACAAGCGTCAACGTCAACAGCAGGTTATATAAAAATTATCTAATCGTATCACTATTTTTGCCTCATATGCAAAAATACTATCCGTTTGCACTTTTTCCCTCACTTTGCGCAAGCAACTTGAGAAAATCCTCCCGCTGTGCCAGACCATCAGAAAAAGCAGTCGCTCCGCCGGCAGCGATTCCGCACCGAAGCGCATCCGCATAATCTCCGCTCCGCTGCCAGCCGAACAAAAATCCCGCTACCATGGAATCTCCCGCACCCACGGTATTGTGCATGGTTCCAACGGCAGCTTTTGCCGTTAAGACTGCACCGGTTTCTGTAACAAGCACTGCGCCATGCTTTCCCCGCGAAACCAACACGTTTTTTGCCCCCATTTTTTGCAGTTTGCGGGCGGAAGCGGCAATTTCATCGGTACCGGAAAGCTTTTTGCCAAAAAGCTCCCCAAGCTCATGCTGATTGGGCTTGATTAAAAAAGGATGGTACGGCAACACATTGCGCAGCAAATCTTTTGTGGCATCCACCACAAAGGAAATCCCTTTGGGGGAAAGCGCTGCAAGAATTTTTTCGTAAACATCCTGCGGCAGCGAGCCCGAAATGCTGCCTGCCAAAACAAGTATATCCCCTGACTGCAGCGCATTCAGCTTTTGAAACAACTCTTCCAGTGCTTCGGGTGAAATATCCGGTCCCTGTGCATTAATTTCCGTTTCTTCCTTCGTCTTCAGCTTAACATTAATCCGGGTAAAGCCGTTGTGCAGCTGCACAAAATCGGTTGTTATTCCCTGCTGTGCAAGTGACTGCTCCAACGCAGCACCGGTAAAGCCCGCAACAAAGCCGAGGGCTGTGGAGGCAAGTCCCAAATGCTGCAGAACAACCGAAACATTAATTCCCTTGCCTCCAAAATAGAGTTCTTCGCTTTGAGAACGGTTTGTTGCTCCAAATTCAATTTCTTTTGTCCGCATCACATAGTCCACTGCCGGATTAAAGGTAACCGTGTAAATCATTTGTTCCGCCAACCTTTCTCAGCGTAAATATAATTTCTTTTCACGCCACTCCGTTACGATTTCTTCATACCGGTTATAACCGCGCGCCACGGCCTCTTCCCAGGAGAGATAAATATCCTTTCCTGCACGGGCACCCACTTGGCGCAGCCGCTCTCTGTCGGAAACCGCCGCCATAATTTGTGCACAAAGGCTCTGCGCAGTCTCTTCCGCCAAAAAGCCGTTCACACCGTCGGTAATATCCTCTGCAGCACAACTGCCACGGGTCAAAATTGCCGGACAACTGCATGCCGCTGCTTCTTTTACCACAATGCCAGAGGTATCAAATGTAGACGGAAACAGGAAAAGATCGGCACGGCTGTAATACTTGCGTAGCTCGGCACGATCGCTGACCGAGCCTGTAAAGACGGTACAATCCATAATACCTGCCTTTCGCGCATACTCTGCAATATCCTCCCGCTCTACACCATCACCAACAAAAAACATGCGAAATTTTAGTCCGCGGCGTTTTGCCATGGCGAGCGCGTCAATAATCAGCGCCAAATTCTTATACCACATCATCCGACCGATATATGCCAGCACTAATTCATCCTGTGCAATTCCATATGTGCCCCCAAACAGTGCTGCAAGCTCCTCCGGAGAAGAAATTCCCTGAGGAAAATCTGTTCCGTTTTCCATTACGCGCACGTTTCCCTCGTAGCCAAGTTCCTGCAGGGAGGCACCTGCACCGCGGCTGACTGCCCAAACTTCGTCTGCCGCGCGAACATTTTTCATCACAAAACTCATGGCAACCTTACGGAATACTGCCACATCCATCCGTTCTTCAAAATCCACATCAAATTTTGTGTGATAGGTAAGCACGACCGGAATTTGATGCTGCGGGGCAAGCATGGATGCCATCATGGACGAAACAAACGGGCTGTGAATATGCATCAGATCAAACTTTTGGCGCTGAAGCTTCTGCAGTGTTTTCAGATCATATGGATTGCCGACACTATATGCCGTTTCTTTTTTGGGCATAACTGCATCATATCGAATGACCCGAAAAGGATAGTCATCCACTGCATTGCGGTATTTTGGCGTTACGACAACACACTCGCCATGATCCTGCGCAATATATCTTGCGTAATTATATGCTACATTGGAAACGCCGTCGATTACCGGCGGAAAAGATTCGGAAAATAATCCGACCCGAAGCCACATGAAATAACCTCCAAACGATACCATCCGTCTTTTTTCTGTTTTTTAAAATGACGTTTTCTGTTCTTGATTACTTCAATATTTTATCATATTTCCCACCTTACTTCAACCCGAAAATTGTTAAGATTCACCGACAAACTCATATTATATTGTACAATTTATTGTTTATTGAATTTTAATTTTATAGCAATCTTTTTATTGCTTATCAGTTATTAGAGATGGGGCAAGATCATTTTGAACCTTACGATTACCTGATTGGGTCCGGTTATCCTCCTTTTCCGGCAATCAAAAACCGGACTTGCATGTAATTTGGGAAAATAAAAAAGTCATCCTTTCTCTAAAAGAGGCGTTTGTGCCATTCTCATTTGATTTAGTGCCATATATTGCGCAGTAACTATTTGGTTCATTCATATTGCACCAATTATTATGCCATATTTATACGATAATGTTTCGACTTTTTTTCAAAATACCCTTTCAATTTGGTTGGGAATGGTCTATAATACAAATAAATCCGAACGCTGTTGCGAACGGAAAAGTATGAAACATAACAGGAGGAAACAGATCATGAGTGACGCTGTTCTGAGTCAGTTCACGCAGTCCTTTGACGATGAAACCACTGCTTGCACCGGCAAGAAGCTCAAGGTTGGCATCATCGGCACCGGCTGGATTGCAGAAGCACACATTGAAAGCTACAAAAACATGCCCGATGTTGAAATCGTTGCAGGTGCAGACCTGATCCCCGGCAAGGCAGAAGCCTTCTTCAAAAGATATGGCGTAGAGGGCGTTCGCTGCTACCCAAACCACAAGGCTATGCTGGAAGCAGAAGAGCTTGATGCTGTCAGCGTTTGTACTTATAACTCGCAGCATGCGGTTTGCGCCATTGATTCGCTCAATGCAGGCGTAAACGTTCTGTTGGAAAAACCGTTCACTGTGACGACTGAAGAAGCCGTTGAAGTGATGCGCGCCGAAAAGAAGAGCGGCAAGGTGCTCTCTATCGGCTTCCAGCCGCGCGGCGACGAGAACATGAAGATGATCAAGAAAATCGTCGAGTCCGGCGAGCTTGGCAAAATCTATTACATCCAGACCGGCGGCGGACGTCGCAGAGGAATTCCGAACAGCACCTTTATTGAAAAAGATACCGCTGGCATCGGCGCTCTGGGCGATATCGGCTGCTATTCTCTGGACATGGTACTCAACGCAATCGGTTATCCGAAGCCGTTGACTGTTTCCGGTTATAAATCTGCGTTCTTCGGTACCAATCCGAAATATGCTACCCCGGATAAATTCCATACTGCAGAAGAAAATGCAAAACGTTTCAGCGTCGATGATTTTGCTGCTGCTTTCGTTCGCCTGGAAGGCGGCATCGTCCTCGATTTCCGTATTGCATGGGCAATGCATGTGGATACCCCAGGTGACACGATTATCTTTGGTACCGAGGGTGCACTGCGTATTCCTTCCACCGATTGCTGGAACGGTACCGTTGGCGGCGCCATGACTCTGTATCATGATGTTGCCGGCGAGCAGGTCGCTACTGAAATTCCGATCATCAAGCATCACGGTCCGGGCTTGTTCGATATCAAGATCCGTTCCTTCCTTGATGCGGTTAAGAACGGTACTCCCGCTCCCGTTCCGAGCAGCCAGATTCTTTACAATCAGGCAATCATCGACAGCATCGTGAAATCTTCTGCCTGCGGTCAAGAAATCAAGGTTGAGATTCCTGAAATTTAAGGAATTACCCAACAAGAAAGGGGAAGTTGCTGCATGGAATATGGCATTCAACTTTACAGCGTCCGTGATTTGACGGAAAAAAATCTGGACGAAGCGCTCTGCCGTGTCAGTGAAATCGGTTACCGTAATGTGGAGTTTGCCGGATTTTTCGGTCATTCTGCGCAAGAAGTTGCCGATATGCTTGCACGCTACGGCTTGAAAGCCTCCGGAACACACACCGGTTGGGACGAAATTCAAAAGGATCCTGAAGGTGTTGCCGCTTACCATAAAGCAATCGGTACCAATCATATTATCATCCCCGGTACCGACCTTTGGAGCCGCAAGACGATGGATGCATTTGTTGCCGGTGTGAATGAAGTTTTACCCCAACTGGAAGCCTTGGGCATGACGCTCGGTTTTCACAATCACTTTAAAGAATTTGAAACCATGGCAGATGGCTTTGTTCCGTATGACGAGATTGTTTCCCGTACGGCGCTCAAGCTGGAAATTGATACGTACTGGGCATATGTTGCCGGCCGAGATCCGCTGGCTTTGATGGAGCAGTACCGCGACCGTCTGCAGTTTATCCATATCAAAGACGGTGATGCCCGCGGTCATGGAACTCCGCTTGGCATGGGTACCGCACCGGTTGCCGATGTGTACCGCAAAGCGTTTGAATTGGGTGTACCGATGGTGGTGGAAAGTGAAACGCTGACCCCCGATGGCATTACCGAAGCAAAGATCTGCTTTGAGGATCTTAAGCAGTTGGAAAATGCTTGATCTGCACAAAAAATGAACACAGCCCGAAACCGCGCTACGAACCGGTTTTGGGCTGTGTTTTTTTTGATGTATTCCAATGGATGTGGCTTACCGCCGATTTTTCTGCTGCCTTATGAAGGCTGCGCATTTCCCGTTCTTTTATGTGATACCAGCAAAACAATAACCACAAAAATAGCAAACAGAAGACCGAGTAATGCCTTTCCTTCCGGGGTAGAAAGAAAAACTGCCGCATTTCCGATTCCGGGCAACACGATTCTTACTACGCCAAGCACGTCCGCATACTGCACTGCAGCATCCATCTCTGTATTGCGATCGCCTTTCGTGAGGAATGTTTGTTCCAATTCGTTTTTGGAAACTACACGATGTGTCGTCGTTTTCCCCTCAGGATTCACAAAAGCGATGATTTCTCCTGTCTCGATTTTTTCGCAGTTTTGCGGTGCAACAATTGCCAAATCTCCCACAGAAAGAGCTTCTTCCATACTTGGAGACACCACCGCATAAATTTGAATCCCAACCAACTTCAGCACCAATAAGGCCAATGCCAGAACAGAAACTGCCGCAAAAAGAATGACCGAAATTCCAGCTCTTGTTTTGGGTGTCGTTTCATTATGCCGCGCCTGCATTTTATCCGTCATCCCCTTTTGATTGGTTGAAAACGAATCCAACCAGTCCAATTAGTCATCCTCTGAAGATTTCTGTACTTCCGTCATGTTTTCCATTTTCGCGCAGAGGAGATATTCGTTTGCACTGCATGCGATTACCCGGATCTGGCTGCGGATGCGCACCGGACTGCTGCCGGAAATATGCCATCGGGTTTCACATTCTACTTCTGTTTTCAAATGCATTGCTTTCTGCATCGCCTTCATCAAAACCGGTTTATCCTTTGGTAATATATAATTCAGCAAATCATCACGCCTGATTTTAAAACGGCTTCTCCTGATATGAAAACTCTCAAAGAACCGGTCGTTCACGCGCAATGCTTCCAATTTGTTATTATGTACCTCAAAAATGCCTGCTGCACTCATTCGGCGATTAAAAGCAGTGGATATCTGAAATTCAGAGCTCCACAGTTCTTCAGAAGGAAAGCTTCCCAAAATTTTGTCCCCTGGAATCACTTTTCTCGTCTGCGATCTGTCAAGAAGTTTTTCAAATTCATCCGGCGGCATTGGTTTTCCATACAGATATCCCTGTACCAACGAACACCCTATCGTCTTAAGATAATCGGCCTGCTGCGCATTTTCCACGCCTTCAGCAATTACCGGAAGATCCAGCCAGCGCGCCATCCGAACAACCGAGGTCAGAATAATGCCGCTTGCATCATTGTTTTCTGTTGAAGAAAGAAATTTCATGTCCAGCTTTAAAACATCAGTGGGAACATCTTTCAGTGTATTCAGAGAAGAGTATCCGCTGCCAAAATCATCGATCTCCACCAAAAAACCCTCCGCCCGCAGTCGTTTGACAACCTCAATCAACTGCTCCGGGTTTTTCATATAAGCCGACTCGGTGATTTCCAGGCGCAGCAATGCCGGTTCCAGGTCATATGTTGTAATCAAATGATTTAAAATATGAACCAGACGAGGATTATAAACATCAATCCGCGAGACATTGATGGATATGGGAACAATATTGCGTCCCTGCGCACGCCATTTGGCAAGCAGTGCACAAACCTGATCCCATACATATTCATCCATTTTCGTAATAAAGCCGTTCCGTTCAAAAATCGGAATAAATTTTGCGGGCGAAATCTCACCTTTTCGCGGATGGTGCCAACGAACCAGGGCCTCTGCTCCAAAAATTGCACCGGAAATGTGATCATACTGAGGTTGGAGCACAATGGTAAACTGCCCCTTCTCCAGCGAATTTGCCATTTCACTGACAATTTCTTGTTCTTCCATCAATGCAGCACGCATGGAGTTGCAGTAATAAGCAACATTCTTTGTATAACCACCCTTGATTGTATGCAGTGCAAGAAGCGCACGGTCACACATGAGGTTTACGCTTAAACAGGGATCTTCCACCCGGTAAACACCAAAGCGAAGAATAAAATCAAAGTCCGGTTGAATTCTGCATATTTCCTTTTCTGTCTGCTCAATCATCAAATGAGTGTTTGGCATGGACTCCGGAAAACAAAACACAAAATGATCGGCATCATAATGGGCATAAATCATATTTGGCGGACAGATTTTCCGACAAATTTCCCCGACCTTCTCCAGAAATTTATCTCCTGCTTCTGTTCCGTACACGTCGTTATAAACCTTAAAGTGGTCAATGTCTGCCCGAACGATCAAATAAGGGATCTTCGGATTGTTTTGCAGCAATCGGGCAGCTTTCCTGTAAAAGGTTTGCCGGTTATAGATACCGGTTCGCTCATCATATTGCGCCAAACGCAATATCTCTTCTTGCTGCTGCAGTCGGAGCTTATAAATCAGATTTTGTTCTTTAATCCGGCTGGATTCACGCCAGCCGATCAGATTCCGAACCCGCAGACGAAGTGCTTCCTCCCGAAACGGTTTTTGAATCACATCGGAAGCACCGATTTGCAGTGCCCTTACTTCGTTCTCTGCATCAAAGCAATCGATCACCACAATAACCGGAATCGATGCAATCTGAGCATCTCTCCACATTTCCCTCATTACATCAAATCCGCTCATATCTGGCAAATTGAGATTCAAAATAATAACCGAGACATCTGGAA
Source organism: uncultured bacterium (assembly GCA_934875675.1). Taxonomy (GTDB): domain Bacteria; phylum Bacillota; class Clostridia; order Oscillospirales; family Acutalibacteraceae; genus CAKXIK01. Next base: position 107,645 of record CAKXIK010000001.1, read on the forward strand.
TTGCGTGCAGGATATTCAGCGCTTCTCTGCCACACCCCGCCTCTTGAATATGATACAGCGGGCTGAAAATTGTTTTCAGCAGTGAACGGTTCACCTGTGCACCATCCACAATCAGTACCGTGGTGTTATGTTCTGACCGACGCGGCAGCAAACGGCCTCCGCTTTGTCCGGTATCTGTGCAAACTGCACCCCGGCTCCGCGACTCTTCAAACTCAATTTGATTTTGGAACCTTTGTTTTTCAAACATTATTACGCACCTATCATTTAACTATAATATCTCACGCATTCGCTTGAAAATCCGCGGTATCGCGTATGCCTGTCTCTTTTTCACACGGGTCATTTTACTTCATTCATTGCGGAAGTACTACAAAAACGTTTTGGCAAATCCATAGGCTTATAGAAGTTAGGCTTATAGAAGTTATCGGATACTTCCTGACCTGCCTCGCACAGCGTATTTTGCTATATTGTATCATAAAATGACACAAAAAACAACCAAAATAATGGAATGATTGCGTTTGTAAGCTTTAAAGCAACGCAATCATTCCATATATTCTATAACACATTGCAGCAGCGTCTTTTCCACATGGAGGTTAAACCAACTTTAAATCCTGTTCACATCCCACATCACACAAAAGCATCACGGCACAGAAAGCCATCGTTTCAAAAACCGAGCAATGGCGACACAAACGAATGGTAATATCTCTGGGTTCAATCTCGTTTCCTGCAAGTGTATGCAAACTGCGCTGCAGACTTACTACTGTTTTTTGTTCTGAAATACTTGCCAAGCTAAAGGTATCCCTGGGAGAGGTTCCGCAGCTGATTGCAGGACCGCCTGTTAACGAAAGAATCTGCGCCGCCCTGTTGCTGCTTGAATCGAATACCGGTACCAGCAAGGGAGGCAATGGATTCTTCTGCTCTTTTAGCTCACTACCTAACACGAGCACGGCCGGAAAATTTTCCGTCTTTGGAAATTGCGAAACCTGATAAACTGTGATCTGCTTTTTTTTCTCTCCTCTGCGCCAAAGACCGCCTTCTCCAAAATACTGCACGGTGGCATATTCCGCAAATGAATTGGCAATTCGGGATTCTGCGCTGCTGCACCCGCATAAAATAACGTTTTCCATCCTCTGTTCCCCTCACATTGTTTGATTCCAATCCGCTGCATTTCATATTCTGCCCTAAAATAAAGAATGAATTACTTCTTTTGTTTGTTCCCGGGTATGATAGCAACGAGAACTCCCTTCTGCATTGGAAGGTTCAGGAGTAATCCTCCAGAGCAGCTGGCAGTTCTTCCTCTGTCATGACGGGAATTCCATCTTTCAGCAAACGCCGGTCCTCCTCCGGAAGAACACTAAGCGGAGTTTCCAGAATCTGCATCGGCGTTGTTTCTCCATAACGAAACACTGCGACACTCCCCTCGTACTCACCAATGAGATAGGCAGGCTTTTCTTCTGCAGAAACCTGCGACGACACGGTTTCCCGACTGCTCGCGACGGAAATCGGCCGGAATTCAGAGGAAGCTGACGGTTGGGGCATTGCCGCCGCACGCGAGCTTTTGATTTGAGGAACAATCCACAACGTCACCGCCAAACAGACCGCCACAGAACAACAAGCCGTAATAAACCATTTTTTCAGCATAATATTTTCATTCCTTTCCAACAATAAAATCGGAGCGGTTTGGAGCTTTATCCAAATTTCCAATTGGGAATCGGGATTTACAGCCGCTTCAAGTTGCAAAATTAAATTTTTTCGCCAATGAAATTCTTTTTATCCTTATTGTGGTGAAAAATACGGCAATTTATTCAAAAGACAGCATAACGTTTTTTTGCTCTTTGTTCGATTTCCTCTTTTTAGCAGAAATTTTTGATTTATTTACTTTTTGCCTTTATATGTGGTATAATAATCATATTCTGCTTTGTTATGGTTGGTGAGCAGTTTTGCCAACCGAAGGGCAGAAACTTGTCCGTCTGCATGTTTTGTGCAACGGAATGGATTCCGTTGCGCGCAAGTGATATCAGCTTTCGCAAAGGGGGCGAATTTCTGCAATGCAGAAAAAAGTTGAACATTCAACCGATGTATCTCACATGAACGAACCACAGTCACAGCGTGGTGCTGCCAGTATTGCCGGTCGCGTTTTTCGCGTTTTTTGGAAGGGATTCTGGAGCATTATGCTGATTGGGTTGATCACCGGCATCATCGTCGGAATCGCCATGCTTGGTTATGTGCTCAGTCTTCGTGATTCCCGGGCAGACATCAACCTTAAAACATTTCAGCAGCCGCAAACCAGTTATGTTTATGAACAGGATGCTGAGGGCAACTGGGCAGAAACAACACAATTGCGCGGAGAACGAAACACCAAGTGGGTGAATTTGAACCAGATTCCGGACAACCTGAAAGAAGCGGTCATTGCGACCGAGGATAAGCGCTTTTTGGAACATCACGGCGTGGATTGGCAGCGGACTGCTTTTGCCGTAGTCAATCTATTTCTTCACAAAACCGACAGTAAGGCCGGCGGTTCCACTATTACACAGCAGCTGATTAAAAACGTGACGGGCAACAATGAAGTCAGTATTGAACGAAAGCTAAAGGAAATCTTTCAGGCTTTGAACTTGGAAAAGGATTATTCCAAAGATGAAATTCTTGAATATTACCTGAATATTATTCCCTTGGGCAACGGCGCCTATGGCGTACAGGCAGCCGCAGAAACATATTTTAACAAGGATGTTTCCGAGCTTTCGCTGCTGGAGTGCGCCGCAATTGCGGGCATTACCCAGAACCCTTCGCGCTATAACCCGATTTACAATCCTAAAAACAATACCCAACGACGGCAGGATGTTCTTTATTTCATGTATGAACAGGGCAAGATTACCGAAAGCCAGTATAACGAGATAAAGAATCAGGAGCTTGTGCTGGATACCAGCAGCAGCACCACGTCCAGCGCAACCTCGGTTGTTGATTGGTACACTGACCTGGTGCGCGAAGACGTCATTGATGATTTGATGGAACAAAAAGGGCTTTCGGAACAAACGGCAACACAGGTACTTTATCAGGGCGGTCTGAAAATTTATTCCGCCAAGGATAAAGAAATGCAGGCTATTTGTGAGGATGCCTATATCACAAATGCTGCAACACTGACAAAACAGTATCCGAATCTGCAGTCCGGCATCTTTGTAATGGACTATGAGGGACGCGTTATGGCAACGGTGGGTGCGCGCGGAGAAAAAAAAGGAAACCGGCTTTTCTCTTATGCCGTTGATGCACAACGCCAGCCGGGTTCTTCCATTAAGCCTCTTTCTGCTTATGCGCCAGCTTTGGAATACGGTCTGCTGGATTGGTCAACGATCGTGCAGGACGAGCCGATTGATTTGCCGGACGGCAGCAAATATCCAACCAACTCCTATGGCAGCTATCGCGGTGACATGACGGTGCAGAAAGCATTGGAAATTTCTTCAAACTGTGCTGCGGTTCGAACTGCAAATTTGGTTGGATTGGAACGTTGCTTCGATTTTCTTCATGATAATTTTCATATTTCAACGATTTACAAAAAATATGTTGCCTCGAATGGTAAAGAACTGACGGATTTAACTCTTTCTTCCATGGGCACCGGCGGTACGATCACAGGCACCACCGCCCGGGAAATGGCGGCTGCCTATGCAACCTTTGGTAATGGCGGCATGTATTATGAACCGTACTCCTATTATTACGTTACCGACATTGACGGAAAAGTAATTCTGGACAATCGAAATGAGAGCGGCATGCAAGCCATCTCCACTGCTACGGCAGGTGTAATGAATCAGCTTTTACAGGCTATCGTGAATGGGAATGAAGGTACCGCAAAGGGGGCCCGCATCTCAGGTTGGCAATGTTTTGGCAAAACCGGTACCACCAATGACTTTAAGGATCGCTGGTTTATTGCCGGCAATCCCTATTGCGTTGCTTCTGTTTGGGTCGGTTACAAAACACCGGCAAAGATTTCGGGCATTCACTGGGGCGTACCGATTTGGAAAGGGATTATGCAACAATATCTCGCAAATAAACCCAAAAAGACATTTACGATGCCGGATACCATTCAACAGCGCTATTATTGCAAGGAATCCGGTGGATTTGCAACAACCGGTTGTACAGATGTTGCGGTCGGCTGGTTTAAAAAGGACACTTGCGTAACACCGTGCACGGTTCATGAAGGTACAGTGATTCGCCCCGGTCAAACCTGGACACCGCCGGAAAGTGTGGCAGACACTAGCTCTGAACCGGAAGTGACTTCCTCCCAGAATTCCAATTCTTCTTCGCCTGTCGCTTCCACTCCTCCTTCTACCTCCAGCTCTTCAAGCACTTCTTCGGCACCACCCTTGGTGCCATCAAATCCGGCTACCTCTGCATCAGATTCTTCTGAAGAATCCGATTAATTGCCTGACCATCACCGTGCTGTTGACTGAATGCATTGCACCCAGCCGATAGCACGGTTGTTTTTCTCACATCAATTCAATTTATACGGTATTTTTTTGATTCATTATCGTTTTATGAAAAGAATGCACAAAAGTGTTTTTTATCTGTCCTTCTAAAAAAAGCATTCGTTTGTCCCAGACAAACAATCAACTGATTAATTTGTTTTATTTGAAAGATATTTCAAGATTTTACGAGATATTAAAAGCTTTTTTAGTTTAATGCTGTAAAATTTCCTGAATTTATTGGAATATAGTCAAATTCGGCATATTATGATGTTTGAGAAACTTTATTAGGCATGGTATAGTGTATTTCGACACAATACATTCGTATTCAGGTGGTGGACTTCCATGAAGGATTCCTCATTTTTATTGGTTTCTTCTTCTGCTCTGCCGGAAATTTTTTTAAAGGTTGTGGAAGCAAAAAAGCTTCTTTCCACCGGTCAGGCTCATTCCGCTGCCGAAGCAACTCGGTTGGTGGGAATTTCCCGCAGCGCATTTTACAAGTATAAGGATTGTGTGTATGCCTATAGCGACGCACCCGCTTCTCACATTATTTCGGTTCATGCTATTCTGCGTGACAAGCCCGGTGTTTTAATGTCGCTGATTTCCACTTTTTATAATGCGGGAGCAAATATTTTGACCGTCAATCAAAACATTCCAATTGCCGGAGCGGCTTTGGTCGCAGTTTCCTGCGATGTGCAAAATCTGGACATTTCCATTTCTCAATTGCTGGATCGTCTGCGCAACATCGAGGGCGTTGACACCATTGAGAGCATTTCAGGCAATTAATAATTTATTACTATAAAGATGCAGTGTCATACTGCTGTGCGAATCTTGATTCGCGGGTACTGCACATAATCTTTCGGTGCAGTAAAATACGAAAAGAAAGGGTGTTTTTTCTAATGATTCAGGTTGCTGTGATGGGTCATGGCGTTGTCGGTTCGGGTGTGGTGGAGGTTTTGCTTTCGCACCACGACAGCATTACAAAACGTGCCAAGGAAGAAATCAACGTCAAATATATTCTGGATCTTCGGGAGTTTCCGGGTCTGCCCTATTCCGACCGGTTCACAAAGGATTTTGAAGTGATTGTAAACGATCCGGATATCCGTGTTGTTGTTGAAGTGATGGGTGGCGTACACCCCGCCTTTGAGTTTGTTTCCCGCTGCCTTTCTCAGGGAAAAAGCGTTGTCACCTCTAACAAAGAACTGGTTGCAGAAAAAGGTGCGGCTCTTTTAAAACTTGCAGAAGAAAACAATGCTAACTTTTTGTTTGAGGCAAGCGTCGGCGGAGGAATTCCGATTATCCGCCCGATGGTACAGTGCCTCGCTGCAAATGAAGTAAAACAAATTTCCGGTATTTTAAATGGAACCACAAACTTTATTTTGACTAAAATGATAAAGGAACAAATGTCTTTTGAAGATGCTCTTGCTTTGGCGCAAAAGCTTGGTTATGCGGAACGCAATCCTGCTGCTGATATTGAGGGACACGACTCCTGCCGCAAAATCTGCATTCTTGCCTCCCTTGCATTCGGTCGCCATGTTTATCCTAATCAGGTTCACACCGAAGGTATCACCGGCGTTACACTTGCCGATGTGGAATATGCAGAATCGTTTGGCAGTGTAATTAAGCTGTTGGGATGCACGCATAAGCTTTCGGACGGCAAGGTTGCAATCATGACTGCTCCGTATCTGATTTCTCATGAAAGCCAGTTGGCAAGTGTTGATGACGTTTTCAATGCCATCATGGTAGAGGGCGATGAAACCGGTGATGTGCTGTTCTATGGCAAAGGTGCCGGCAAATTCCCAACTGCAAGCGCGGTGGTTGCCGATGTGATCGATTGTGCAAAGCATTTAGATGCGCGCAAATATCTGAGCTGGGCTGAAGGCGGCGATGATGTGGTTGCCGATTACCGTGAACTGACGGTAAGAAAGTATTTCCGTGTCAGCGCAGTTTCTGCACAAGCAGCCAAATCTGCAGCCGAAATAGTGTTTGGCAAGGTGGCCTTCCTCAACCGCTCTAATGCACCTGCCAATGAAGTTGCCTTCGTTATTTCTGTTGCCGAACCGGAAAAGGTTCTGGAAGAAAAATCTGCAGCACTGGCGGCAGCCGGATGCACGGTAGAAAGCCAAATTCGGATCGCCGAATTTGAATAATCGCATGCCAAAGGAAGGGTTATATTCTCATGATTCGTATTCAGGTTCCCGCAACCAGCGCGAATCTTGGCTCCGGCTTTGATTCGCTTGGGATTGCGCTCACACTTTACAATCAGGTTTGGATGGAGGAAGAAGATGGCATTTTCATTTCCTCCCGCGACGGATTGGATGTTCCCACCGGAGAAGACAATTTAATTTTCTGGGCTGCAAAACAGCTTTACGATGAATGCGGTGCAAAGCTGCCGGGTCTGCGGATTGAGCAGCAAAGCGACATTCCCATGACACGCGGACTGGGCAGCAGCTCTGCCTGCATTGTTGCCGGGCTGCTCGGCGCAAACCGCCTGCTTGGTAATCCCTTTGACCAACATGACATTGTAAATCTTGCAAATCGTCTGGAGGGGCATCCCGATAACACTACGCCTGCAGTTTTAGGCGGTTTGGTTGCCTCTGCCGTAGAAAACCGCCGTGTGTACAGCGTCAGCGTTCCGGTTGCTCCCAAAATTCGCTTTGCGGTATTAATTCCTCCGTTTGAACTCAAAACAGAGGTCGCGCGCGGTGTTTTGCCGCAGGAAGTTTCTCGCCAGAATGCTGTGTATAACCTTTCCCGTTCTGCGCTTATTACTGCTTCGCTTTTCTCCGGTTCACTGGAAAATTTGCGGGTCGCGGTACAAGATACCTTGCACCAGCCGTATCGTGCACACTTTATTCCCGGTATGGAACAGGTGTTCCGCATTACGTATGAACTTGGTTCTTACGGAACATACATCAGTGGTGCGGGACCATCGATCATTGCAATTATCGGCGATGATGTTGCACGGGATTTTGAAGAATATGCTATTGCCCGATTGGATGAGAAAGGAATCTCCGGTTGGCAGTTGAAAATTTTAAAAAGTGACAGTCACGGTGCAGCCGTTTTTCTTGACTGAACCGTTTCGTGATAGATTGACTTGATTATTGGAGGGAACTGACGTATGAGTCTGATTGTTCAAAAGTTTGGCGGATCTTCGGTCGCAAATGCAGAACGCGTATTCAATGTGGCGCGCATCGTCACCGAGACTTACAAGCAGGGCAACGACGTAGTGGTGGTTGTTTCCGCACAGGGTGATACCACCGATGACCTGATCGAAAAAGCAAACGAGATTAATCCTAACGCTTCCAAACGTGAAATGGATATGCTGTTGGCTTCCGGCGAGCAGATTTCTATCTCGCTGCTTGCAATGGCAATTGAAAAACTCGGGTATCCGGTTGTTTCATTGTTGGGCTGGCAGGCAGGTTTCAAAACGAATTCTGTCTATGGCTCCGCCCGCATTAAGCGTGTAGATACGGATCGCCTGAAGGCAGAACTTGATAAACACAATATCGTGGTGGTCGCCGGATTCCAGGGCGTAAACCAGTTTGGCGACATGACTACGCTGGGACGCGGCGGCAGTGACACCAGTGCTGTTGCAATTGCTGCTGTAATGAAGGCAGACAAATGCCAGATTTACACCGATGTGGATGGTGTCTACACTGCAGACCCACGCAAGGTTCCCGATGCTACCAAGCTGGAGGCGATCTCTTATGATGAGATGCTCGAGCTTGCAACATTAGGTGCGCAGGTTCTGAACAATCGCTCCGTTGAAATGGCAAAAAAATACAGCGTTGAGTTGGAAGTGCTTTCCAGCCTGACGAATATCCCCGGCACAATTGTGAAGGAGGCTACCAGAATGGAAAAAATGTTAATCAGTGGTGTTGCAAAGGATACAAATGTTGCACGGATTTCGGTTATCGGCGTTCCCGATGAACCCGGCACTGCGTTCAAGCTGTTCTCACGTCTTTCAGCCAAAGACATTAATGTGGACATTATTCTGCAATCTGTGGGCCGTGACGGAACCAAAGATATTACCTTTACGGTTGCTTCCGGCTATTTGAAAGACACCCTCGCCATTTTGGACGAAACTTTTGGCAATGCACAGGTGATTTACGATAACGATGTTGCCAAGGTTTCCATCGTTGGTGCCGGTATGGAAACACATGCAGGTGTTGCCAGCAAAATGTTTGAAGCTCTCTACAGCGTTCAGATCAACATTCAGATGATTGCAACCAGCGAAATTAAGGTTTCTGTGCTGATTGCCCGTGAAGACGCAGATCGCGCCGTTCGTGCAATTCATAATGCATTTTTCCCGGAAACCTGATTCTTTATAACAAAATGAAATCGCCAGATTATGCTCTAAAAGCATTTCTGGCGATTTTTCTTTTCCAAAATACGTCCTTTTTTCCGCAGATTCTTGAAGGTTTTTCATTTATGCCTTATAATGAATGAAAACGGTAGAATCGCATCCCGTCCCAGACAATGAAACGAATGAGGTGTAAGATGAATCCCGAAATCTTTGTACAAGGCTCACTCTCATCTTCGATGGATGAAAAGGGTTATGTTTCCTTCCATCGCTTCTTTCCCGAACAGCTTGAAGCGGTACAGTCGAACGCAATGTGGAATGCCATGACCGATTCCGCAGCCGGCGTTGTTCTGCGATTTCGCACAAATGGCAGCCGCATTTCTTTGCGGTGCCGGCCTCACAATGTTCTCAAGCTATTTTTGCCTGTGGCAAAACAAGTGAAGCCAGCGGACAAAAAGCAAGCAAAAGAAAATATGATGCGCATGTTTGGCGGCGGCGGAACGAATCATCATGCACGCGTGGACGGCATTGATTTTCTGTTGGATGGGCGTTTAGTGAAATCCGAACGTCCCCGGCGCACTACACTGCACTTTTCTTTTTCCAATCCGCAGCACCGTCTGCGCGAGGTTGAGATTGTTCTCCCGTTGATTTTAGGCTGTGGGTTCTCACACCTGCGCTCCAACGGTTCGTTGGAACCTGCTGCAAAAAGGCCACAGATTCTTTGCCTGGGTGATTCCATTACACAGGGCTTTGTGGCGGGATGGCCCAGCAAGTGTTATGTTGCACGGCTTGGAGATGCTCTGGACGCTGACGTGCTCAATCAGGGCATTGGAGGGCACATTTTTCAGCCGGAAAGCCTAAACGGGATGGAAAAGCTGCCGTTCTGCCCTGCCTGCATCACGGTTGCTTATGGCACAAATGATTGGCACGACTGCCAGTCGATCCAGGAACTGCAGGCGAATATTTCCGCCTATTTTGCCCGGCTGCACGCTCTTTTTCCGGGTGTGCCTGTGTATATAATCAGTCCGCTCTGGCGAGCTGATTGCGACGACAAACGACCGCACGGTGCACCGCTGACCCATGTTCGGCAATTATTGCTTTCAGAACAGGAAAAATATGATCACATGACAGTGATTGACGGATACACACTCATTGACCACGACACGCTTTTATTTGAGGACGGGTTCCTTCACCCGAACCGTCAGGGTTTTGCACAGATGACAGACCGGCTTTTACAAGCAATTCGCACGGCAACTCTGCAAGCAAGTAATCGGAAACAAAATCAATAAAATTTGAGCTTATGACACGCGGTGAATCTGCCAGACTTCGTAGGGCCAATCCCCTGTGGTAACGGATTGCTTGCGTGTGACCGTTTTGCTCTCATTTCCTTTGTTGAACATCAGGGTTCCTTTATCTGTTTGCAGCTCAGCCGCTTCGGTATATCCGTAATCCGCAAAATATGCTTTCACCTGGTCTTCCCCATAAGGAAGCGTGTAAAGATATTCCCCGGTTTCATCCATTTGATAGATTGCATTTTTTTGCTCATATGCCATCTGCACCCAGGCAATCTCCGGCTGGGATGGAACCACTGACGAATCCTGCGTAAAATAGGAAATCATTAAGCCAACGGCAACCAGCGCAAAGGTAATGAGCAGAAGAGGCACCAGGGGTGTGCTAAAATGCGACTTCTTTTCGGGTTCTGCCACGGAACCGGGTATGGTTTGTTCCATATTCTGTTCAGAAAATTCGGGTGGGCATGGAGGTGTGCAGGGAAGCAGCCAGGGAATATCACTTTCTTCCAATTCAGACGGAGTGATTTTCTCCTCATCCTCTTCTTCATCCTCCTCTGCGTCGGACAGCACATCGGGAGAGATTTTGACTGCACCGGGCTTGTGTGGCTCAAGGCTAATTTCAGTCTTCGCTTCCGTATTGCTATCTTTTTCGTCCCATTCTGCGAAGTCGCCTTCCTCTTGCCGCCAATCTTTCGCACCATCCTCACGGAGAAACTCCGGTAATTCCTCTTTTTGCGCACGGGCAAGTTCTTTTTCCCATTCATTTTCCTTCCGATGGAAAATTTTCATTGTTATCAACACCCCTTTTGGCTGAATCCCATATAGAGAAAACCGTATCAAACGAATTTCTCTTGAAACGGCGGATAAATATCAAAGCTGACACCCTTCGATATCATTTTGTCGATTCATGTTTACCGATTTACGGTTGGGGTTTCTGCTATTAGATAAATACAAGAAATCTTTGTCATTATTCTACAATAGCTCCATTCTGATTGTCAAGCGAACGGGATTATTATTAAGCATTATAATCTGCGTTGTAAATAGATATGACCCATCTACCCGAAAAAAAAAGATATGGTAACAATCGCATTTCAAAGCCTTAGACCGGAGCCGCAGGCGGAGGGAAAAGGCTTTGAAATGCGGCGCGCGTTCACGCGGACAGCTTTTCTTTGAGAAATTGAAGCGGACTTTTTCCTCCGAGTGTACGCATGGTTTTGTGATTGCTC
>CAKXIK010000002.1:0-10532 GCA_934875675.1 uncultured bacterium
GAGTTCTACGACATCATTGTCAACGACAAGCCGGTCAAGACAACCGTTTATGAAGGTGCAAACACCATTGCAACCTGCATGGCAATTATTGATTCTGCTAACAGCGGCAAACCCGTTGTTCCTGACTACTTCTGCTGAGTTTACAATACATAAGTTACAGCGCCGAATTTGCATGATTGCAGATTCGGCGTTTTCTATCGCTATGAATATCAATTACCTTGCCGGAAACGCGATGACTCACTATAAAGCTTTTAACGTTTTTTTAAACCGTGCAACACAAGTTCCTCATCATTGGGGAAGTTTTATGTTTTTTCGGAGTATGTTAATCATCTGTTCAAAATGAAACCATATAATAAAATATAAAGCTTCGTGGTAAAGCTGCAGGAAAGGGTGACTAAAATGTTTGATGCGGATTCAATGCTTTGGAAAGTGCTGTTTGTCGCTTTCTTCACCGCAATTTGGTACTATATTGTTTTTCGTTTGGGCTGCCGCGGCACGGATGAACGTTTTTCACCGGATGGCCGCCGATACCGTGCTTTTGATTGGGAAGACAACGGAAAATTTTATCAACGCTATTTTCATATTAAGTCCTGGAAAGATAAACTTCCGCAGCGCATTCCGGAAGATGGCTTTTCCAAGGAACATCTGAAACCGGTAACGGCAGAATATTTGGATACGTTTCTGATTGAAACATGCCGCGGGGAATGGATTCACTTTTCAAATTTCCTGCTTTCCTTTGCATTGCTGCTAATTGCCCCCATCGAGCTTCGGCTGCTCAGTGCAACACTCAACGCACTGGTTCACTTGCTATATGTAATGATTCAGCGGTACAATCGTTTTCGACTCATTCGCTGTCGAGATCGTCTGCGTCGGCAGAAAAATGGACATTCGCCTTTTTCTGTTACTGAACAAACTGCTGCCTGCTAAAATAAAAAAGCGGTTGCCGGATGGCAGCCGCTTTTTTCAACTGTTCTTCGCCTTTGCGTCATAAAAGCTTCACATAACCTTTCCATAATAATACTGTTCTGATTGAAATCCGGATAGCGTTGAGCGCATAACAATCCGCTTGAAAGAGCAATCTTTCAGACGCACCGCGGAAAGGAACGGTTATAGAAATGGCAGATTACACAATTATTATTCCTGCATTGAACCCGGATAACCGTCTTGTGCAACTGATTCAAGCTTTACTTTCGATTGGGATTTCACAAATTGTTGTAGTGGACGATGGCAGCAGTGTTTCCTTTCGATCCGTGTTTGATCTTCTCAAGCAACTGGGCTGCACGGTTTGTCATCACTTCGTCAATAAAGGGAAGGGCGCCGCAATTAAAACAGGAATCCGGGAAATGATGACTCGTTTTCCCACTTCATGCGGTTTTTTAACTTGTGATGCAGACGGGCAGCACACCGCTGATGATATTGCACGGGTATTAGCTGCAGCAGCACAATTTCCCGACGCGCTGACCCTGGATACGCGCAATTTTCATACCGACGGCATTCCTCGCAGAAGTCGATTCGGAAACCGTATTTCCTCCGCACTTTTTTTCCTAAGCACCGGCAGTCACTGCAGCGATACGCAAACAGGGCTCCGTTGTGTTCCGGCATCGCTTGTTTCGTTGGCATTGCAAACGACCGGCAGCCGTTATGAATATGAAATGAGCTTTCTGATGCAGGCGGTCAAAAATGGAGTTCCATTACACAGCGTAATGATTTCTACCATTTATGAAGCTGGCAACAAAAGCTCTCATTTTCGCCCGGTACGCGATTCTCTTCGTGTGTTCAGCACACCTCTGCGGTTTGTTTCTTCTTCTCTGCTTTGTTCTGCGATTGATCTCGGGTTGTTTACTCTGATTGGCATTGTGCTTGGGGGGGATCTTCCCGGACGGTTTGTGTGGGCAACAATACTGGCACGCCTTTTTTCCGGATTGCTCAATTTTGTTATCAACCGAAATTGGAGCTTTCTTTCGCAAGGCAATGTGCAGCGTCAGGCGATGCGGTATCTGATTTTGTTCCTATCACAGATGGCTTTGAGCGCAGGACTTGTCAGCTGGGCTTCCTCTCTGCCGGTTTATCCCACAATTTTGAAAGCTGCGGTTGATCTGCTGCTGTTTTGTTTCAGCTACTTTTTACAGCGCCGGTGGGTTTTCGCGCCGCAAAATTCTTCGAAAGGACGGCAATCGTCTTGAAACTGTTTCGGAAACCTTTTGCATGGGCAATCTGCTATTCTCTGTTGCTTACGTTGTTTGCATCGTATCTTCTGCTGGATACATTCGTCATTCCACATTCCCAACAAACGATCATCCCGGCTTCCTCTGCTGCATCCGGTTCGCAATCTTCCGCAAAAACTGCATCACAGTCCGACGCGAACGGTGTTTTTACAGAAAATTCGTATCAGGATGACAACCTTTCCATCTCTATTTCAACCCAACAAAAAGATAATACACAAATTTATATTGCAGACATTCAACTGAGCAGCATCGAATACCTGAAAACTGCTCTGGCACAAAACACATTCGGGCGTAATATCAAGCAAACCACATCGTCAATGGCGGAAGAACACAACGCAATTTTCGCAATTAACGGTGATTACTACGGATTTCGCAATAGCGGATTTGTACTGCGCAACGGCACACTTTATCGCAGTACCGCAAGCAGCCGTGATGCACTTGTAATCTGGGGAGACGGCTCTTTTGAAACCGTATCTGAAACCGATACAGACGCGCAAACCCTGCTCGATAACGGTGCGCTGCAGGTATTTTCCTTTGGGCCTGCTCTGCTGCAAAACAGCTCAATTTGTGTAGACCAAAATACAGAGGTCGATCAGGCAAAAAACAGCAATCCCCGCACCGCGATCGGCATCATTAACCCGCTGCATTACCTTATAATCGTTTCTGACGGACGCACCAATCAGAGTGAGGGGCTTTCCCTTTATCAGCTTGCTCAGGTTTTTCAGGAACAAGGCTGCTCGCTTGCCTATAATCTGGACGGCGGCGGTTCCTCCACCATGTGGTTCAACGGCAGCATTGTCAACGTTCCCACAGACGGAAGAAATCTTGGCGAAAGGCAGGTCAGCGACATTGTTTACATTGGTTATTAGCTCCAAACGAACGGTAAAAACGGTGATAACGTATGCCGTTACCACGCTGCTGTGTCTCACTGTGAGCGAAATCTATTCCCGCTTTTCACACGGAGTCAGTTCCCCATTTATGACATGGCTTTTTTGTTTTCCTCTTTTTTTCGGCGTTGCCGCTTTTCTCCTGTTCGGACTTTTCAGACTTTCTCCCATGCCCCGCCTCGCATTCAATTGCTATAATTCAGCGGTGGCAGCACTTTCTGTCTGGAGCTTGCTGCGCGGAGTTTTAGAAATTGCCGGAACCGATTCGCCTTTGCTCGGCGTACTCGTTGCTGCCGGCATCCTGTTATTTGTCGTTACCGTAGTTGTTTGGTTACATTCGCCAAGTTCTAAAGTCACATAGCTTTCACAGCCATCCAACTAAAAACGCTTTTTCGTCGGTGTTGAACCATCCGAAAAAGCGTTTTTTTAATTTTTCCCTGCCTCACGCATCCGTTTCAGCTGCCGTACATCCCGCCCGAGAAACGGCAAAATGCGATAGTTGGCAATAATTCTGGAAACCACACGTTCAGAATAGCGCGTTTCCAATTCTGAAATGGAAAGATTGGTGCTGATGATGGTGGGGCGCTCTGCCATCAACCGGGTATTAATCAAGTTGTAAATCGTCGAGCTGACAAACTGCGTCATAAACTCGACCCCGAGGTCATCCAGAATCAGCAAATCACAATCCTGCATCTGGCGTTCACTTTCGGTTGTCTCTGCACGGCCAAAACGTTCGCGCTCCAACTGCAGCATCAAATTCTGTGCAGAGCCATACACCACGCCATACCCTTTCTCAATCACCTCTCTGGCAATTGCAAGCGACAGGTGTGTTTTTCCGAGCCCTGTTGCACCCGTCATAAGAATACTGGGGGAATGTGGGGTGAAATGTTTTGCATATCCCGTGCAAAAGCGGAAAATATCCTCCATCTTGCGCCGTGGAGAAAGCCCCGTCTTTTCATCCGGCGAGGTGGAATAAAAAGAAAGGTCAAATCGTTCAAACGAGCTCAAAGAAAGAGGTGTCAAGCGGTTCAGCTTTTGCTGGGCGGTTTCCCGCAGCAAAAATTTAAGGCATTCACACATCTTTCCGTCAATATATCCTTCATCCTTGCAGTCAGAACAGGCAAACCGCGGCTCCATATAATCCTCCGGAAAACCTGCCAGGCGCATCACCGCAGCAAATTCCCTTTGCTGGCGCAGGTTTTCTTCCGCGAGCTGTTCAATCTGCTGCTTGGCGTCATTCCCCGCCACAATCAGCCTTGCCGCACGCAGGCCTGCTCCGGAAATTTCACGTTCAATCTCCAATGCACGCGGGCACTTTTGCCGCACTTCCTCGCGATGCTGCCGTGCGGTTCGGTTCGCTGCACTTCGCCGATCGGCCAGTGTTGCCATCGCATTGTCATAAATTTCACGGTCATATCCCATAGAAAGCCTCACTCCTTTCAACAGGCAGGTTTATTTCATCATCAGATCGCCGTTGAGTGCCATCTTCTCAAATTCATTGATATCATACGAAGTTTTGCGCTTTCCTTCTGCCACCGGCTTGGCTGCCTGTTTTTTGCCATCCTTTTCGCTGCGTGCTTCTGCCACGGTGCGCACGCCTTGTGTATTCCAACGTTCCAAAATCTTATTGATGTACGAAAACCGGACTTTCCCGGTACTGTCCACACAGCGGTCATATGCTTCACGGATCAGATCATCGTCAAACTGCCAGAGGTTAATCCAGCGGGAAACGGCTTCACTTTCAGCTGCGCTTGCCGGGCGTTTTTCAATTCCAAATAATTTGCAGATCCGATTCCATGCCTTTCGCCTATCGTCCAGTTCACAAATTTTGCGCTCTGCTTTTTCGTGGGTATCAATTCCCTCCGAAGCCCAGCTGATCGCCATTTTTTCAATATATGCCATATTGTTTTTTCCCGTACTCACCGCGTACTGCACCAACATGACAACTACGTCTGCAGGCAAACCATCCCAATCGTGCAAATTCAGCAGCGTACCCATTTCCGGCGTGGAAATCGGCCGTCCAAAAATGGATTGCACCGTATCCATCATAAAGCGAATCTCTTCATCACTGTTAATGCGCGCCGCCACCTCTGCCGAATCCAGCTGGCGGGGACGAATTGGTTTGCGTGGTAGCTTTTCGGCGGCAACTGGCTCTGCTTGCGGAACCGCCTGCTGCTTTTGCTCCTGCGGCGAAACCGCTGTTTCTTCTTTTTGCACCGTTCCGGCAGGAGTCAGTTCTCCGTCATTTTCGCGGATCAACCCTGCCTCAATCCAATACTGCATCGCATCACAGACATCCGCACGGGAAAGCCCAAGGGAAGCACCGATCTCTTCCGGGTCGTTTTCCTGCCCTGCACGGCGCAAAAGCCACAACAGCACCTTCAGCTGTGCCGAGCCCGCCATTTTGAGGTGGCGATCCACCACGGCGGCAGGAACCGCAAATACCTGATTCCACGCACCAAGTTCCATCTCATACTTCAAACCGAGGATCCTTCCTTTCCGGCAAAGCAATACCTTTTCATTTTGTAATACGAATAGTTTATCACGGATACACTGTTTTTGCAAAGGGAAAAGCTTTCCCCTTCAAGAAAATTACATTTAACCAAAAAAACCGCTGCAGAACGCGAAATCTTCACGCCATGCAGCAGCTTCTGAACTGTTAATTTTTTCAGCTTACATATCGCAACGGATTAACATAAACGCCGTTTACAATCACGCTGAAATGGAGATGATTTCCGGTCGCCCAATAGCCGGTTCTGCCAACTGCGGCAATTGCCGTGCCTTTGGAAACCGTTGCTCCTGCACTCACATACAAACGGGAGCAGTGCGCATAAAAGGTCTTCATGCCATTCGAGTGCTGAATCGTCAGGTTATATCCATAGCCCGGATGCCAGCCTGCGCTGACAACCTTACCGGAATCAGCAGCATAAATCGTACTGCCTGACGGAGCCTGAATATCAATTGCACGGTGAATTCCGCCGGCAACACCCCAAACACCATATCTCTGCGAAAGGGTACGGGAAGCAGGCACCGGCCACATCAGTGTTCCGGTAGACTGAATTGATGAACTGCCGCTGGAATAGGACATCGTATAGGTTGCACGCTGCTTTGTACCAACGAGAACTTTTTCGTTCACGGCAGCCTGCAGTGTTGTTGTGCTGAGATTTTGGCGATCTACTTCGACACCATCCACATAGGTAACCTCATCCACCAATTGCTCCACACCGTTTTGCCCCTTGGTTGCCACCTTGGAAGAACCGATATACAGCTTTGATGATTTTTCTTTTACCGTTGAATACGCAATCGACTGTGTGTACGTTTCCTGTTTGACGGTCTTAATCGTCAAGAATCCCTTTTCACCGGAGATTGTAAGCTTGTCACCCACATGAATCGATCCGTTCTCCAGGTCAACATTCGGATTCAGATTCTGCAGTTGCTTGAGGGTGATGCCAAGCTTAGCTGTAATGGAAAGCGGAGCCTCGCCTTCTTTAACCACATAAGACTGGCTGACCTCTTCTGTTGCGGTCAGCTTTGCCTGCATTGATTCAGAAGTCATAATGCTTTCGGTGGGATACATTCCGTCCACCAGAGAAACATCCTGCACAAAAGCGACGTCCATGGTGGAATCATCCGTTTTGTTTTGCTTCAAAATCGACTGCAGGATAAACCTCAAATCCGTTTCGCTTTTTACCGCACCTACGAAGGTGTTATCAATATAAAGGCCGGTCGCCTCTTCAATTACACTGTCGGAAGCGGCAATAATTTTGTCACAGACGTTGCTTGCCGTAACATAATACTGATCATCGGTAATCTCGGTAAAGGTATAGGTTGGAACAACATTGACATCCACAGATTCTGCTGCACCCGAAACACGCGCAGAAGCCATATCGACCGCCTGGCCAACCACATTTTCATTCTGTACGCATCCGATGCTGGTTCCGTTGTAGGAAAGCTCCAGACCATACTGCGCTTTGGAAATGTTTTGTGCGCTAATCACAAGCAGGGCAATTGCAGCAACCGGAGCGGCAATGTTAACAAGCCCTCCAAAAATTCCTTTGTGTGCAACCAGTGCACGCTGTGTGGAACGAAAAACTTCTTTTGCGGTTCCGCTAAAACCCTTGGCAGACCGGATTCGTTTCCGAGCCTTTTGAAAGCCCTCCCGAATACTGATCCATTCTTTTTTTGCACTGCGCAGATGGCGACCCACGCACCAGTCATATCCCCTTGCCATGAACACAGTAACCGGTGCAAAGAACCTTGCACTGCGGCGACGGATTCTGTGGTTAATCCGGACAGACTGAATTCCCACCAGATACAGAAAACGTCCTGTGTAATGCACGCCTTTTTTTACGGCACGGGCAACCACCGTGCCAACGTGAAAAACTTGTTTCAACTGAGTCGTTCCTCCTTTCCGGGCGGCAAAAATACCGACCGTGACTTGGCGACTAAAAAAGTTACAATTTGTAACCTTTCAATAGTATACAAAATTTTTACCCATTTTTCAAGAGGAAAATGTAAACAATATATGAAGGCCTAATTTTGCTAATTTTACCGTAAAGGATTCGACTGTTTTTTCTGCAGCAGGGGGCACTTCAAAATTTTAAAAATGCAAAATTATTTTTGGCGATACCGAAGCTTCTCTGCCGTCCATTCCCGAATTACCGGAAGGAATTCCACCGCCTCGCGCTTTGCATCTTCCAATCGAAGTTCCTTATAATTGCCGCATTCTTTTGCCGTACTGCCGGGAACCTCTCCCTCATAAACGGCAATCTGTTCAAAAATACGGATGATTAAAGCAATCACTTCTGCAGGCGCAATATCTCTTGTCAAAAAATAAAATCCGGTGCGGCATCCCATCGGCCCAAAGTAAATCACGCGATTTGCGTATTCGGAATTGCGTGCAAGCGTGGCAAACAGATGCTCAATTGTGTGAATGGCGACATTCTCCAGAAACGGTGCACGATTCGGCACACGCATCCGGATATCATAAGTGGTTACATCTCCGTCAATGCGCGAGGTGTAAATTCCGCGTTCCAGCAAATTGTGATCGACACAAAAGCTTTCAATCCGTTTTAATTCCATATCCGTCCCCTGTCCCTTCCGTCATGTCAAGGCAATTCATCTCAAAATAGCTTATTAAGCCATCTTCTGCCGTTTCAAAATTGAATCCGCACACTTGCAGCAGCCCGCAAAAATCTTGCGGAATCGGACTATGCAGCAGAATCAGTTTCTTGTTCACCGGCTGTGGAAATACAGCCCGTCCGCAATGCAGTGCATGACGTGCAATCAGCTCCGTTGATCCATCATACATGTCATCCCCGGCAAGCGGGTAACCCAGGGAAGAAAAATGCGCACGAATCTGATGCGTTCTTCCTGTTTCCAGCCAAATTGCCAGCAGCGTATGACCGTTTCCCTGCGAAAGTGCCTTCCAATGCGTCACTGCACGTTCTCCACCCTCGCCGATTTCCCGGCGGATTCCATGTCCTTCTTTGTGCCGCAGCGGTGCGTCAATGGTTCCCTCACCGGTTAGAATTCCCTGCACAACGGCAAGATATGCCTTTTGCACCGCACCAGTCAGCGCATATGCCGCATGAGTGTGTTTGGCCGTCACCACAATGCCGGAGGTATTTCTGTCCAGCCGGTTCACCGGGCGAAAGGTTGCCGCTTCTCCCTTTTGCTGCAAATACGATGCTGCCGCGTTGGCAAGGGTATCGTCCGCATGCCCGGCAGAAGGGTGCACCGGCATGAACGGCGGTTTGTCGAACACCAGCACATCCTCATCCTCATAAAGCACTGGCACATGAATCTCCACCGCCTGCTGCGGACGTTCCCTTTCTGATGGCAGACGAATGACAACCGTTTGCCCTGCATGCACACGGTCAATTGTCCGCAAAAGCATTCCGTCCGCCGTCACACCGTTTTGCACCTGTTTCAGTTCCAGCACCATATGATAGGAAAGCCCGCAAAAACTGCGCAGAAAAAACTTTCCCCGTGCGCCGTCAAATTCAGGCGGCACTGTAAACTGCAGTTCTCGCATTTGAATCCCTCCGCCTGTTTTTCCTTGAAAACGAAGCGGCACGGCCCGGATGGGTCATGCCGCCAAAATCTTGATTGATGCGAAATTATTCCACTTCGCAGGTCCAGCCAAACGAATCCGGAATCTTGCCCCACTGAATTCCTGTAAGCGTGTCATAGAGCTTCTGCGTCACGGTGCCAATTTTGCCGTCACCGATCATGGCATGCTCGCCCTTCCAGACAAGCTCCTTGACAGGAGACACGACAGCTGCCGTACCGGTGCCGAATACTTCTTCCAGCTTGCCGTCGCGGGCAGCCTGCATAATATCCGCAATCGCGAGCTTACCCTCAATCACCTCATAGCCCCAGTTCTTGAGCAGCTCAATGCAGCTGCGGCGGGTTACGCCGGGTAAAACCGTTCCAACCGTTGCGGCGGTGTACACCTTGCCGTCAATCTTGAACATAATGTTCATGCTGCCCACTTCTTCAACGTATTTCTTTTCCACGCCGTCGAGCCAAAGCACCTGCGCAAAGCCCTGCTCTTCTGCCAGCTCGCCCGCCTTGATGGACGCCGCGTAGTTTCCGCCGCACTTGGTGAAGCCGGTCAGACCGGGTGCCGCACGGATATACTCATCTTCCACATAAATCCGAACCGGATTAATTCCCTCGGCATAATACGCGCCGGAGGGAGCACAAATAATCGCAAAGGTATATTTCTTGGAGGCATGAACACCCAGACCTACATCCGTTGCAAACACAAACGGACGGATATAAAGCGAAGCACCGTCAGTGTGCGGAACCCAGTCGCGTTCCACCTTAACCAGCGCTTTTACCGCTTCCACATAATCCTCCACCGGAATCTTCGGGATGCAAAGACGATCTGCAGAATCCTGCATACGCGATGCATTGCATTCCGGGCGGAACAGCTGAATCTTGCCCTCTGCCGTGCGGTATGCCTTCATGCCTTCAAAGATTTCCTGTGCATAATGGAACACCACGCAGGCGGGATCGAGCGCAAAGGGAGCATACGGAACGATGCGGGGATCGTGCCAGCCCTCACCGGCATCATAGTCCATCAGGAACATATGATCGCTAAAAATTTTGCCGAAGCCCAGCTTGGACTCATCCGCCGGCTTTGCCTTCGGTGTTTTGGTCAATTCAATTTTCAGATCCTGCATAACAACGACCATCCTTTCTTTGTGGAGAACGTTCCCCGAAGGACGGTACAAACCGCTGTGCCGCGCCCTGTTTCTAGTTCCCTACAAAACACATTTTTAAAATTATACTATGATTCCGGCCGAAATGCAAGTTTTCCGCTTGCTTTATCAAGAAAAATTGTTACCGCATTACCATAATAATATATCCAACGAATTCCTTCATCGGGTATATTAAATTGACACTTGGG
>CAKXIK010000002.1:10542-113533 GCA_934875675.1 uncultured bacterium
ATGTATGCGAATCCTTCAAAAAGTAACAATTCAGTTCCTTTTTGTTGTCGCAAAAAACAAACCAAAACAAAGAAAGGCGGCCACTTTTATGCAGGAAAAAATTTTAAAATTGCTGGAAGAAAACGCGAGACTGTCCAACCGGCAGATCGCAGTCATGCTCGACACTACCGAGGACGCAGTAGCCGCCGCAATTGCAGAATATGAAAAAAGCGGTATCATCAAGGGTTATCAGGCGGTTGTGGACTGGGATTCCTCCGCACCGGGGCACGTTACCTCGATGATTGAGCTGAAGGTTGCGCCCCGCCGCGATTCCGGATTTGATGAGATTGCCCACCGCGTCATGGAGTATGAAGAAGTGGAAAGCGTTTATCTGATGAGCGGCGGATACGATCTTTTAGTCTGCGTGCGCGGTCGTTCACTGCAGGATGTGGCAATGTTTGTTGCAAAACGTCTCTCTACGCTGGATGGCGTTCTTTCCACTGCGACGCACTTTTTGCTGACTAAATATAAGGAAAACGGATTTGATCTGACCGAAAGCAAAGAAAAAGATAAAAGGAGCATGGTACTGTGATCGACTATGAATCTGTTCTGGGCGATCGGATTCAGCAGGTCAAACCGTCCGGCATCCGACGCTTTTTTGATATTGCAAATGAGATGGAAGACGTCATCTCCCTGAGCATCGGCGAACCCGATTTTTCCACCCCATGGCACATCCGGCAGGCTGCCATTGATTCAATTGAAAAGGGAAACACCTTTTATTCGCCGAACCGCGGTTTTTCTGAGCTTCGCACCCAGATTTCGAACTACTTTTCACGCAGGTTTTCCGTTTCCTATGACCCGGATCGCGAAGTTCTGGTCACGGTCGGCGGCTCCGAGGCGATCGATGCGTGCATCCGAACACTGATTAATCCCGGTGATGAGGTTTTAATTCCGCAGCCAAGCTTTGTCTGTTACGAACCGCTGGCCGAAATGGCAGGTGGTGTCCCCATTCCGCTGGAAACACTTGCCGCGGACGGATTCCGGCTGACAGCCAAGGCTTTGCGCGCTAAAATTACACCAAAAACCAAGCTGCTGATTCTGCCTTTCCCCAACAATCCCACCGGTGCGGTAATGCGCCGCGAGCATCTGGAGGAAATTGCAGAGGTTTTGCGCGAAACTGGTATTCTCGTTCTTTCCGATGAAATTTACGGTGAGCTGACCTATGGTCATATGCGCCATGTTTCGATTGCTTCGATTGAGGGAATGCAGGAACGAACCGTTGTGGTGAGCGGATTTTCAAAAACATATGCCATGACTGGTTGGCGGCTGGGGTATGCCTTGGGGCCCGCTCCGCTCATTAGCGCCATGACCAAGCTGCATCAGTACGGAATCATGAGTGCGCCCACCCTTGCACAGTATGCTGCTACGGAAGCGCTGAAAAACGGCGACATCGACATTGAAAATATGCGCTGTGAATACAACCTGCGCCGCAGACTGATTGTGGACGGGCTACGCGAGATGGGGCTGGAGTGCTTTGAACCGGAGGGCGCGTTTTATGTGTTCCCTTCCATTCAGAAAAGCGGGCTTTCCTCCGAGGAATTCTGCCGCAAGCTGCTCACCGAAGAGCACGTAGCAGTCGTTCCCGGCAGTGCATTTGGTGAATGCGGCGAAGGCTTTGTGCGCATTTCGTATTCCTATTCTCTCAAGCACATTACCGAGGCTCTTTCGCGTATGGAGCGTTTTTTGAAGAAATAAAGCACCCTTTGATTCGCCCGTTTGTCCCGGGCATGGAGATACACAATGAATCAAACAAAAACTCTGCGCATGCGTGCAAACGCAAAAATTAATCTGACGCTCGACATTACCGGAAAACGACCGGATGGGTACCATTCTCTTTCCATGATTATGCAGTCGGTTTCACTCTTTGATCGCGTGACCGTTTCTTTGCAGGAGAACTGCCCCCCCACTGAAAACATTCAGATTATCTGCAATGATCCTTCTGTTCCCTGCGGTGCGCAAAATCTTGCTTACAAGGCAGCGTCCGCGTTTTTCTCCGCATCCCGGATTCCGAACTCCGGCGTTTTGGTTGCAATTGAAAAGAAAATTCCGGCGCAGGCGGGTCTTGCGGGAGGAAGTGCCGATGCGGCTGCGGTACTCTTTGCGCTCAATCATTTATTGGACGAGCCGCTCTCCCGTTCCGAGCTTCTATCCATCGGGCAGTCTGTCGGCGCCGACGTTCCCTTTTGCCTGACCGGCGGAACACAGCTCGCCGAAGGCATCGGCGAAATTCTTTCTCCCCTGCCTGCCATGCATCCGTTCCCGATTGTCATCGTAAAACCATCCTTTTCTTCCTCCACTGCCGAGGCTTATCATGCAGCAGATTCGGCTTGTCTGGTGCATCCATCCGCTTTGGCTGCGGTGGCAGCACTGCGAAGCGGAAATCTGACAGCATTGTCTGCCGCACTGGGCAATTCCTTTGAATCGGTTGTTGCCCCGGAGCAGATTGCCGCCATCAAGCAGGATTTCATTGAAAACGGCGCAGTCGGCAGCTCCATGAGCGGCAGCGGAACGGCTGTTTTCGGGTTGTTCGATTCCCCGACTGCGGCTGAAATGTGCCGCCGTACATTCTTGCAGCAATACCACGATGTTTTTCTTGTTTTTCCGGCACATAGCGGAATCGAAATAGAACCCATCGTCTAAGTCTCATTTATATTTGTATAAAACTGGAAAATCCGTCCATACTCCGTATGACTTGATTCGGAGAGGACGGATTTTTTTATGAAACAAAATCACAGAATTGAAAAAGCGCTTGTGATGGCACTGATTCTTTGCGGCATTTTGATGATGGCAGGCTTTACAAAACAGTGCGAAGATATTTCCACCCGCGTAGTTCGGCTGCATGTACTGGCCAATTCGGATTCCGAGGAGGATCAGGCGCTCAAGCTGAAGGTGCGCGACCGGATTTTGACAGAAGCGCAAGGGCTTTTGGGCGAAATGGATGACAAGCAGCAGGCATTGGAACAGCTTGCTGCCGCGATTCCCGCCCTGCAGGCCGCTGCCGAGGATGAAATTGTTCAGCAGGGATACCATTACCCGGTTACGCTGACGATCACCAATATGTATTTCAATACGCGCGAATACAAAACAATTACTCTGCCCGCCGGAACCTATGACGCACTGCGTGTTTCCATCGGCAGTGGAAAAGGAAAGAACTGGTGGTGTGTCGTCTTCCCGCCGATGTGTCTTTCCGCTGCAACCGAGGAAGTGGATGCCTCTGCACAGCTGGATGCCGTTCTGCCGGCAGATGAGCTTGAGATTGTGGAAAATGCCGATCAATACGAGGTGCGGTTTAAGCTGGTGGAGTGGTTTGAGGAGGCACGGGAGTGGCTTCGTTCGTCCGAGCCTGCCGCATAAATTCCGTGGGGGTCATTCCCTTAAGCTTATGGAATACTTTGGAGAAATAAAGTCCGCTTTCGTACCCCACCGACTGCGCAATGGAGGCAACCGTAAGCTCCGGTCTGCCCAGCAGCGCACACGCCTGCCGGATGCGGTATTTGGAGAGATATGTTTTGGGCGACTGCCCCAGCACCGCACGAAACGCACGGTAAAGATGACTTCGGCTAATGCCGACATATGCTGCAATGTCATCTACCGTAATGGGGTACGAATAGCGGTAACCAATGTATTCCGTAGCCTGGCGTACATAAACAGAGAGCGCGTCGGTTCTGGCATCCTCCTGCACCGCGTGGGACAAAAAGAGCGAAAGAGCAAGATAAAGTCTGCCCGTCATCTGTGCCATTTGAGAAAGGCTGTTTCCCCTTGCCTCATAAATGGCAAACAGCTGCTTTCGCAGAGAATCTCCCCATTCTCCGGCATGAACCACCGGATGTTCAGGGGAAAAATCGGTTGCACTGAGCAAATGTGCTGCATCGCTGCCGTTGAATCCAACCCAGTAATATTCCCAGGGTTCTGCCCGGTCGGACGCATAGGTTACGGTTGTGCCCGGATACACCAAAAATGCATCCCCGGCGCTAAGCGGCAAGGTTTTGCCCCCTGCCGTATATACCCCTTTTCCGGAAACAATATAATGAATCAGGTAATGGTCGCGCACACCGGGTCCCCACTGATAAAGCGGGTCACACTGTTGAAACCCGACATTATAAACCGAAAGCGAAACCATTTCTTTTTCGGCAACCTTATAGGAATTCTTAAATGTTGTATCGGCCATTGCGGCCACCTCCTCGAGCTATGCAAAAAATTTGCAGGGCTTGATAAAATGCTGCCGGCGGAGACAAAACTCCGCATACTTTGCTCCAAATTGACAGCAATTGCATTGTGCGATTGATTAAATATCTATTGTAATCGTATCGCAAAGAAGTGCATCTGTCAACAGAACCACCCGGATTGCATGCCTGTTTTTTCTTCCATATGCCGCTCCCGATTGCGTTGGTTCCGGTTGTTATTTCTCTCTTTTTCCTGTATAATATTAGAAACAATCGCCTGTCAATCGCATCGATTGAAAAATTTGCATTGAGAGGGAGCATTTTGCCATGAAGTTTGTCGTTCCGGCTGCGTTTGTACTGTTGTTCGCAATCTTTCTTCCGTTGTTCGGTCTTACCAAGGGAAGCACCCGAACGGTATTTAAGGTACTTTGCACCGGTGTTGCCCTGACGCTCTGCACGATTGGTGCGGTACAACATTCAACCGTCTATGGTTGGCTGATGGTCATTGGCATGTTTTTTGGTCTTTTGGGCGATATTGCAATCGAACGCAGCCTTTTGTGGGGCATGGCACTGTTTTTTACGGGGCATATATTTTACTGCACCGCATTCTGGACGCAACAGCCACCGGGAGTTTTGTCTCTGATTCTTTTTGCGGTGCTGTTTGGTACAACGACGCTGATCGGATGGAAATATTTTCGGCAGATGGATTTCGGGCCTTTTCCCTGCATAGCATACGCCGTTCTGCTTTCTGCCATGGCGGCTCTTGCGGTTCCGTTATTCTCTGTTGCGGCAAACGGTAAGTTTGCGGCAATCGGCGCGCTGTTCTTTTTTCTTTCGGACGCAATTCTCGCCATTATTATCTGCAGCAACGAAAAACTGCCGAAAAAAAAGCGGACTTGGATGGGTGCCTGCAATATTACCACCTATTATCTGGGTCAATTCCTGCTCGCACTTTCCGTCTGCGGACTTTTGCAGCAGCTGTAAAAGTTTAGATAAGTCACCTAATTTTGATTTCTTTGAAAATGATAGGTAAAAACGTTTTCCGGCTACCCTGAAAGGATTTGAAAATTACAATGAAACTTTTAATTTTGGATGGCAACAGTATTCTCAACCGCGCATTTTACGGCATTAAGCTGCTCACCACGCGGGACGGTCAGTTCACCAACGCCATTTACGGCTTTTTTTCCATGCTGCAAAAGCTGTTGGACGAAACCAAACCGGATCACGTTGCTGCCGCATTTGACCTGCGCGCACCCACCTTTCGCCACAAGGCATACGCAGGCTACAAGGCACAGCGAAAAGGGATGCCTCCCGAGCTGGCGCAGCAGATGCCAGTTGTAAAGGAGCTGCTCACCCTGCTTGGTTACCGCATTGTGGAATGCGAAGGGTACGAAGCGGACGATATTCTGGGAACACTGGCACGTGCCTGCCGGGAACAGGACTGCGAATGTGTGATTGCTACGGGAGACCGTGACAGCCTGCAGCTGGTTGCCCCGGGTGTAACGGTTCGCATTGCCGCCACCAAAATGGGGAAACCGGAAGCGACGCTTTATGATGAAGCGGCTATCCGCGAAGCTTATGGTCTGGAGCCCAAACAGCTGATTGATGTAAAGGCGCTGCAGGGTGACAGCAGCGATAACATTCCCGGTGTGGCAGGCATCGGGCAAAAGGGTGCGCTTTCGTTAATTCAGCAATTTGGCTCGCTGGATGAAATATATGCACACATCGATTCGCCCGAGCTGCGGGACACGATGCGCAAAAAACTGACCGAGGGAAAAGAAAGTGCCTTCATGAGCCGGATGCTCGGCACCATCTGCACCGAAGCCCCAGTGGACACCCAAATCGAACACTACACCATTTCTGCCGTTCAGGCTGACGAAGCAGCCCGCCTGCTTGCAAAGCTGGAATGCTTCTCCCTGATTGACAAGCTCGGTCTGCGCGCTGTGGCAGCATCCACTCCCGCTCCTGCCGCCTCAGAGGCATCGGGATGGAATATCGCAGTCTGTGAATCGCCTTCTGCTCTGCTCGAAAAGCTTTCCGTCGAAAAAAAAGTCTGCTTTCTTGCAGAAATAGCAAACGCCCGCCTTTCTTCTGTCCGAATTGCGCAGGGCGGCACCGTCTGGCAGCTTTCTGCCGATCAAGACGGATTCGACACCTTCTGGCACAACCTGATGGAAGACCGTACTATTGAAAAAATAACACATGAAATCAAACCCGTTTATGCGATCTTGCAGCTTGCAGGAATTGAGCCTTGCGGAAAAGTGTTTGACACTGCACTGGCAGCCTATCTGCTCAATCCCTCGGCAAGCGGTTACGAGCTGGCAAAGCTTGCCGAACAGGATAACCTGCTGCCCGCTATGCCGGAAAACGCCTCTTCTGCTGACGGTGCTGCCGCAGCATTGCCCGCGCTAAGCAAAAAGCTTGCGCAGGAAATTGCGCAGAATAATCAGCAGGAGCTTTTGGAAAAGATTGAGCTGCCGCTTGCGCGCGTTCTTGCCGAAATGGAACTTTCCGGTTTTGAGGTGGACGGCGACGGTGTGACTCAGTATGGAGAAGTCCTTTCTCTGCAGATTGATTTGCTGCAGAACCAGATTTACGAAAGCGTTGGCTACGAATTCAACATTAACTCACCCAAGCAGCTGGGAGAAGCGCTCTTTGAAAAGCTTGCGCTGCCTTCCGGCAAAAAAACCAAAACCGGATATTCCACCAGTGCCGAAATTCTGGAAAATCTGCGCGATGAACATCCCGCCGTTGCCGCAATTTTGGAATACCGAACACTCACCAAGCTGAAATCCACCTATTGTGACGGACTAACCAAGGTTATTGCGGCAGATGGCAGGATTCACTCCAGCTTTAATCAAACCGAAACCCGCACCGGACGCATTAGCTCCACCGAGCCGAACCTGCAAAATATCCCCACCCGAACCGACGTGGGCAGGGAGCTTCGCAGGTTTTTCCGCGCACAAAAAGGCTGGACGCTCATTGATGCCGACTACTCGCAGATTGAACTGCGCGTACTTGCCCACGTTGCCAATGACAAAACGATGATTGATTCGTTCCTCAACCATGAGGATATCCATCGTACTACCGCTTCACAGGTCTTTAATCTGCCGCCGGAGCTGATTACACCTTTACTTCGCTCGCGCGCCAAGGCGGTTAATTTTGGAATTGTCTACGGCATCGGTGCATTTTCTCTTGCAAAGGACATTCACGTTTCCCGCGCAGAAGCAGATGCTTATATCAAGGGTTATATGCAGCATTACACCGGTGTTGCCGATTATATGCAGCGCGTGGTAGCCATCGCAAAGGAGCTTGGCTACGCGGAAACGATGTTCGGACGCCGCCGCTACCTGCCGGAGCTTGCCTCCTCCAATTTTAACCTGCGCAGCTTTGGCGAACGTGTTGCCCGCAATATGCCGATTCAGGGCACTGCCGCCGATATTATCAAAATCGCAATGATTCGGGTGAGCGACCGGTTAAAAGCTGAAAAAATGCGTTCCCGCCTGATTTTGCAGGTGCACGACGAGCTGATTGTAGAAGCTCCCGAGGAAGAAGCAGTCCGCGCCGCCGAGATTTTGCAGCAGGAAATGGAGCATGCCGTCGAGCTCGCCGTCCCGCTCACGGTAGATGTGCATCTGGGAAAAACATGGTTTGAAACAAAAGAATAAACCAGATCCCGCTCACCACAAATAAAAATTCTCAAAAATCCCACTTTTTCAACGTCTTCTGCTTGCTTTTCCATTGAATCAGATTTACAATCTAAGTAAAAATCAGCTTCACTGAAAAAGGGGGAAAATCAATGAAAGTTGCTGCTGTATTGGAGCAAATGCTCTCCAATCATCAGATTGACAATCGCAAAATAGGCAGTTATGCTTCCTGTCAGATGATGATTAACAATCAACCTTTGATGGGTCTCGTTTTTATTTGCATGAATGGTGATGATTTCTGCGTTTATGATGCTTCTATGAATAATTCCATCGGAGAATGTGTCTATCGCTGCAAACTCAACGAAATTCAAGGCTTGCGCTTTAAGCCATCTTTAGTCTTTGGCTCAACCAGATTTGATCATAACGGAAATCGATTTAAGTTTTATAACTATTCTGGCTCTGTTTTTACCGATGTATTTCGACAAGCTGGATTAATTCAATAAATCCGTTGTTTCATCCAATGATATGAATTATTTTTGGAATCGGGTCTAATTCTGAATCCGTAAAATTTTTGAGGAGGAATTTCCGTGTGCGATTTTAACGAATGTGAGCGTTGTATGCAGGATGACGATTTTTTGGATGACTGTCTATGCCCAAACAGCATCGATGAGGTGTGGGAAATTGCAGATACAAACGATTTTTTGGTTGCCATGTCCGCTTGGCTGAGCAAAAAATGTGATTACGGAGAGAATCTCTCTGTTCTTTCTCCTGCCGAAAAAACGTTTTTTCTAAATTTGGAGCTGGAATCAGAAGTGAACAACGGCGGCTTTTTTCAATACCTCTACAACACCAGCGGCGCTCATCTTGCAGAAGCAGTTCAAGCTCTGCAAATGGTCGGTGCGCAAGAAACAGCAAAAATTGCCGGGCGTGTTCTGGCTGCTCTTGGCGGCAAGCTTCCCCATGACCGTGACGAACGGGAACAATTCCTCGAAGGAAAAATCACCGACCAAATTGAGCAGTTAGTCGATGATTGTGACGAGGCGTTTTACCAATATCCCGACGATTTGGAGGTTCTGAATTATCAGTTCGCAGCCGAAAAACGTCCTGAATTCGGATAATCGATTCGCATATAGCGGCGGCAATCCGTTAAATTTCCCGAAATCATTTTCTCTTCATACTTATTGTGACATCACCGCAATAGATACTTGATTTTTTTGGTGATCTATGAATGAATGGCCGAAAAATGTCATAAAGGGTTGTAATGACTCGGAATCCAATCAGATTGCGGATACTTTGAAATCCGGCTGCAATGCTGCAATGAAACAAGCCGCAGCAAACGGCTCTCTCTGTTCCGTTCTCAAAATTCAATACTGCCGGAATCCTGTTCCCCCAAATTAATACCGAATACCCAACGGGATTTGGCTGTTAACGGCACGGGTTGAAAATTTCTTGCGCGTGGATATTAATAAAAATAAGTGGGCGGTATCAATCTATTTCGTATTGATACCGCCCTTTTTGTTTTACATAGATTCCGTTTTATAATAATTTCGAATTAGGGACCGTATAAAAATCTATCAAAAAGCTTGAATTTATGTGGTTCTCTGAAAATTTTATCTACCACTTCAAGAAAAAATTAATATTATTCCTCTTCCGGAAATCTTTTCATCTTCATCGCAAGTATTGCATACCCGATTGACGGAAAAATGATTGCCGTGGCACTCAAAACATTGAGATAAGCAGAAGACCACCATCCAATTGACTTTCCCAGAATTAATTGCACTCCATCCGGGACTAAATGGAACAAATAAAAGGAAAGTCCGGCAAAGACACAGAGAAGCCCGGTTAAAATGGCAAGGTAAGTAACGGCAGCTTTTTTGAGCGGGTGATTACCCGGGAGCAGACCGCAAAGAAACATTATGACACCGCAGCTGAAACTGGTCAGGCAAAATGCCAGTTTACTAAAATCCCAGCTCATTGATGTAATAATGGAAAGAAACAACTCGCAAAAAATTAACGTAAACCCGCATGCATTGAACAGCCACAACCCGAATTGCGGGATTTCCCCCTCCAATTTCTTTTTTGTTCTTGCCCACACAACCACAATTGGGATGAGTGCTAAAAAACGAAGCGTCCCACAAGAAATTCCGCTCCAAAAATCGACCGACTCCACTGCTCGTTCTATCATCTGGCGAACAATCTGTCCTTGCAGCAATCCACAAATCAACTGCGAAGCAAAAAAATAAATTGCAAGAAAAATAAAATATTTGCGAATCTGCTGATAAAAAGGTATTTCATTACTTAAAATATCCTGTGGATTGATGGAGCTTTCCGGACTGTGTTTTTCACGAGACATTCCAACATCATCCCTTCTGATTGATAAAAAAGAAATACTTTCTTTACTTACTATAGTTTTTAAAATTCAAAAATACAATTGACAAAATATACATTTTTTGTTTTTTAAATTTAGCACTTGGCATCCTGTTGGATAAATATATTTTTCACTGCGCATACTATCTTCGAACACGTATGATGAATATGATTTATTTTGCGTGTGTGATATAAATTCCCGATTAGGCACAATCAATTGCATATAAATTCTTGCGTTTGCCTTTTGTGTTTTTCTAATCCGGAATTAATTCAAAAACTGCAAGAAAGGAAGTTGATTGAAATGCTGGATAAAATCCTGCTTACGCTGCTGATTATCGGCGGCATCAACTGGGGTTCAATTGGTATCTTCCAATTCGACATTGTTGCCTGGATCTGCGGCGGCTCGGGGAACATTGTTGCCCGCATTATTTATACGGTCGTGGGTCTTGCTGCAATTTGGTGCATTTCGTTCCTTTTCCGTTCCAGAAGCCCTGCAAGCGACAAATAACATCTGCGCAAAAAAAGGCAGCCTCCGGTTTTCACACCGGAAAGCTGCCTTTTTATCTCGATAAATACGGGTTTTTGCTGAATTTTTTGATAAAAAACTTTAAAAAGCGCATAAATCAGGTTTTTCTCGATTTTTACCATTTCCAATTCGAAATCCGCATCAAATGTACCCTTTGCAAGCTTTGCCGCACTGAGTAACAGCGCGTTGCTGCAATTATTTCTGCAACATCTTTTCTGCCAGTTCCTTTGTATCGCGTGCAATCAGAAGTTCTTCATTCGTGGGAATTACAAAAACTTTGACCGTGGAGTCTGGCGTGGAAATCTCGGCTTCTCTGCCATGGACTGTTGCATTGTTCTTTTCTTCGTCAATTTTAACGCCCATATAGGTAAGCTGCTCGCAAACCTTCTGGCGGTAAAGCGGCTGGTTTTCACCCACACCGGCTGTGAAAACAATCGCATCGCAGCCGTTGAGCTCGGCAATGTATCCGCCGACAAACTTGGTTAATTCCTGTGCCAGCATACGCTGTGTCAAAATTGCGCGTTCGTTGCCCGCCTGCGCTGCATCATCAATATCGCGGTCATCGCTGGAAAATCCGGAAATACCGAGCATACCGGACTTTTTGTTGAGCATATCGCTCATCTCTTTGGGGGACATACCTTCTTTTTCCGCAATAAAGGTCACAACGGACGGATCCAACGTACCAGTGCGGGTTCCCATCATAAAGCCATCGAGCGGTGTAAGACCCATGGAGGTATCCACAACCTTGCCATGATCGATTGCCGTGACAGAAGAGCCGTTGCCCAGATGGCAGGTGATCATCTTAAGCTCGGAAAGCGGCTTGTTCATCAGCTCTGCACAGCGGGCACTGACAAAACGGTGCGAAGTACCATGGAAGCCGTAGCGGCGAACGCGATACTTTTCGTAATACTCATAAGGAATCGGGTAAAGATAGGCATAGTCGGGCATCGTTGAATGGAATGCCGTATCAAACACGGCAACCTCCGGCACCTTGTCTCCAAAAACAGCGCGGCAGGCACGCAATCCCTGTGCATTTGCAGGATTGTGCAGAGGAGCCAGGTCGGAAAGTGCTTCAATTTGTGCAATGATTTTATCATCCACCAGAACCGATTGGCTGAACACCGATCCGCCCTGTACCACGCGGTGGCCAACTGCCGAAATTTCGGAAAAGTCTTTAATGACGCCATACTCGGGATCAAGCAGTGCATTTTTAATCTGCTCAAACGCAACCATATGATCCTTCATGGCAACCTCTTTTTTCAGCACACGACCGTCCGCTGTCTTGTGCGTAAAGCGGCCGTCGATGCCAATGCGTTCGCAAAGGCCTTTCGCCATCATTTTTTCGCCGTTCATATCGATGAGCTGATATTTCATCGAAGAACTGCCTGCATTGATAACCAGAATCTTCATGATCTTTCTCCTTCACTTGTTTTCGGAAGGAATCATCTTGATCTTCCTTCCGTTTGCATCCCCGAAATTGGTTGAGAATGCAACTCCACTGTATTATAATAATATAGTAAATTTGTATTTTCAAGGAGTTTGAAGCGAAATGTCGCAATTTTTGCATATTTTCAGCGTTATCTGCGAATATAATCCGTTTCATAGCGGTCATAAACTGCATCTGTCGCAAACCCGTCAGCAGGCAACCCATGTGATTGCCATCATGAGCGGCAGCTTTGTTCAGCGCGGAGAGCCCGCCTTGCTGGACAAATGGACCCGCGCACGCATGGCACTGCAAAACGGAGCTGATCTTGTGCTGGAACTTCCGCTACCGTGGGCAATGGCAGGTGCAGAGCGATTTGCCTCCGGCGGTGTTGCCATGGCTTGCGCTGCCGGATGTACCGAAGCGCTCAGCTTTGGCTGCGAAACCGGGAATGTTGCTGCACTGCAAACAACCGCCAATGCTTTACTTTCTCCTGCACTTTGCGATGCGCTGCGTCCCTTGCTGGATGCAGGCCTTCCCTTTGCTGCTGCCCGGGAGGAAGCGGTCCGCCGGCAGTTCGGTACAGAATGTGCCGCGTTGCTGCAAAGTCCGAATGACATTCTTGCGGTGGAATACGCAAAAGCAATTGTGCAGTCAGGTGCATCCCTTGGTTTGTATCCCGTTCGCAGGCTTGGTACCGCACATGACAGCGACGATCTCAGCCTCCAAAACCGGCTGCCCACAGGGGAAGTCATTGCCTCTGCCTCTGCCTTGCGGGATGCATTGCGCAAAAAAGAGGATATTTCCCTATTTGTTCCGGAAAACTGCCGCACACCGCTGCTGCTTGCTGCCGGGGAATTACGGCTTTCCTGCGGAATGGAGCCACTGACCCGTGCAGTTCTGGCGCGTTTGCGCACAATGGACGAAGCCGAAGCCGCTGCTTTGCCCGATATCAGTGAAGGACTGCACAACCGTCTGCTGGCTGCGGCCCGGTGTGCGGATTCACTGCCTGCACTTTACGCTGCTGCAAAAACAAAACGGTACAGCCACGCCCGAATCCGCCGTGCAGCAGCCGCCGCATTGCTGGGACTTTGGGAAGAAGACTGTACCGGAACTCCGCCCTATCTGCGTGTGCTCGGATTAAACCGCCGTGGTCAGGAAGTTTTACGGGAAATGAAACAAACTGCAACGCTGCCGGTTATTTTAAGACCGTCTGAAATTTCTCGACTGGATCAACGTGCACAGCGAATTTTTGCTCTGGACTGTGCTGCCACCGATATTTGGGCGCTTTCCACCGGAAAAATTTTACCTGCCGGGCTGGATTTTACCACACCGGTAGTAACCGAAGGATTGTAATACGGAATTATCATTCCTGAACAACTTCCATTGCGATTTCTCCCCAGCGCGTCAAGCGAGAAATGTCGTGCCGGACAGTGGAAATATCCTTCAGAATCAGTTCCAGATTGACACCGTTTGTCCGTGCTGCATCCACCGTGCGCTGCAAATCGGCACGCACGGCGTCTTCATCAAATGAATCTCCCGCAAGCAGCACAGGCGTTGGTTTATTGGATAAAATCAGCTTTTTACCGATTTGCTCCGCAAAATGTTCCCTATTACTCCATGGACTGCACGAAACCTTGCGCACATTCGGAATTGTCTTAACCAAATCCAACCGATCATCCAGACGGTCGCAGCAGCCGTAATAAATTGCGCCAAACTCCTGTGCCATTTGCGTAATATACGGAATTTCAAACTCCCGCGTAGTCTCCGGAGAACAGGAGGAAAACAGCTGCGCCAGTCCAAAGGCCCATGTGTTTTTGGAATTCGACGCACCGCCGCTACCGGCATCCGGGAGCAAATCATCGGTATAAATATAGGAACAGTGGCAGGTATTATAATTGGTTTCTGTAATCCCCAGTGCATTCGCTTCGCGAATTCCGTTGAGCACACTGTCTGTAATGCGTCGCATACATGCATGAAGAAATTCAGGACGATCCATTAAATCATAATAAATGTTTTCAACACCCATGTACATGGAAAGCTGATCCCACACGCCAAGATGGAACTGCGGTCCTCCGCCGGAAAGAACCGGTGCCGTACTGCCGAAAATTTCTTGTGCCTGCTGCAAATGCTCCGCTGTCTGATTCACATCATAAAAAAAATGCATATCCTGAATCTTTTCAACATCTTCCGGCTCCGGAATTTGATTGGTAAAATGCTGGGCATAAACATCACGGTTGCCATCCACAGACCGACGTTCCACATCTGCTGAAAGGCCATATCCGGTGCATGTAATTGATTTCGGGATCATGATAAACGGATCAATCACCATATCCACCGGGAAATGACGAAATTTAAAAAGATCACGGCGCAACTGTTCTTCCACCCTGCGCCAGAACGGATCCTGCACACAGCACCGCAGTTCTTCACACTCCAGCTCACTCCACGGCAGTTGGTCAATGCAAACCATTGGGCGCTGCATTTCACTTCGGTTCAATGCTTTCCAAAGCAAAACTTTCTCTCTTTGCGCAGGAGAGTTTGCTGCCCTCATGTATTCCTCTGCCAGCCTGCGCAGTACATCCTTTTCCTGTGTGTAAATCATTCTTATCTTCCCCTCTCTGCCGTATGCATAATTCCATTACATCCCAAAAAATCAACATATCGCTGGTGGTTCGGCTTTTTCTGATTTTTCGTCCAATAAGAAATTTGTATTACAGCCTGATTATACTGCTCTGAGGGGTTTTGAAAAACCGCAAAAACTGTCTCAAATTCGTCAAAAATGAATTAATTGTTTTAATGGGTACTTGGAACATACTGAATTGGAAAGCAGGGTTACTTATGTTGCTTGATTACGGTGTGACAACTGTCTGGCCTGAATGGTTTGTGACCGAAAATAAACCTTGCGGTTTTTGCCGCGTTTATTATGTTTGCGGCGGAAGCGTGCGCTGCATCACAGGAGAAGAAACCTTTGCGCTCCAAACCAAAACACTTTACCTGTTTCCCTCTGCTGCCCCATACCGATTGGAGCAGGACTGTGACAATCCGCTGCAATGCACGTTTCTGCATCTTGACCTTTTGCCGCGTGTAGTTCGCAGCTGTATCACCATTCCCGTGGGAGAAAGCGGTACGTTGTTTTATTTGCTCCGTACAATCCGCAGCGCAATCATCCACAACAATTCGCGCTGTGTAAGCACCCTTGCCGAGGCGCTGACGGTTTATCTGGATGAAAGCAACCTGCTGCCAGGATGCGAAACTCCACTATCTCCTGCTCTGCTTGCAATTTCGGCAAACCTGAACCAAACGCTGAATGATGCTTTCCTTGCAGCTTTGTGCGGTTATTCCACACAGCATTTTATCCGTCGGTTTCACAATGAATTCGGATCTTCTCCGCATCAATTCATCATTCTTTGCCGGATGCGTGCTGCCGCCCGAATGCTCTCCCACGGAAATTCCGTTTCGCAAACTGCAGCGGCGTGCGGATATCATGACATCAAGCTTTTTTCCCGTGCATTTATCCGGTTCTACCAGGTGCCTCCGTCCCGCTACGGTGAATATTACCGCCTGATGCCGTAATATTTACTCTGATTTACCGATTGCACAGGAAACAATTGCACACAGAATTCCGCCAATGGGAAATGCAACCCAAGAATATTGCCACAAATTCCAGCAGAACCCCAACAGCAGAAACACGGCCGTTGCACTAAGCATAATGACCCCACCCCAACGCTGATTCTTTTCACGCATCGCATTGCTGGAAGGATCCTGTGCATTTTCCCTGTTATATGACTTACTATCATATTTTTCTTTTTGCATTCCGGCATAGATATAAATGGGAACTGCAATGGTAATCAAAAACAGAAAGACGGAAACCATCAGCATCTCCCAGTGCTCCTGTGTCAGTCCGGAAGGAACGGCAAAAGATTCAATTCCTACTGTCCAAATCACGCCGATTAAAATCATTGCGGTCGGAATCGCGATTAAAAACGGAAATTTTCGGTTGAATGCTGCAATGCGTTCTTTGGGATACGCCGGCGCCACCGGATTTTCCTTCACAAAGTTTTCGTGTGAAATTGCGCTTACAATCAAAATGGTGACAGCTGCAACCACGAATGCCAAAAAAATCATTGTTGCCAATGTTTCCGCCATTCCAATCCCGCTTAAAACAAGCAGCATGGTAACGCCCAACAGCACCAGCCCCACTCCGCAACAAATCTGTGCCGTAAAGCGATTAAAATGGCGATTATATCCGTCAGAAGTCTGTTGGCTTTCCTGTTCCAGATTACCACGTGTGAGTCCATCCAATGTACACCCAAACAAGTCACACAGCTGCAACAGTTTTTCCATTTCCGGAAAGCTTGTATCGGACTCCCATTTTGAAACAGTCTGTCTGGAAACCTGCATCGTGTCTGCCAGTTGCTCTTGTGTCATGCTTTTTTGCTTGCGTAAAAATTGAAGATTACTCCCCATGCTCATTACAACATCAATCCTTCCTACCTAATACTATTTTTCTCCACACGGTATAAGCTGCAATCCGCTGTCGTTGTTATGCATTTCTCTGTTTGATGCAAATTTGTATCCGATGGTGTTGTTATACCATCGGACGGGCAAAAAAGCCACCAATCCTATGTTGCATTTGAAGAAAATGATGTAAACTTCCGGTTTACATTCGCTTTATTCCATAAATTTAGCCGCCTAATTGCCTGTTTACCTCATAAAATAAGGGACAAGGTTGTTTTGCCGCATTAATTGGCACACACCTTGTCCCCGCTTCATTTGATTGTTTTTTGAGCAAGCACGGCAGCTGTTGATGTGTTTTCGGGTTTTGCCCGTGATTCTGTCACAGCGCCATAGATTACCATTACCGCACAAAGCAGCAGCGCAATGATAATCAGTATTTTTTCCTGTCGACTCATTTTCTCCACGGCATTTCTCCATCAGTTTGATTGCGGTTCCGCGTCGGCTGCTTCGGGAGTCATCCCTTTCTTGCGTCCAATCCATGCAAACGGTGCCGATACAAAGATGGGAAAGTAATAAGTTGCGGCACGCCAAAGCACCATTGCGGAACGAATGATATCTTTGGAGAAGAACATCTGAAACGCCACAACAAAGCTACCCTCTGCAGCCCCGGTTCCTCCCGGCAGCGGCATGAACGAAGACGCAAGATTCACAACCGCCTGTGCCGCAACCATATCAAACATGGTTGCAGAATTGAGATAAAACGCACGGTAAATGCAATAAGAAACGGCATAATAAAGCGTCATCTGCAAAAACGTAAGCAAAAA
This sequence comes from uncultured bacterium, assembly GCA_934875675.1. Lineage (GTDB taxonomy): Bacteria > Bacillota > Clostridia > Oscillospirales > Acutalibacteraceae > CAKXIK01. The sequence goes on from CAKXIK010000002.1 coordinate 27,990, forward strand.
TGTGACGACTAACAGCTTTTTATGCTTTAAAATGGTTTGAAAATTTTCGTGAAAGGTTTCCAGCTGCTCAGAAACACTCCGTACCGATTCTTCTGAATTTTTCACGATATGGAGCTTTTTGAGCAGGGAAAACACCATTTCTATCATTGTTTTGGTAATTTTTTTGCTTTTTGAAAACAATAAAAGCAACACAATGATGGAGGCCTGCACCAAAAAACCGACCGAAGAAAGCAGCATCAAATCGGGAATCTGCTGGCTGAAAAACGTGTAACGGGCAAGCAGCAGTCCCAACGAATAAAATACAAGCGTAAACTGATAAATCAAATATTTCTGCACCATTGCAGCACTGGCATCGCCAACGCTGACGCGCTGACGGCTCAGAGCGTAAATCTGCATCGGTTTTGCCGCAACACCCATCGGCGTTACACTGGTGTAAAACTGCCCCACCATCATCGTTTTAATTCCGCTGCCAAAGGAATAATCCGGACAGGAAATCCGCACAATCAGGCAGGTCAGCCATGCGTCAATCAGCAGCTGCACAATCATGCAGCCGAATGCAATCAGCAGCCATCCCGTTGAAAAATTATCAATGTACTTCATCAGATCGACCAGTCCGCCGTCTGAAAATGCAAAATAGATCAGCATGCCAACAGAAAACGCCAGAAAAACGACGTTAAGCACGGTGTTGAATTTGAGCTTTTTAAGCTTTTTCAAGCGCTTCTCGTCCTTTCTTCTGCTTCTTTGGCGGCAACGAAGGGCTCCCTTTTTCCTAAATTTCTCACTTTGCCAAAAAGGATTACTCTTCCATATAGTTATCAGTATAAACAATTCAAAAAAGCTTGTCAAATGAAAAGCATGTGTGGCAGCTGCGGATGTGCTCCATTATATATCTTTGAGTGCACCTGCAGCAAGCATGGATTGTGCTGCCAGCATTACACCGGTCTTTGCGCTGTGAAAATTCAGCCCGCCCTGCATCCACGCGGCAAACGGCTCACGCAGAGGGCCGTCGGCAGAAAGCTCCACCGAAGCACCGTTGGTAAATGCCCCCGCCGCCATAATCACCTGGCTGTCGTACCCCGGCATATCCCACGGTTCCGGCGTTACAAAGGAATCCACTGGTGCGCCCTGCTGCATTCCCTTGCAGAATGCAATCAGACCGGGTGCGTTTTCCAGCACGACCGCCTGAATGATGTCACCGCGAGCCTCCCCGGGAGCCGGCGTCACCTGATACCCGAATGATGCGAACAGCTCCGCTGCAAAAACGGCTGTTTTGAGCGCTTCGCCCGTCACGTGCGGTGCATTGAAAATTCCCATGAACAACTCCCGGCTGTGACCAAGCGTTGCACCCAGCTCGCGCCCGAGGCCCGGTGTCGTCAGTCTGCCGGCGCAAAGCTCCACCAGATCGTGTCGCCCGGCGATATATCCTCCGGTGGGGGCAATTCCTCCGCCGGGGTTCTTAATCAGCGAACCGGCAATCAAATCCGCACCAAACGCCGTCGGCTCCTGCTCCTGCACAAATTCGCCGTAACAGTTGTCCACCATCACGATGCAGTTCGGCGCTTTTTTGCGCACTATGCGAATCATTTCTGCAATTTCCTCCACACGAAGCGAAGGACGCAGGCTGTATCCGCGCGAACGCTGAATATATGCCATTTTCAGCCCGGGCTGCACCGCCTGCTCAATTGCCGGCAAATCAGGTTTTCCTTGGGCAGTCAGATCCACCTGCTGATATGCAATGCCAAAATCCCGAAGGGTTCCGCTCCCACTTGATTTCTCGTCCAGACCAATCGTTCCGTGCAGCGTGTCGTAGGGAAGCCCAGTGAGAGAAAGCATCGTATCCCCCGGACGGAGCACGCCAAAAAGCGCAACCGTGAGCGTGTGCGTTCCGCTGACAAAATTATGCCGCAACAGCGCATCCTCCGCGCCCATTGCCTGTGCAAACACCGCGTCGATTATCTCGCGCCCGCGATCGCCGTAGCCGTACCCAGTGGATGCAGTGAAGTGGCTTTCGCTCACGCCGTTATCAATAAATGCCTTCAGCATTTTGCATTGATTATATTCCGTGATCCGGTCAATTTCTTCAAACTGTGCACGGCAATCCTGCATTGCCTTTGCCGCCGCTGATTTTATTTTTTCGTCAAAATGAAAAAGCTCCTGCATCAAAATTAAGATTCCCTTCCTACCTCAAAATAAACAGTCAGATTCCGGCAGCGCTTTCCCGCTCCCATTCACCAGCCGGCAAAAATCCGAGCCTGCCGTAAAACGGAATCAGCTCCCGTTCTGCAAATAAAAATATTTTTTTGTTTTCTGTTTTCAGCTCACCGCACAGTGCCGCTACCACCACGGACGCTAGCCCTTTTCCCCGCAAAGCAGGCAGGGTACACACACCGCCGATTAGTGCCGCCGTTTTACTTTCCGCCGTTGTCATCGCCGCTGCGCACAGTATGCCCGCTTCATTTTTCATCCCGATTACGCGGCAGAAGCGATGGCGCAGTCGATGCGAAAGATCAACATATGCGGCATCCGTTGCCGAAAATTCAAAGCCCCTGCCGGAGCAGGAGGAAAACAGCGCAAAAATTTCCCGCACGGCGGGGCTTGTTTCCAAACAAAATTCACCTGCGGAGGATTTCCTGGGAAATTCCGCGTTCTTCGGAATTTCTGAAAGGAGGAGCACCACACCGGAATCGGAGATTCGCGCACCGGACAACGTTCCTTTAGGGGCAAATACGCTCTGCACCCCGACAGTCTGCAAAAAGCTGCACAGCTCCTCCTTCTCTCCGGAAGAAAGTATCCCGCAGCAAACGGTTGCATCACCGTCCAGACGGGAAATCGCGGCACGAAGCCTTCCCTGTTCGTCGCTTTGCAGCCAGAATCCCGCAAACGGCGCATCGGGATAAGACTGCGCCGCCGAAAGAATCCTGCACCCGAACGGATTTCCCTCGCAAAACCAATGCAGTGCATCATCCGCCGCACCAACCAGCCGGATCAACCCTTGCCCGCGGCAATCTGCGCCGCCAGTTCCTTGGTCAGGCAAAGCGCCGATTCGTAATCTGCCTTTGCAATCATGCCGATCGGCGCGTGCAGGTAGCGGCACGGCAGCGAAATTGCCAGCGTCCTCACGCCGCCGCGCGAGCAGTGAATCGCTCCGGCATCATTTCCTCCCGCCACTGCCAGCTTGGATTGAATCTGCGCGCCGCACTGCTCTGCAATTTGGAATGCAAGCTGATAAAAGCCGCGGTCATAGATGGTACCGCGATCCATAAAGCTCACCACGGCACCGCCACCCACACAGCAAACCTTTTTCTCTGCCGGAACCTCGGCAAGATCGCCTGCCGTGGTAGCTTCCAGCACAATCGCTGCATCCGGCGCAACGGAAAAGGAGGATGCTTTGGAGCCGCGCAGTCCCACCTCTTCCTGCACATTGAACACAAAGGTAGTATCATACTCCAGCTCGGAACGGATTAATTCAATCATCATGGCACAGCCGGCGCGATCGTCGAGTGCTTTTCCGCGCAGCATTTCGCCGTCACGGTCAAACCGGGTGACAAACGTGACCACATCGCCGGGATGCACTGCCGCTTCGGCTTCTTCCTTCGTTTTTGCGCCAATATCAATCAGGAGCGAATCCATCGGCACGGGGCGCGATTGCTCGTCCTTTTCACAAAGATGAATCGGTTTAACGGCAATCACACCCGGCACTGCGCGGTCGCCAATCTCCACCGAAATGCCCGCCAATACCTTTTCATCAATCCCGCCGACTGTTGCAAAGCGAAGCAGTCCGCCGCCGGTAATGGAGGTCACCATCATGCCGACCTCATCCATATGCGCACAAATCATCAGCTTGCGAACGGGACGCTTTTTCCCTTTTTTCTCTGCAATCACACTGCCGAGCGCATCCACCGAATAGGCGCAATGCGGTGCAATTTCCTCAATAACTGCATTTCTCACGGCATCCTCTCTGCCGGAAATGCCGCACAGCGCACACAGCCTTTGCAGCAAAGCAAAATCAGCCATTGCAGGCACCTCCCTTTCGCACATATGCCGCGAGCAGCTGTGCCGTTGCTTCCACATCCTCGAGCGAAACTATTTCCACTGCGGTGTGCATGCTGCGCTGCGCAATCGAAATCAGACCGGTGGCCACACCGCCGCGCGAATTTGAAATGTGATCCGCATTCGTTCCCGTTGCGCCGCCCATAACCTCCAGCTGATACGGCAGCTCATTTTCCTTTGCAAGCTGCTCCAGAGTATCGCTGACTGTGCGGGAAAGCGTGGACGAAACGCCGATCAGGGGGCCATTGCCCAACTTAGCAACAATGCTTTCGGGAACACCGGGACCTTGCGCAAAGGAAACATCCAGCGCAATCGCCTCATCAGGCTCAACGGAAAACGCACCTGTTTTTGCACCGCTGCCGCCGGTTTCCTCCTGAACAGAAAAAAGCACCGCCAAGCGGCAGGGCAGCTCCTCTCCCTGAAGCAGCTCCAGGCAGCGCAAAATCGCCGCCATACTGCATCGGTCGTCAAGCGCAGGGCTTGCAATCCGGTTGTTCATCAGGCAGCACGGCTCTGCCTCCACCAAAATCCTGTCTCCGGGTGCAACGAGTGTTTTCAGCTCTTCCTCCGTCAGCCCGGTATCAATCATCATTTCCTCCAACTCGGGCAGCTTGTCGTCTCCTGCTTTTGCCAGATGAGGCGGAATGCTCGAAACAATGCCGCGCACACGCTTTTTGCCCAGAATGACAACCGGCTTGCCGATTAGCACGCGGCGATCCATTCCGCCGCAGCGGGAAAAGCGCAAAAAGCCACGTTCGAGCAGATTGGTCACAATGAGCCCAATCTGGTCAAGGTGTGCGTCGAGCATCAGGCAGCGGTCTCCCTTGCCGAGCATTGCAATCACGCTGCCAAGCGGACTGCGGTAAACCTCCTGTGTATAGCGGCGCAGCAATGCCTCGGAACACACTGCGGCACCGTTCTCCTGCCCTGCAACCCCTTCGGCAGCGCAAAGCGAAAAAATTAGTTCTTTTAATTCATCGAGCGACTGCGTTTCCTTCAAATAAATTTCCTCCTTTTAAAGCTGCCGGTTTTATATTGCGGAAACAGGCAGCCGCAATCCGGCGCATGGTTACAGTGCCTGAACATATTCCTTGAATTTTTCGCCGCGGGTTTCAAAATTGGGAAACTGGTCAAAGCTTGCACAAGCGGGAGAAAGCGACACAATATCGCCCTCCTGCGCAATTTCATATGCCTTGGCAACTGCCTGCTCCAGATTTTCCACATGCAGAATTTCAGGGCAGCCCTTGTACTCTGCACATTGGGTGACAGCCGCTTCAATTTTCGGTGCAGTGGCTCCCAACAAAATCAAAGTTTTCACCTTTTCGGCAACCACCGGTCCCAGCGGCGTAAACGGGATTTTCTTATCATATCCGCCTGCAATCAGAATGATTCTATGGTCAAACAGCGAGAGCGTGCCGGAAATGGTGCGCGACGGTGTAGTTGCAATCGAATCGTTGTAATAGCGCACACCACGATATTCACGCACGAACTCTGCGCGATGCTCCACTCCGGGGAACGAGCCTGCCACGCTGCGCATATTGTCCACCGAAACATCCCCCCACACTGCCGTAATCGCGGTGAGGTAATTTTCAATATTGTGGTTACCGGGAATTTTAATTTCGGATGACGGGAAGAGCTCGGTATCTTTTCCTGCCAGCGTCATCATCAGCATGCCGTCCTTGCGCAGCCACGCACCGGCATCCACACGGTGACGGCGGCTGAACTGCAGCACCTGCCCGCGTGCTTCGTCTGTGAACGACGCGGTAATTTCATTATCGGCATTGAATACAGCCTTGCCGAACGCGTTTTGATGCAGAAAAATATTTTTCTTGGCATTGACGTATTCCGCCATATCCTTGTGCATATCCAGGTGATTGGGAGAGATATTGGTAATGACCGCAACCTTGGGGCTGCGGCGCATGGAAATCAGCTGAAAGCTGGAAAGCTCGACAACGGCAACGTCATCAGGACGGATTTCCTCAATCATCGGCAGCAACGCACGACCAATATTGCCGCCGAGATGCACGCGTTTGCCCTGTGCCTCCAGCATTTTGGAAATCACGGTGGTGGTGGTGGTTTTGCCGTCGCTGCCGGTTACCGCATAAATCGGGCATGGGCAAAGGTCAAAAAATACCTCCAGCTCGCTGGTGACTGCCATTCCGTCGCGGCGGGCACGGTTCAGCTCGGGCATAAAAAAGCGCATTCCCGGTGTGCGGAACACGATGTCAGCATCCAGATGGTCAAGGTAGCCGTCGCCAAGGCAAAGTGTTACGCCCTGCTGTTCAAACCGATCCCCAAGCTCTCCAAGTTGTTCACGGGAACGGCGGTCACACACGGTAATCTTTGCACCCTTTTTTCCAAACATTTCAACCAGGGGTGCATTGCTCACGCCAACACCGCAAAATGTAATCCGCTTACCCTTTACCGAATCAAAAAAAGCCTCTACTCTGCTGTCCATCAAATCTTCCTCCAAAATGAAGCAGTTCAACCTTGTGTCTATCCACATTCCTGCTTCCGTATAATCTTTTTCTATTATATACTATTTTACACTTGTTTGCGAAGCCTTTTAAAAAAAAATGCGCTAATTTTGCGGTATCATTGACAAAACGCTGTATTATGCGGTAAAATAGCATTTGCGAGCAGGCTGGACAGCTGCGGATGTAGCACCGAAAGGTCGCATCTGAGGAAAGTCCGAGCTCCAAAGGGCAAGGATAACGGCTAACGGCCGCCGGGGGTGACCCCAGGGAAAGTGCAACAGAAATAAACCGCCGCGCTTTCGCGGTAAGGATGGAAAGGCGAGGTAAGAGCTCACCGGCGCGCAGGAGACTGCGCGGCCCTGTAAACCCTATCCGGAGCAACACCGCAGAGGGACACATGCGTCTGCCCGGCGCGTCCTGTGGAGGTGGCATGAGCTGCATGGCAACGTGCAGACCAGATAGATGGCTGTTCACGACAGAACTCGGCTTACAGGCCTGGTCGCACCAAAAAGCCCGACACCAAGCTAAAAACTGGTGTCGGGTTTTTTGGCGTTTTCATGACACAAAAAACTCCTCCCGCTAAACACAACGGGAGGAGCATACAACGGATTTTATCCGCTACGATTTAAATAACTACTGCTTTGGACTCACCCTTTCGGTGCAGTCTCTGGTAAATATTCGGCGCACTCGTTTCCGAGTGGAATCATAAATTGTACTTTGGACTCACCCTTTACAAAATGTCGTCATTACTTTCAGAATTATTCTTCCAAGGAGCATCTATCTCAATACATTGGAAACATACCTTTCTGAATGACTTTGCCCTGCAGCTGCATCTTACGTGAACGTAATCACACCTTTCGGCTTTGTCTGACGAATTCATGTTCGGTCGTTTGTCTAAAACATCGGAACCACCTTTTCTGCTTTACAGATCAGATAGCGAACGAATGTTCAGAACATGGGACTCAATCCTTTCGGTTCGTTTTCCCTGCTCTTGCAGCAAAGAGCCAAATTACGTAACTTTTGGACTCACGCCTTTCGTTACTATATCGTTATTCACTTTTTAATCAACACGATTCAGGAAAATCACCGCGGCAGCAAGTGCTGTCAAGGGGCAGTTGCCGGGAGCAAACAGCTAAACCGCTGCTGCATGAATCCGGTTTTACAACTACAAGAATGCGGGTTTTCACTTTTTGCCGGCCTTTGCGACCGGGGCGAACCGCTGAGGTTCCTCTGAACAACCCATTGGACTCCCCTCCTTTTGAAAACTCAATCTTGACTTTGAAAGATCTTTTGAATCTCTCTTGATTGCATCTATATAATACCACAGGCAAAGTGTATTGTCAATAGTTAATTGTAAACTATTTTATAATTAATTATGTATTTTTTACAACAAAACAGGCAGAATCTAATTTTTATCTTGGAAACACTTCGAACCGTTTTTAGCAGGTTGCAGACTCATCATCCTTTTGCAGATGGGACAAACTGATTTTTTGGTTTTTCTCTTGACTTAATTGCTGTGAAAAGGTAAAATCTTTTATGAAAGATCATGTGTAACAAGCATAATTTTTTAAATATGGAACACACTCATTCTGAACCGAAAGGAAGGATTATCATGGATAATTTTGAAGCTGATCTGCTGACTTTGACCGACGAAGACGGGGTTGAAATGGAGTTTCAGATTCTTGACTCCATCGATCATGAAGGAAATCGATATCTTGCACTGCTGCCCACCGAGGAAGCAGATGACGAGGACGAAAATGGCTCTTACTATATTTTAAGAGAAGAAGAAAGCGAAGACGGCGGCGACCCGATGCTGGCCGAAGTTGAAGACGAAGAGCTTCTCGATGAGCTGGCTGCTGTTTTTGAACAACGCTTTGCTGAGATGTACGACGATGAAGACGAAGCAGAGGACGAAGAGGAAGGCAACTAACATTTGCCAGCCCTTTGTAACGGATATTTTATTTGTTTCGGCACATTCTATTTTCGTAAGAACAATCCTGCGCGGCGCGCGGACTGCGCTCATTTAACCCTACATTTTTAAATCGGGAGCAGGCCTCCGATGGCAGACTGCAGACCTCCCGACCGGGCTTTGACCCGTGTTGGATGAAGGGAGCACGAAACCGTTGGGACAGCACCCACCTGCTGACAGTAGCAGGTTACTGAAAGCGCGATACGACCGGGTGGGATTTTATTCAAAATTAAACCGGCTGTTTCTGAGAAATCGGAAGCAGCCGGTTCTTCATTTCATCTTTCTTTTTTCCGTGTGCAAATTGTGCCCCAAACCGGGTACACTAATTTTAATTTGCATCACATCAAAGGAAAGAGGAAGTGACGCCATGGATTCCCCATCGCAGCAAAATCACCGCGCAAAGGAACATAACATGAAAAAAAGCTGGGCACGCATCGGCGGGTTTGCAGCAGGTGTTATCAATGGTTTACTGGGTGCCGCGGGAGGGCTTGCCGTAGTTCCTTCCCTGCGCAAGGCAGGTGCTTCCGTGCGTCAGTCGCATGCAACTTCCGTGGCGGTTATCTTGCCAATCAGCATTTTCAGTGCAGTGCTGTATTTGCGCGGCGGAAGATTTTCATTTTCCGATGCCTTGCCCTATCTTCCGGGCGGCGTAGTTGGCGCAGCATTCGGGGCTTGGCTGCTGCCGAAAATCCCTGCCGATTTACTGCGGCGGATTTTCGGAGGATTTATGCTGTGGGCGGCAATCCGCCTGCTGATGCCATGAGCGGCGCGGCGTTGCTTGCCGGTTTTATCTCCGGCATGTTGGGAGCTTTGGGCCTTGGGGGCGGAAGTGTTTTAATTTTGTACCTGACACTGTTCGCAGGGTTGGAGCAAGTGCAGGCGCAGGGCATTAATTTGGTTTTCTTCGTTCCCTGCGCTTTGCTTGCTGTGTTTTTATATGCACGAAAAGGTCTGATTGCCCGCCCGCTCTGGCTTCCCGCTGCACTGTTCGGATTAGCGGGCGCGCTGCTGGGAAGTTGGCTCTCCGGTCTGATTGGCAGCGATGCGCTGCAAAAGCTGTTTGGGATTCTCCTGCTGCTGTTCGGTCTGAAGGAAATTTTTCACCGAAAGCAAAAAGATTCCGGCGCGCCAAAACCGCCTGAAGTAAAAAAGGCAGACGATCTTGTCAAAAGCAAAAGATAGCGTTTATTGCTCTAAAAGTCAATTATTTTATTTGACTTCTCCCATACTGTTTTTGGGTGATAAATTTGAAATACTACGAACGGATTCGCGCTCTGCGAGAGGACATGGACAAAACACAGGCAGAAATTGCCCTTTTGCTGCATGTGGGACAAAAAACGTATTCGGACTATGAGTTGGGCAAAACCCGAATCCCTGTGGAAAGCATGATGGTACTCGCGCAATTTTATCAGGTGTCAATGGACTACTTGTGTGGAATTACGGACACGAAAAAGGAATATCCCAGTCGTAATCCCTCTTCAAACGGTCAATAATATTTTATACGAACCCGCCGTGCAGGAAACTGTGCGGCGGGTTTTGCGTTTTGTCTCCCTTATACCTGCGTTCTTTTTCATGCATTCCCCGCATAGGATTAGAACACTGCAAATTAAATGCGGACTGCGGAGGGACGCGCATGGTTCAAATAAAAAATCATCGGAAAATCGGCAAAAAACAAATCAAAATTGCGGTCTGCTGTTTGTTGCTTTGCGGGTGTATTGCATTTGCCATTCCCCTTGGCGCGGCAGACTGGAGCCAGACAACCGTGCAGCCCGAAGCCGTCAACACCGAAGGCGTAATCACTTGGGTAGATTTCACCATTCCGTGCGAAGCCTTGGAGCGCGCAATGAACTATGACGTGGAAACACATGAAACCGAAACGCCCATCGACTGGATTGCGGTGCTCTCCTATCTGGGCGCGAAATATGGCGGAGAGTTTTCGCGTTATAAGGCAAAGGACATGGATGCGGTGTGCGCCCGGTTGAAAAACGGCGAGACCATTGAAACCATTACCGCTGACATTAAAAAATATTATAATTACTATTATGAAGCCTATTCTGCTGTGTTGGGTGAATATCTCGGCACATTTGCAATCCGGACGGAAGACGACGCCGGAAATGCTGTTTGGAAGGAGCAGTATGTCCTCAAAGTTTTTTCTCCCATTGCCGAAGGTTTTTACTTTGACCACTATGACGACTTTTGCGCCAGCAGAAGCTACGGATATAACCGTAAACATTTCGGTCACGATCTGATGTGTTCGCTCGGTACGCCGATTGTTGCAGTGGAGTCCGGCGTAGTGGAAGAACTTGGATGGAATCAGTATGGAGGCTGGAGAATCGGCATCCGCAGCTTTGACAAAAAACGCTATTATTATTATGCACACATGCGCCGAAACCGTCCCTACCATCCTGATATTCAGTTAGGTTCTGTGGTAAAGGCCGGTGACGTAATCGGATATGTGGGGCGCACCGGTTACAGCACCGTTGAAAACACAAACAATATCACCGCCACCCATCTGCACTGGGGCGTAGAGCTTATTTTTGACGAATCACAAAAGGATGCCTCCACACAAATCTGGATTGACCTCTATGAAATTACCAAGTTTTTAAATCAACATCGCTCCACTGTGTGGCGTGACGAGGAAAACAAAGAGTATTACCGAAAATTTGATTACTGGGATCCGGAGGTTGTGGGTTGGCTTTCTGAATCCGGAAAGGGAGAATCATTCGATGCGTCATCTGAAAGCGGCTGAACAACAAAAGCCAAAAAAATTCTTTGTTTGTGTATTTCATCTGGGAAGGGGCGCTTCCACAGCACTTTGTTTTCTTACTGCGGCTCTGTTAATTGCCTTAACTGCCGTATTTACGCTTCCGCAGCGTGCAGTTACGGCTACGGCGGGTACCAATTCTCAGGAATCGCAAGGGGTTGCAGTTCCGGTGCTGATGTATCACAGTCTTCTGAAAGACACCTCACGTTCAGGGCAGTATGTGATTACCCCCACCCTTTTTGCAAGCGACCTTGCATGGCTGAAATCACACGGATATGAAACCATTCTGATACATGATCTGCTGAATTATGTGGACAACGGAACTCCTTTGCCGCAAAAGCCCGTTCTTATTACCTTTGATGACGGATACTACAACAACTATCTTTACGGTTTTCCGATTTTGCAGGAACAAAACATGAAAGCTGTTATCTCCATCATCGGTTATTACACGGACAAATTTTCTGAAGTTGATGAAAATAATGCCTACTATTCGCACTGCACCTGGACGCAGATTAACGAAATGCTGCAGTCCGGTCTGATTGAAATCCAGAATCACACCTATAACCTGCACACCTATGACAAAGGCCGCCACGGCTGTGCAAAAAAAGCAGGCGAATCACTCGCCGGCTATCGCAGTAGGCTTTGTGAAGATGTGCTCAAGCTGCAAAACCGCATTACGGAGATGACCGGTACGGTTCCAACTACCTTTACCTATCCGTTCGGCAGCTTCAGCAAGGAAACAAAGCAAATTGTGCGGGAGATGGGGTTTCGCGCCACGCTTTCCTGTGAAAGCGGAATCAGCACCGTCACGCGAAATCCGGAAAGTCTTTATATGATGAAGCGCTTTCTGCGCCCGGCAGGCAAAAATTCAGATCAATACTTCGCATCCATTTTTTCAGGTTCAAATTGACATTTCGTTCCCGGTGTGTTACGCTCTGTACCACCGGGTTTTTTTGTGATAAAATTTGATTCCGGCTGCTGAGAAATAATAATTCCGAAGATTTTTATTTGCTGTTTTAAGAGCAATTAGCGTTCGTTTACGCATGAGGATAAGAAAGGATCGTTTCGATGATACAAACAACAAAGGAACGCGTTCTGCGTTTTTGGAACTGGTTTGCTTCCATTCGTCCGGAGCTGGAACAGGCAATTTCCGGTGGAAAATATGACCTTGTGACAGCATTTTGCGGCAGCAAGCTTAAGGGGCTCGGACTGCCGTTTCTTTGCGAGGCGGGCGGAGCAAATGGAAAATTTGCGCTTGCCATGTGTCCCTGCGGGAACAAGACCGAGCAGTTCGTTTCGCGTTATTGGAAACAGCTTGCACCTGAATTTGAAAACTGGGAGTTTTTTGCGTTCCGCCAGCCGCGCAGCCCGGACAATCAACAGTCTTTTCGCCTTGGCGGAACTGACTTTGACCCTTCGCTCTTTTCCTTTTACTGCACGGAAAACGAGGAACGCCAAAAATATGACATTACCATTGTTTCTTCCCTTTTTACCGGAAGAACTGATGCCGAAAAACACGCTTTCAGCATGATGCTGTTTTATTTATTCCTTGGCGAAGCACTCACCGAAATTTATATCGGCGATCTGGTCTGCCGCGAAACTCCTCCGCAGAACAGAGAAAATCCGCTCACCTTTCCGGAATTCTGCCGTCTTGTGCAGCAAACGCCCTCCACCCGCGCCTGGCCTTGGGTCAATGACCCCACCTCTCTGTGCTTTGGGTATCACCCAACCACCGATTCTGACGAGAATTTGCGCGGCGATATAGTGGGCGGATACACGCGCCATGTTCCGCTGCTGGGCGCACCCTATGATGAATCCGATGCGTTGCGGGCAATGGGCGGCGTTTTTTGCTATTTCTACTTTCCTTCTCAGCCTGACGATTCCACAGAGCCGGGAGGACAAAGCGGTCTTTCCGCCCAACTGGAACCGTTGCTGCAATCTTATCAATTAGGGTATTCTCTGGGCAGCGCGTTTGGCACGGAATATAATTATCTGGACATGATTATTTTTGACGAACCGGTGTTCCGTGCAGTTTTTCAGGACGTGGAATCCCTGCTGGGAATTCCGATGTTTCTGGATTATTTCGGCGGCCACGGAATTCAGTAAATATTCCCTGCAAAAACGGATAAAATAACCGCATAATTTTAGCAAAGGCGGAATGCGGTTTATGGATTCGAAAAAAGAACAAATACTGACAGGCAGTTTTGACCAGGATTTTCATGCGCTCGATGCAGCCCTGCGCATTGGCAAAAGCTTTGATACGGTGACAAAAACTATGGTAATCGGCGAACGAAAATCCAAGTTTTACCTGGTGGACGGATTTGCCAAGGATGAATTAATGGAGAAAGTGATGCAGTTTTTGCTTTCTGCAAAAGCAGAAGACCTTTCTTCCCTGAAAACGGCGCAGGAATTCAGTGACCGATTTATCCCGTATACCGAAACTGAAATTGTTCCCGAAATTCACAATGTGGTAACACAGGTGCTTTCCGGAACGATTGCGCTGATTGTGGACGGATTTGCCGGAGCGGTGATGATTGATGCGCGGACATACCCTGCCCGATCAGTCGCCGAGCCTGACGATGACCGGGTGCTCCGCGGTGCGCATGACGGTTTTGTGGAAACACTCGTAATGAACACCGCACTGATCCGGCGGCGTTTGCGCGACCCCAGACTCACCATGCATTACGTGCGCGCTACGGATGAATCCCGCGCCGACGTGGTTCTTTGCTATCTGGATGGCGTAGCCGATCAGAAGACGGTGGACCGGTTGTCAAAGGATATTTCCTCTATCCACGCGAAAACGCTCACCATGGGACAGGAAAGCGTTGCCGAATCCCTGATTCCGAAGCAATGGTTCAATCCGTTTCCCCGCATTCGCTACACCGAGCGACCCGATACGGCGGCAGCATGCGTTGCAGAAGGAAAAATTATTGTCATTACAGACAACTCTCCTTCGGTGATGCTCCTCCCGGCTACCTTATTTGATTTTGTGCAGGACACGAATGATTTTTGTTTTCCTCCCGCTGTGGGGACTTACCTGCGCCTGCTGCGAATGGCAGTTTTTTTGCTGACGCTGTTCTTAACGCCGGTCTGGTTTCTTCTGGTGGAAAATCCGCAATGGATTCCGGAATGGCTTGCCTTTATCAAGGTAGAGGAACCTAATACCGTTCCAATTATCGCTCAATTGCTCGTAATTGAATTTATGCTTGATGCACTCAAAATCGCTTCGCTGAACACGCCCAGTGCGCTGAGCACCTCTTTTTCGGTCGTCAGCGCACTGATTCTCGGCGATTTTGCAATTCAAGCCGGTTGGCTTGTGCCGGAGGTCGTGCTTTATATGGCATTTGTCGCCACCGGCAGCTTTACACAGCCCAGCTTTGAGCTTGGCTATGCATTTAAATTTTCGCGCGTTGTGATGATCGTGCTGACCGCCATCTTCGGGGTGTGGGGTTTTGTCGCAGCGATTCTGCTCTTAATCCTTGTGGTTGCCTGCACACGCACTATCACCGGCGGCAGTTACCTTGCACCGCTGATTCCGTTTGATGCACGCCGGTTTGCGCGCCTTTTCTTCCGTGCACCCATCAGCCGCAAAAATACCTGAAAAACGGTACTATGATGCAAAAATCGACCTGCCGGGATATCATCCATTCCTGCAGGTCGATTTTATTGATGATCATTCAGCAATTTGCTGCGTCGGTTTCTGCGCAAGCTTTCGGTTAAGCCATTCTGTCATAAACAACATGAACAGCGCAAAGAACGCAAGATAAGCCGGGAGCAACGAGGTGCTGACATGTTCCGCCAACAGCCCGAACAAGGGCGGCATAAAGGTGCTGCCGAGGTAGGCAAACGCCATTTGTATGCCAATAATCGCCTGTGAATTTTGCGTACCAAAATTGTAAGGCGTAGAATGAACAATAGAAGGATAAACCGGCGCACAACCAAGACCGATTACAACAAAGCCGGCCAATGCAGGAATTGTGTTTTTCAGCGGCAGCGCAACCATCCCAATCCCCAACAGAATAATGGCACCTCCGCAGCGAATCAGCCTTCGGTCGCCAACACGATCGGCAATAAATCCGCTCAGAAACCGCCCCGCCGTTATTCCAATGAAAAACAGGGAAGCAAATGCCGCTGCTGTTTCTGGCGGAACCCCGCGGCACTGCACCAAATAGCTACTCGCCCAAAGCATCGTTGTGGATTCCAATGCACAGTAGCCAAAAAACGCAATCAGCAGCAATAACACGCCGCGAATTTTGAAGCAGCGCACCAGCCCCACCCGCTCGGCCTTTGTTTTTTCCTCACTGCCGTGTTCCGAGTACTGCAGTTTTTTCCAAAGCGGAAGACTTACAACCAATACCACGGTCAGCACCATCTGTAAAATGGAGACCACACGGTAACCCGCATTCCAACCCAATCCTCCCGTTAAGCATCCGCTCATAATATAGGGACTAATCAGTGTGCCGACACCCCAAAAGCAATGCAGCCAGCTCATATGTCGGGAAGAATAATGCAGCGCCACATAATTATTGAGTGCTGCATCTACTCCCCCTGCGCCAAATCCATAGGGAATGGCCCACAAACAAAGAGCAAAGAACGAATGACTGGCAGAAAATCCAAATAGTGCGGCTGCTGTGAGAAGTACGCTTCCGGCTGTTACCACGCCTGTACCAAGCTTGTGGGTCAGTCGGTCGGAAAGCAGGCTTGAAATAATTGTGAATACCGAGATAATCATCGTGACTATCCCGACATAAGATACTGGCACACTCAGTTCCGTCTGCATTACTGGCCACGCAGAGCCCAGCAGAGAATCCGGCAAGCCAAGGCTGATAAACGCAAGATAAATAATTGCAAGCAAAAGTGAAACCATTATTCATACACCATTCATGTTAATTTTGTCAGACCGTTTCTAACACCGCAGCAGGCTCCGATGTTTTTTGTTCCTCGTTCTGTCTCGCATTGGCAAGCATCAGCTTGATGCGGTTCTCCTGATTAATCTGCGTTGCTCCCGCATCGTAATCAACCGCAACAATATTCACGCCGGGGTTTTTCTCTTTAATCTGCTTCATCATACCCTTGCCCACAATGTGATTCGGCAGGCATCCAAACGGCTGCGTGCAGACGATGTTTTTGATGCCGTCGTGCGAAAGCTCCAGCATTTCGGCAGTCAGCAGCCATCCCTCGCCCATTTTTGCGCCGATTCCCACATAGCCGCGGGTCAGATTGCGCGTAATCTCAAAGGGTGTCATCGCACGGAATTCACCCTGCTCTTCAATCAAATCAATAATATCCTGCTGCTTTTTGAGCAAAAAGCGGTAGGCAGCGGCAACCACCTTGGCTTTGACCGCGCCTGTGCCGTAAAGCTGATGATCGGCAATGCCGTTGTAAACACAGTAAAGGCAAAAATCGAGCAAGCCGGGCACCACCGGTTCGCAGCCCTCGGAAAGCAAAAACTGCTCCAGATTATTGTTGCCGAGCGGCGAGAATTTGACGAAGATTTCGCCGACGATGCCAACCCGCAGTTTTTCCTCTCTGCGGCGCGGCAGCTGAGCAAAATCACGCAAAATCGCTTGGTAATTTTGCTTGACCCTGCGGTAGGAAATCATACCTCTCCCCTTCATTTGCTCCACCAGGCGAGCGGTCCACTCATCGGCAAGCTGCTGCGTGGAACCGGGCTGCACCTCGTAGGGACGGCACTGGTTTTGCAGCATCATCAGCAAATCGCCGTAAAGCACCGCATAAACCATCCGGTCAAGCATGGAAAGGGATATTTTGAAGCCGGGGTTCTTTTCCAGATTGTTGAAATTGAGCGAAACTACGGGAACATAGCCATACCCCGCCTTTTGAAGCGCCTTTCTCAGTAAAAAAATATAATTAGAGGCACGGCATCCGCCGCCGGTCTGCGTAATCATCAGCGCAATCTTGTGCGGGTCGTAGCCGCCTGTCTCGATGGCATGAATCATCTGACCGATTACGAGCAGTGCCGGATAGCAGGTGTCGTTATGTACATAGCGCAAACCGCAGTCGATCACCGGCTGACCGGAGTTTTCCAGCAACACGGCATGAAGCCCATAGGAACGAAAAATTCCCACCAGCATCTTAAAATGCGTCGGCAGCATCGTCGGCACCAGAACGGTATATTCTTTTTTCATTTCCTCTGTGAAAATGATGCGGGGTTCTTCATTCATTGGGATTCCTCCGTTCCTCGAGCGCTTCCAACAGGCTGCGGACACGGATTTTTACCGCGCCGAGATTCGTGATTTCATCAATTTTAATCTGCGTATAGAGCCGATTGTGCTTTTCCAGAATGGAGCGCACTTCATCGGTTGTAATCGCATCCACGCCGCAGCCGAACGAAACCAGCTGCACCAGCTCGCAGTTTTCGTGCTGTGCAACAAACTCTGCCGCGCGATACAGCCGCGAATGATACGTCCATTGATTGAGCACGCCGACCTTCGGCGTGTGTGCCAGAGAGCTGACGCTGTCCTCGGTGACCACAACAAGCCCCAGGGAGGAAATCAGCTTATCAATGCCGTGATTAATTTCCGGGTCAATGTGATACGGTCTGCCCGCCAGCACAATCACCCGCTTGTGATTACGTGCGGCGTAATCAAGTGCTTCCCTGCCCCGCTGCACAATCTCCTGCTGCCATTCCTGATAGGCTTCGTACCCTGCGCGCACCGCCCCATGCACCTGCTTTTGCGTAAAACCGCCGAACTCGTTTTGCAGCATCGAAAACAGCTCTTTGGTCAGCTGCCTTTCGTTGTTGATATTCAGATAGGGATAGAGAAAGTGTGCCTGCTGCAAGTTCTCATCATTTGCGCGCAGCAGCTCGGAATAATATGCCACAACGGGGCAGTTATAGTGATTATCGCTTTCCTTTTCATCAAAGTTATACGTCAGGCACGGATAAAAAATTGCATCCACCTGCTGTTCGAGCAGCGTTTGAATGTGACCGTGCATCAGCTTTGCCGGGTAACACACCGTATCGGACGGGATGGTGTACTGCCCCTTTGTATAAAGCTTGCGCGAGGAATCGCCTGAAAGCACAACCGAAAAGCCAAGCTCCGTAAAAATTTTATGCCAGAACGGTGCCATCTCAATCATGCCGAGTGCCTGCGGCAAGCCGATTGTTCCGCGCGAACCGGGAACAGGCTTGAGCGCATTGAGCCGCTTTTGCTTAAATTCGTAAAGATTCGGCAGCGTGCTTGCTTTGGCTTGCCCTGCGCCTTTTTCGCACTTGTTGCCGGAAATCAGCCGCTCATTGCCGCGGAATGTATTGACCGTCAGCGGACAGTGGTTGGTACAACCCTTGCAGGTGACCGCCTTTGCCGTGTGGGTAAACTGTTCCAGTTCCCCGAGCGAAAGCATTGCAGATTGCTCCGTCGGAATCGTCGCGGCGTAAAGTGCTGCGCCGAATGCACCCATCAGCCCGGCAATCGTCGGTCGGACAACGTTCCTGCCGATTTCGCGCTCAAAGCTGCGCAAAACGGCATCGTTCAGGAACGTTCCGCCCTGCACTACAATCTGCTTGCCCAGCTCATCTGCCGAGGTTGCCCGGATGACCTTATACAGTGCATTGCGCACCACGCTCATGGAAAGCCCTGCCGAAATGTCGCTGACATCGGCGCCGTCCTTTTGCGCCTGCTTTACCGAGGAATTCATAAACACCGTGCAGCGTGACCCAAGATCCACCGGGCGCTTTGCGAACAGCCCCAGCTTTGCAAATTCCTCCGCGGTATAACCCAATGCCTTTGCAAAGGTTTCCAAAAACGAGCCGCAACCCGAGGAACACGCTTCGTTGAGCATAATACTGTCAATCGATTCGTTGCGCACACGGAAGCATTTAATATCCTGCCCGCCGATATCGAGAATAAATTCCACTTCAGGATTGAAATGGCGTGCAGCGCGAAAGTGCGCCATGGTTTCCACCAGACCGCCGTCCAGATGAAACGCGGCGCGGATCAGCTCTTCACCATAGCCCGTGACAGCGGCGGAGCGGATACAGATTCGGCTGCCGCAAAGCCTGCGAATGCGGATGAGCTGCTCAAGCACAATCTCCACCGGCTCGCCGTGATTGGAGCTGTAAAAGCTGTCGAGCAACTTTCCGTCCGCGCTGATCAGGCACAGCTTGGTGGTCGTGCTGCCGCAGTCGATGCCGAGGTAGGCAGCGCCGCAATAAGTATTTGGGTCGGCAGTGGGTACCGAGGCTTTGGCATGGCGTGCACAAAATTCCTCATACTCTGCCGGACTGCGAAAGAGCGGCGCAACGGTGCGCGAAGCAGGTTTTTCCTTCAAAGCGCGGCGCAGCCCGGCAAGCAGCTCTTCATACGTCATGCTCTTCTGCGCTTTTTCTGCATAAATTGCCGCACCCAGCGCAACGGCAAACCGCCCGTATTCGGGGAACCGCGCGTGCTCCTCATCCAGCCCGAGTGTTTGAGCAAAACGGCGGCGCAGTCCCTTGCAATAAAAGAGCGGTCCGCCCAGAAACATCACGTTGCCTTCAATTCTGCGCCCCTGCGCAAGCCCTGTAATCGTTTGATTCACCACTGCTTGATAGATGCTCGCGGCAATATCCTCCTTGCGCGCGCCCTGGTTGAGCAGCGGCTGCAAATCCGATTTGGCAAACACGCCGCAGCGCGACGCAATCGGGTAAATGCGCTCGCTGTTCAGGCTCAGTTCATCCAGCTCGCCGGGGGTAACGCTCAAAAGGGTTGCCATCTGGTCGATAAATGCACCGGTTCCGCCTGCACAGCTGCCGTTCATCCGTTCGTCCATGCCGCCGCGGAAAAAGATGATTTTTGCGTCCTCTCCGCCCAGCTCCACCACCACATCGGTATCGGGCGCGAAACGCCGAACCGCTTCACCGGTGGCAAACACCTCCTGCACAAACGGAATTCCTGCAGCGCGGGCTTCTCCCAGCCCTGCCGAACCGGAAATTGCCGGCAAAATCGTTTCTCCCTGCAAAAACTCCGCCGCATCCTGCACCAATTCCAGCGTTTTCTGGCGCACCTGCGAAAAGTGGCGCTCATATCGCTCATATTTGACTTCTCCGTTCTTCACCACAACAATTTTCGCCGTGGTGGAACCGACATCTATTCCAAGAGTGACCGCCATTCTCAAGACCGTCCCTTTCATTTTCGTACTAATTTGGAATTCCACTAATTTTTTGAATCAAAAACGGTATTGATAATAAGGAAAAAAGATTGGATATATCCGATTTTTCCAAAGATTTTTATCTGCCGTTTGAAGAGAAATTAGTATGGTATCAAACACTGCTGAAATTAATTTTACATGTTATTGTAACACATTCGTTTCTTTTGTTTCAATTGCCAAATTGTGAATAAAAAAACGAAACCAGCGAGCAATTCTCGCCCCGAAAGGCAGCTCGCTGGTAACACGTTATACTAATTCCGAATTAGAAACGGTATAAAAATTGAGGAAAAAGCTTGGGTATATGCGGTTTTTCCGAAGATTTTTAGCTACCGTTTCAAGAGAAATTAGTATTAGGAACGGCTTGCAAAAAATTCCTGCGCAATCGCCACTGAACAGCGGGCATCCTGCGCGTAATAATCCGCACCGATTTTTTCGGCGTAATCCCCGGTGAGCACTGCACCACCCACCATCACACAGCAATCCGGAATTTCGCGCTTGAGCAGTGCAATGGTTTCCTCCATGCTTTTGAGGGTTGTCGTCATGAGTGCGCTCAAACCGATTAAGCGGACGTTTTGTTCCTTTGCGGTGGTAAGCACCGTTTCCGGTGGAACATCGCGCCCAAGGTCGATCACGCGGAAGCCGTAATTTTCGAGCAGGGTTTTGACTATATTTTTGCCGATATCGTGAATGTCGCCCTTAACCGTGGCGACGATAATTTTGCCCTTATCCTCTCCGGCAGCTCCGCTCGCGGCAATCGCATCCTTAATGCAGGAGAACGCCTCCTGCGATGCCTGTGCCGCCTGCAAAAGCTGCGGAAGAAACAGCGCGCCGATTTCAAATTTTTTGCCGACATCATCAAGTGCCGGAATCAGGATACCGTCCACAATCTGCATCGGCTCTCTGGTGCGGAGCAGTTCCTTTGTCAGCTCCCGCGCATCATGCCGGATTCCCTTGCGCACGGCATTTCCCAGTGCCACAGCGGGGTCTGCTGCAACAGACTGCACCTGCTTTGGCGCGGCAGCTTCCCCCTCGGGCTGCGAATATTGCTCAACATATTTCACCGCACCCTTATCGCAATTTGCCAGCACATGGAACGCCGCAACCGTATCGGTCATTGCTGCAATATTGGGGTTGATAATCGGCAGGTTCAGCCCGGCATCCATTGCCAGCAGCAAAAAGGAGCGGTTGATCAGCTCGCGGTTGGGCAATCCGAACGAAATATTGGAAACACCCAGCACCGTTTTCAGCCCGAGCTTTTCCCGCACCATGCGAACTGCCCGGAGCGTTTCATAAACCTCCGCCTGCTGCACCGAAGCCGTCAGCGTCAGGCAGTCAATATAGACATCCTCCCGCCGGATTCCATAGGAAAGCGCAGCATTGAGGATCTTTTCTGCAACGGCAAACCGCTGCTCTGCTTTGAGGGGAATTCCGCTTTCATCAATCGTCAGCCCCACAACGGCTGCACCATATTTTTTGACGAGCGGCAGAACCGTGTGCAGCGATTTTTCCACGCCGTTGACCGAATTGACCATTGGCTTGCCGTTATAGACACGCAGACCGGCTTCCAACGCATTTGCATCGCTGGAATCGAGCTGCAGCGGAAGCTCCAGCACCGACTGCAGCCTGCGCACGGTCTCCTGCATCATCTTCGGCTCATCGATTTCCGGCAGACCGACGTTCACATCCAGAATCTCTGCTCCTGCATCCGCCTGTGTAATTCCCTGTGCAAGAATATAGTCCATATCCTGCTCCACCAACGCCTGCTTGAAACGCTTTTTGCCGGTGGGATTGATGCGCTCGCCGATAATGTGCACACCGTCAATCACTACGGTTTTCGTCGGGGTGCAAAGTGCGGCGCATGGGGTATAATTGCGCTGCGCCGGTTTTTTGCCTGCCACGGCATTGCGCAGTGCACAAAGGTACTCCGGCGTTGTCCCGCAGCAGCCACCCAGCACTGAAACACCGAGCGACAAAAATTTTTCCATCGAAGCCGCAAAATGCGCTTCATCAATATCGTATTCATTCGTCACCGGGTCGGGCAGACCGGCATTTGCCTTGACGATCATCGGCAGGCTTGTCCAGCGGGAAAGCTCCTCCGCCATCGGAAAAAGCTCGTCCGGCCCGAGCGAACAGTTGAAGCCGATTGCCTCCGCGCCAAGTCCCTCGCAGACGAGTGCCATTGCGGGAACGGAGCAGCCGGTAAAGGTGCGCCGGTTTTCTTCAAACGTCATGGTAACAAAAACAGGCAGCTTTGTGTTTTCCTTTGCCGCAAGCAGTGCCGCCTTCACTTCGTAAAGATCGGTCATGGTTTCAATCACAATCAAATCTGCTCCGGCGTTTTCCCCGGCAATCATCTCCTGCGCAAACAGGGAATAGGCATCCTCAAACCGCAGGCTGCCCGCCGGCTCCAGCAGCTCGCCCAAGGGTCCCACATCCAGCGCAACGAGGACAGCCTCGCCGGTTGCAGCCTTGGCGGCATGGATTCCCGCCGTGATGACCTGTTCCACCGTTGCGCCCGTTCCCTGCAGCTTTCGGTCATTCGCGCCAAAGGTGTTGGCATAAACAATCTGCGCACCCTGCTGCACATACGCCCGGTGAATTGCCGTAATCTGCGCCGGGTGCGAAAGGTTCAAAAGCTCGGGGCGTTCTCCCGCAGGCAGCCCGCTTTTTTGCAGCATCGTTCCCATCGCGCCGTCGAGCAGCACCACGCCGCCTTGCAGCAGCTCTTTGATATTTTTCATGGTATCACAACCTTGTCCTGAAAATTATTGTCACACGGTTCCGATGCGGCCCCGCACCGGAGAACATACACCGAACCGTTATTCTTCCTCAGATTCTGCAAAACAGGTCGTTCCTCTGCGGCGAAATTCACATTTTCCGCGCAGCGCACACGTTTTGCAGCCCGCCAATGCGCCCGAAACCGGGTGATTGGCAATGCCCATCACCGCAGTGACCGATTTGCGCGGAATCAGCAGGTTTTCTGCGGAAGCGGAAAGCCCGATTCGCTTCCCCGCTTCCAGCACGGCAAGAAAATCCCGCTGCACCATGAGGGGAACATCGCCGTAGCCGGGTGAAAACCGTGCGGTCAAAAATTCGCCGCGTAAAACGGCCTCTGCACGCAGCTCCCCCTCGGCAGCGCTGCACACCGATTCCACCATCGCACTCGCACAGCAATCCAGCACCACCGCCCGCGCCATATCGGTAATCTGCGCGGTGCGGATACAACGATCCACTCCTTCGCCCAGAGTTGCCGCAAACAGCACCGCACCATGGCAGCCCCGGAGATGGCGACACAGATCGCTGCCGGGGATCTGCAGCCCTGTTCCCGCAAACGAAACCGCGTCCGGATGCACCTGCGCAACGGAAAATATGCGATAAACGGTGCGCGGCTTTGCGGCATGCTGAATCTCCGCCATGCAGCGGTCAATCAGCGCGTGGGTGCTTTCATCCTCTTCCTCACAATGGAGATACCGCAGCACCTCTGCACGGTCAATTTCATAATAATCGCTCATGAGCTTCCTTTCTGCCAATCCGCAAAGGTTTTGCGCAGCTTAGTCTGCTGCTCCCGGCTGACGGTTGACACAATGAATAATGGAACGAACATTGCAGCAGATGCGGGACGCCACCTCGGGATTATTCATCGTATAAAGATGAATCCCCTGCACCCCGCTCGACACCAAATCGATGATCTGCTCACTGGCATAGGCAATGCCGGCATCGTACATTGCTTCGGGATCGTCACCATAGCGGTTCATCATTTTTGCAAACTTTTTCGGCAGGCTTGCACCGCAGAGCGAAACCATGCGCTCCACCTGCTTTTTGTTCACGACCGGCATGATGCCCGCTTCCACCGGCACTTCAATTCCAGCCGAACGAACGCGGTATAGAAAATCAATGAAATCGTGGTTATCAAAAAACAACTGAGAAATCAGATGTGTTGCGCCGGCATTCACCTTTTCCCTCAGATGGCGGATATCCTCCTCCGGTGAAAGCGCCTCGGGGTGTGTTTCCGGATAACATGCGGCGGCAATCTCCATTGAGCTGTTCTCACGAATCAGCTCAATCAGCTCACACGCATAATGAAAATCCTCCTTTTGGGTGCGGGCAGGGTCACGGTCTCCCCGCAGGGCAAGCACGTTTTCAACCCCGGCATTCTGCAGCCTGGCGAGCACCTCCAGCACCTCGCTGCGGCTGAGGTTCACACACGCCAAATGAGCCAGCGGCTCAATCTGATACTGATTTTTCAGCATGGAGGCGATTTTGCAGGTGGAGTTATCGGCAAGGCTTCCCCCTGCGCCAAAGGTTACGCTGATAAAATCCGGTTCGAATTGTTTCAGCTCCCCGATAGTATTCGTTACCGTTTCCAGCGGGCTTGTTTTTTTGGGAGGAAAAACTTCAAAGGAAAAAACGGTTTTTCGTTTCCGGTCCATTTCGGAAAGCTTCATGGTTCAAACTCCTTTGTATTTTATTTTCTGAGTAAACATAAAATTCCGGGTGAGTCTGTCTGGTTTCTTTAAGATTATATTTTATCCTAATATCACTTAAAAGTCAAATACATAGCAAACATATATGAATTTTTAAAAATAATGCTTGACAACGCAAAAAGCATGTGCTATACTTCATTCATCGAAAACATATTAAACAGATATGATTAAATAAGGAGGCTCGACATCATGAGATGGAACCGCAATAAAATATTTTCCCCGCACAAACCGCGCGAAAAGGAACGAATGTGTCGCTGCCTGAAAACCCCTTCGCACTGCACCGCATAACAAATAACCATCACAAATTTTTTCATAATCAGAAAGGGAGTTCACATCATGTCTGAACAGAATAAACGTAATTATAAATTTGAAACCCTGCAGCTGCACGTCGGCCAGGAATCGCCCGACCCTGCCACAGATGCACGGGCCGTTCCGATTTACCAGACTACCTCCTATGTTTTCCGCAACAGCGAGCATGCCGCGGCGCGGTTTGGTCTTTCCGATGCGGGCAATATTTACGGTCGGCTCACAAACCCCACCGAAGATGTTCTGGAGCAGCGGATTGCCGCATTGGAAGGCGGTGTTGCTGCATTGGCGGTCGCCTCGGGTGCCGCTGCGATTGACTACACCTTCCGCAACCTTGCCCACGCGGGAGAACATATTGTCGCCGCAAAAACCATCTACGGCGGAACTTATAATCTGCTGGCACACACGCTTCCCGAATACGGCATCACCGCCACTTTTGTGGATCCCGACGAGGCCGGCGCTTTTGAAGCTGCAATTCAGGAAAACACCCGCGCAATCTTTATTGAAACGCTCGGCAATCCGAACTGCAATCTGATTGACATTGAAGCTCTGGCCGCCATTGCCCATGCGCACAAAATCCCGCTCGTGGTGGACAGCACCTTTGCCACACCCTATCTGCTCCGCCCGATTGAGCACGGTGCAGACATCGTGGTACATTCCGCCACCAAATTCATCGGCGGGCATGGCACAACGCTTGGCGGCATCATTGTGGACAGCGGCAAATTTGACTGGAAAGCCTCCGGCAAATTTCCGTCACTCACCGAGCCAAACCCCAGCTATCACGGCATCAGCTTTGTGGATGCGGTCGGCCCGGCTGCATTTGTCACCAAAATCCGCGCCATCCTCCTACGCGATACCGGCGCAACGCTCTCTCCGTTCAACTCGTTCCTCCTGCTGCAGGGACTGGAAACGCTCTCTCTGCGCGTGGAACGTCATGTGGAAAACGCCCTCAAGGTTGTTGATTACCTGAGTCGGCACCCAAAGGTGGCGCATGTCAATCATCCGTCGCTGCCGGATAGCCCCTATCACGCCCTGTATAACAAATATTTTCCCAACGGCGCAGGATCTATCTTCACCTTTGAAATCAAGGGCGGCGAAAAAGAGGCCAAGGCATGGATTGACCATTTACAGGTATTTTCTCTGCTGGCAAACGTTGCGGATGTGAAGTCTCTCGTAATCCACCCGGCATCCACCACGCATTCCCAGATGAACGCAGAGGAGCTTGCACAATCGGGCATTCAGCCAAACACCATCCGTCTTTCCATCGGCACTGAGCACATTGACGACATTCTGGAAGATTTAAACGAAGCCTTTGAAGCCATTTAATCACAGAAATTCTTCTAAAACCGTAGCAGCCGGACAAATCCACCGCATATGTGTGGATTTGTCCGGCTGCTCTTTTTGGAATAAGTTTATAAAAATTACCAATATCTATTGCATTTTTTAATTGCTAAAAATATAATAAATATGTATCATTTTTCTTTTTTGCTGTAATTTTCTAAATTTTGCAGACCCCGATCAATCTTAACAAAACAAGGAGATGAAATCATTGAAAAAACGATGGATGGGTTTCTATTCAATTTTGATCGCCGTAGCTGTGGTAATGTCCTTTCAATCCTCTATTCCGTTTGCCTTTGCAGAAAATACGGCTCTTCAGGTTACTTTTTTAAGACAGCCAACCAATGAAACTTTTATCTGTTATGATCCACCCCAGTCATTTGGCACCGTAGCCATTGCGGTAACGGACGCACAGGGAAACGAAAAAAGTGCCGATGCCGGCTCAGACCTCATGAATTATTATGTTTGCCGCGCACAGATGATTCTGGAGGGATGGATTGACGGAAAATGGGCATTTATCGGCGTTCCGAATTGGGAACAAAACAGCCAGTTCAGCTGTGAATTAAAGAACGGGCGCGCCGTCCGCACATCCGACGTTCTGCTCGCGGACGTTATTCCCGCCCAAAAGCTCACAACAGACCCGGGTTCAATTAAGCTGCGGTACCATGTATGGATTGGCTCTGACGCTCAGCGTGTGGATGCATACAGCCAGGAATTTACATATACCACCAAATGGGAAAGCGGTGCAAATGGTTATGCCCCATCCTATGTTACGGTAGTGGAAACCTCTCGCCACCTGGACAAAAGTACCGGTATGCTTAACATGATGTTTTGGTGTGATACAGACGGGCAGGATTTGGTTTATGACTGGTATCAGGATGGGGTTCTGCTCTCATCTCATCGGAAAGCCATCGAAACAGATGTTTCTAACTCAAAAGGGGCTTCCATCACCTGCGTTGTGAGCAATAGCAGTGGGCATTACAGCAGTAAAGCATATCGGATTCTGACCGGTGCAAATGCTCCAACGTACCCTGCATATAAAATTTATATGCAGGGCGGTGAAACGGAGCCTAACGAGGGCGGAGAAATACCGGCAGAGGTTACGGACGGAGATACGGTGACGTTCGTTGCAACTCAAAAGCAAACCGGCAACCTGAAGTATCTCTGGGAGTTTGATGGTGCAAGCAGACCTGCATTGAATACGAATACTTATACGTTTACTGCGGATGCACAGGGCTGCCAGAATCGTTATTATGTTGTGCAGTGTGTAATTATAGACGGCAATATGGCGCGTTATGCAAGCTCGATGATCATGCTCACCGTTTCTCATCCACATACCTATCAGTGGACAACGGTTAGAACGGCAACCAAAACACAAACCGGTCTGCGCACAGGTGTTTGCAGCTGCGGCAAAACGACGGAGGAGGTCTTGCCCCGGCTTGGAACTTCTGCTGTGTCTTCATCGAGCAAGTCCCCCGCTGGCAATTCTGTCACGTCTTCGGGTTCTAAGCCTGGTTCCGCTGCGTCTCCATCAAGCGCCGGTAATTCCGAAAACGCTCCAAATGCTTCCTCACAATCCAATTCTGCAACAGAGAGTCACACAGTCTCCTCTGTTCTTTCATCAGATACCACTGTGCAAAGCGCATCAGATTCCTCTCTCGCACCTTCAGGCAGTACCTCGTCAGACGAAGTACTGCCGCCGCGTGCTGTTACGCCTTTGGGGTGGGCAGGAATTGGCGGAGGCACCTTGTGTGTGTCAGGAGCGGCTGCGCTGTGGTGGATTAAACGCCGCAAAATTTAAGACAAATTCTAATCTTGTTTTTCCTTTAACAAATTAAAGCTCAGCCGGACAAATCCACCAGCACTGTGCATGGATTTGTCCGGCTGAGCTTTTTATGATAACAATTATTTAAATCGCTTCGTTTTGGAAAACATCATTGCTACGCCAACACTGAGCACCAGCGAAAATACGACAATAATCAGGAATCCCCACGGGCTTTCGGCAAACGGCATACCGTCCATATTAACGTTCATTCCGTAGGCACTGAAAATCAGCGTCGGAACGGAAAGCACGATGGTCACCACGGCAAGCACCTTCATCACGATATTGAGGTTGTTCGAAATAACCGACGCAAATGCATCCATCATCCCGCTGAGAATGCCGCTATAGATATTCGCCATCTCGATTGCCTGCTTGTTCTCAACGATGGTATCCTCCAGCAGTTCATCATCTTCGGGGTATTTTTTGATGCTGTCAGTCTTGAGCAGCTTTTCGAGCACCACCTCGTTGGAACGCAGCGCAGTTGTAAAATAGACCAGGCTTTTTTCCAGCTTAAGCAGTTCAATCAGCTCGCGGTTTTGTGTTGATCGGTGCAGTTGATTTTCTACCATATCACTCTTTTTATCAATAATCCGCAGATACTGCAGATAAATAGAGGCCGTGCGATACAGCACCTGAAAAATAAAGCGTGTTTTCATATTGGTGAAGAAATTCTTCACTTTTCCCTCGGCAAACTGCTGCAGCACCGGTGTGTTTTCCAGACATACGGTAATCACCGCTTCTTTTGTGACAAGAATGGAAAGCGGAATTGTATCGTAAAGTTCTTTTTCGTCGTGCTCCTTCACCGTTGGAATGTTCACGAGCACCATCGTACAGTTGTCGTCCACCTCAATGCGCGAACGTTCATCCGTATCCAATGCGGCACGCAGCAAATCAGGGTCAATTGCATAGTGCTGCGCCAAAACAGAAATTTCGCCTTCATCCGGTTTTACCAATGAGATCCAGCAGCCCTCCTCCGGCGCTGAAATCTCTTCAATACGGCTGTTTTTGGTTGTAAAAATACGAGTCATAATGGGGCGTCTCCTTTCGTTTGCGCACAAAAGCACAGGCAATCGAAAACCGCCTGCCCGGTGCGCATTTTATTCTGCTGCATAAAGGAACAATACTTTCAGGACACGGTTCCGGTTGCACAAAGACCACCCCTTTCCATGGAATTTCTATTTTTGAAAATGGCAGAATTCCGGTTGTAAACCTGATTCATTCACACAAACTTAGAAGAACCCGCTGCGATAACGCAAAAAAATCTTTAATTGCAGCTTGATGCAATATTTGTATGATACCATTTCAGAGCCAGAATCCAATCGTAAATTTTTAAATTACATCTGATCTACCGGTTCAATCGAAAGAACATCCAGATGCTTCAGCAGCAAACGGCGTGTCAGTCGGATCAGCGAAATCCAGGTTGCCTTCTTCGCGTCGTCCGGTTCGTCAATGATGCGATTATCGTGGTAAAAACGGGAGAATACTGCTGCAAGCTGATAGGCGTTTTCACAGATATAGTTCGGCGCCTTTTCCTGCATGGCACGGCGGAACGTTTCGCCGGTGAGAATAATGCCAAGCGCAAGCTCGCGTTCCACATCGGTATAAACACCGGAAAACTGCTCACAGGCTTCCTCTTCGCCCAACCGCTTGCAGATGGAATTAATACGCGAAATGGTGTACAACAGATACGTTCCGGTTTTGCCTTCAAAGGAAAGGAATTTATCCAGATCAAAAATATAATCCTTAGACGGATTATTGATCAGATCGCCGAATTTGACCGCCGCTACGCCGATTTTCTGCGCCAACCCCTGCCGCTCGTCATCGGAGACAAAGCCGCTGCTCTGCATCTTCTCATGCGCTGCCTTGGTTGCGGTTTCAATCAAATCGCTCAGGCGCATGACACCGCCATCGCGCGTTTTATAAGGCTTGCCGTCCGCACCATTCATGGTACCAAAACCGATATGATAAAGCTCGGTGCTCTGCGGCACAAGCTCCGCCTTTTTTGCACAGCGGAAAATTTGCGTAAAGTGCAGTCCCTGGCGTTTGTCTACCACATACCAGATTTTATCGGGCGCAAAGTCCTTTTCACGCTGAATAATCGTGGCAAGATCCGTCGTGGCATAGATGCTTGAATTATCCGATTTGCGCACGATGACCGGCGGCATGGGAGCCTTGTCGCTTTCTTCGGCAACATCTACCACAAGTGCGCCGTCGCTTTCCCGCAGCAGGTTCCTTTCCTGCAGCCGTTTCATCAGCTCGTCAAGATATTTATCGGCATCGCTTTCGCCGTACCAAAGGTCAAAATCCACACCCAGCTTGGCATAATTTTGCTTCAGATCAGAAACCGAAACGCGCAGAATTTCTTTCCAGAGTGCAAGATAACCGGTGCGTCCGTTTTGCAGCTCTGCCGTCACACGGTGCGCAAATGCAGAAAACTCTTCATCCTCTTTGCTCTTCTTGCTTGCAAACGGATAAATTTCACAAAGAGTATCGGCATCCAGCTTCGGCACGCTGCCATCCGCCGGAAAATCAGGTGCAAAACATTCCCATTCCGGATTGCGCACCGAAAGCTCTGCAATGACCAAGCCGATCTGAAGACCCCAATCTCCCAGATGCACATCGCCCAGCACCTTGTTGCCCGTCGCCTTGGCAAGCCGCTTGAGCGATTCTCCGATGATTGCCGAGCGCAGATGACCGATATGCAGTGGTTTTGCCACATTCGGTCCGCCGTAATCAATCAGAATGGTTTCGGGATTCTCTGCCTGCTCAATCCCCAGAAATTCGTCGGACGAAATGGCGCGGATTCGTTCCAGAATGGCTTCATCACTCAGATTAAGGTTCAAAAAACCGGGCTTCACCATTTCCGCCTTACTGAAAATTTTATTTTCGCGCAGGATTGCGGCAACCTCCTCCGCAACCATGAACGGAGCCTTGTGCGCCTGTTTTGCCGCCCCAAACGCGCCGTTGCACTGAAACTGGCACAGATCCTGCCGATCGGAAACCGTCACGTTTCCCAGCTCACGGTCATAGCCGCACTGTTCAAATGCGTTCGAAACGATCTCGCTGAGCTGCTCTGTCAGTAATTTCATATGATCAACATTCCTTTCCGCCGAACCGCAAAAATTTTATCGGTTTCGGTTGCCGAAATTAGGGCAAAATCATTTTTCTGCCCTCGCCGGGTCATTCTCTTTTCCCGCAAACGGTCAATTATTTTATTATTTTACCACACCGCCCCGAACGATGCAATGCAATCAACATTTTTCTGCAAAGCTTTCATTTTCTGCTTCAAGCGTATCACCTTCGCTGCACTCTGTCAATTCACTTCTGCCTGTCAACAAAAATTTGGCACCGTTTTTTCACAAGGTTTGCATAACCTGCGTGTGCGTGGTAAAATATCCTTATCATAGTATGTAACAAATGACAGGAACGTCTGTTGAGAAAGGAAGAGTGCAATGATTCTGGGGGCGGTTTTGGCGGGCGGCTGCGGAACACGGATGGGCGGCGAAGTGCCAAAGCAATTTTTGACACTATGCGACAAGCCTGTTTTGGTGCATACACTGGAGCACTTTTATTCCTGCCCGGACATTGCAAAAACAATTGTCACCGTACCGGAGGACTGGATGGACTTTACACGTGCGATGCTGCAAAAGCACTTTGCCGATTGCACGCGGTTTACGGTGATTCGCGGCGGAGCTGACCGCACCGAATCCCTGTTGCGTGCGGCAGAAGAAGCCGCCCGACTGGATTCCTCTGATGACGCAATTTTGGTTACGCATGACGCTGCCCGTCCGCTCATCAGTGCGGAACTGATTTTGCAGACGGTGCAAGCAGCGGCAGAGTCCGGCGGGGCAACGGCAGCAATCCCTGCGGTGGATACGATTGCGGTTTCCGGCGACGGAAAAACCATCGCTTTCACACCCGACCGCGCCACCCTTTGGCAGATTCAAACGCCGCAGACGTTCCGGCTTTCCCTTCTGCGCCAAACCGCAGCCCTCCTTTCCGATTCAGAACGCACTGCATTGACGGATGCCTGCGGAATTTTTGCTGCACGCGGATTGGCCGTGCGGCTGGTCTCCGCAAGCCGCAACAATATCAAACTGACCACACCCGGCGATTTAATTTTTGCAGAAGCACTGCTCACACCATCAAATCCAGCAACCTCAACATGAACGTTGTTTTCAGGAAAGGTACGGTACGCTGTTCCATGAAAATTAAAATTCCTTATCGCAGCAGCCGCATTTGGCAAGGCATCGCCTATGGGATTTCTGCCACGGTTCTTCTCTTGATGATCATTGTGCTGTTTCGTTCCGGAAACCCCGCGGCAGCCGGCTGCGCAACTCTTTCCTTGCTGTTTTTTCTCTTTCCGCTTTGGATGTTTATTAACATTATTGTCCGGTTTGTGCGCAATACCGGATGTTTTTCCATTACCCCGGATGGATTGGAAAATATTTCCCACCCGCTTTCCATTGGCGCAATCGGCTTGCCTGTCACCATCCGCTTGTTCCCGTGGAGCTGCATTGAATCTTTCCGCATTGACCGCACTGCCGGCGGCGACCGGTTGGTGCTGATGCCCAAGGATCAGGCTGAATTTCCAAAAGGATATTCCCCCTTTGTGATTTCGCTTCTGGAGCGTGAACAGAACCGGGGAGTTTGCGGATTTACGTTTGACTCCCGCTCTGCCGATGCAGACCCGGAGCAGCTGCTCCGATTGCTGCAAAAAGAGCTGGATGCATACCGGCGGCGCGATTATCCCGCGGGTTGGCCTGTCCCTCCAGAAGGATCCGTCAATACGGATAAAACTGCAGAAAATGATTTTTAATTGACTTTTAAAACCGCAACGGTTAAAATAAAAATAGATTTCCCGCTATTGGGAACCAATTGCTGCGGCTGATACAACTTTTCAGCCTGCAGACTTTTAACAAAGGAGTTGGGTTTTGTGGACGCATCCGGTCGAAGTAGAAACGCCGACAGCAGCTGTCACAGACGATGGGCTGCACCGGGCTGCGCATTTGCACAAACCCGCTGCAGCCATCCATAAAATTTCAATGCGCAGGATTCTTCACTGGGCTTTGTTGTTTTGCGTCTATGACAGCCGGATACGGTTTTTTCCGTATCCGGCTTTTGCTGTCTGCCTTTCGATATGAATTTCAAGTAAAATACTGCATTCGTGTGGGCTGCCTTACATTTTATGCGAAATTCGTATGATGACCAAGTAACCGTGAAAATTCCGGGTTACGGAATCACGGGAAATTGCACGTGTGCAGAAAGGCAGGTCAGAAATAATGCAGGAAGAACAATATAATTTTGAAGAGCTGTTGGAGCTTGCCGAAAACCGTCAGTTTCGCGAGCTGAAGGCACGTCTGACGGATTTGAACGAGGCGGATATCGCGGAATTTTTAGAGGAACTGCCCCAGGAAAAAAGCGTGGTGGTATTTCGTACGCTTCCCAAGGAACAAGCCACCGAGGTGTTCGCATTTTTACCTTCCGAGGTACAGGGACAGATCATTAACGGGATTACCGATACGGAATTGAAAAACATCGTGGAGGATCTTTATGTCGATGATGCAGTTGATATGTTGGAAGAGCTTCCCGCAACCGTCGTACGCCGTGTGCTGCAAAACGCCGCACCCGAAACACGGCAGTTAATCAATCAATTCCTCAATTACCCCGAAAACAGCGCCGGAACTATCATGACTGCAGAATATATCGGGCTGAAAAAGGACATGACGGTGGAACAGGCGTTCGATTATATTCGCAAAAACGGTATCGACAAGGAAACCATCTATATCTGTTACGTTACCGACGCACAGCGCCATCTTGACGGCGTTGTGACTGTACGCGATCTTTTGATGAATTCCTATGAAACCGTAATTGAGACAATTATGGACAATAACGTCATTCAGGCAGTTACAACAGATGACCGTGAGGACGTTGCGGACATCTTTAATAAATATGATTTGATTGCTCTGCCGGTGGTGGACCATGAAAACCGTCTGGTCGGCATTGTTACGGTTGATGACGCGGTCGATGTTATGGAGCAGGAAGCCACCGAGGATATTGAAAAAATGGCGGCTATGCTCCCGAGCGACCAGCCCTATTTAAAACAAAAAACGTGGATTCTGGCACGCAACCGAATCGTTTGGCTGTTGGTGCTGATGGTCAGCAGCATGATTACCGGAGGGATTCTGGCACATTATGAAGCGGCGTTTGCCGCACTTCCGCTGCTCGTCACCTTTATTCCCATGCTGACCGATACCGGCGGAAACGCCGGCAGCCAGAGCAGTACCAGTA
The DNA here is from genome assembly GCA_934875675.1 of uncultured bacterium. Classification (GTDB taxonomy): domain Bacteria; phylum Bacillota; class Clostridia; order Oscillospirales; family Acutalibacteraceae; genus CAKXIK01. The sequence continues at coordinate 62,644 of CAKXIK010000002.1, forward strand.
TTATTCGCGGCATGACACTTGGCGAAATTGAGCTGCGTGATCTTCCCCGTGTGGTCTGGAAAGAAACACGCATTGCGCTTCTCTGCGGAGCGGTGCTTGGCTTGGTCAATTTCATTCGTTTGATGATTATGTACCCCACACAGCCGCTTGTTTGTCTCACCGTTGTGCTCAGTCTTTATGTAACGGTTTTGCTTGCGCAGGTAATTGGCTGTATGCTGCCGTTAATCGCTCAAAAACTGCACCTGGACCCGGCAATTATGGCGGCTCCGTTAATCACCACCATTGTGGATGCTGTCAGCCTTGTCATTTACTTTCAGATCGCCTGCTCCCTGCTTTCCGCTGTTGTACACTAATGCTGCCAGAGAATTCTTTTTATAATAGCACATCACATTTACAAATTAAAGCAAATTGTGGTATACTATTAAATAACAAATTCCATGCGGGCGATGATTCTGTTTTCCGCACGGGTGAAAGGTGGATTCCGGATGAAGCATCAGGGTTTAAACAGCGAACAGACCAAAAAATCTAATCGGCTGCTCGTTTTAAATTTGCTTTGCACGATGCAAACTGCAACCCGAACGGAGATTACCAACCGTATTGGTCTTGCAAAAATGACGGTAACCAACATTACCGCCGACTTGCTTGCGAGCGGATTAATTTATGAAAAGGAAACAATTGATCCCAAGCGGCAGGGAGCCGGACGCAGACAGATGCTCCTGAGCCTTTCGCCGGATTCTCCGGCAGTGGTTGGCATCTGGCTTTCCCGCGATTTTTGCATGGGAATCGTAGCCGGAATGAACCTGCAGGTTCTGGGCAGAATGCAGATTGATTTTTCTGCAGATGAAACCGCCCAGTCAATTACCACCAAACTTGTGCAGCTGGTGGAAGGATTGACCCGCGGACTCAGCCGTAAAATTGCCGGTGTGGGCATCGCTTCGATTGGTCCGCTGGATATTAAGCATGGTGTTATTTTGAATCCGCCGAATTTTTTCCATATTAAAAACTATCCCATTGCGGACGAATTAAGACTGCGGCTGAATTTGCCGGTTTTTTTGCAGAACGACATGAATGCCGGTGCATTAGCGGAAAAATATTTCGGTGCTGCCTGCGAAATGAAGGACTTCGTTTATCTTGGTCTCACTAATGGCATTGGTACCGGAATTGTTGTGCGCGAATCTTTATTTGAAGGTACACACGGATTTTCCGGTGAAATCGGCCATATGTCAATCGATTGTAACGGTCCGTTTTGTCAGTGCGGAAACCGCGGCTGTCTGGAAACCTTTGTAAGTGTGCCAAAAATTATCCGTCAGTTTAACGACGCATTTGGGCGCGACATGAAAACCTTTGCCGAGGTTTGTGATTTCTGCAGCATCACGCCTGAAGCCGACGCGCTGATGGAAGAAATTTGCAGCAAGCTTTCGGTTGCTCTCGTTAACCTGTGCAACACACTGGATCCGGAAGCTATTATTATCGGTCATGACGGTGCCTTTTTGAATGACCGTGACTTTCTGCGCATTTCCGAACGCGTTAACAGCCGTGTTCTGGCAAAGGATTGTTCCAATGTTAAGTTTCTTCGCAGCACTTTTGGTTCGCTTGCACCTGTTTACGGCGCCGCTGTGGTCGTGCTTCGCCGGATTTTTGAGGGAAAGCTGATGTATGACGAAATTTTCCCCGAATAATGCAGTCATAATAAATTTGCCCGCGGTATCGTGCAAAAGCAGATACCGCGGGCGTTTTTGTATTATTCGTAACGGTCGGAGGAAAAGTAACCACGGCTTCCTGTGTAGCTGGATGCCGGAGAATTGACTTTGCTGAACAAATCTTTGTTTGCTTCCAACAGAGCCTTTGCCCGCAAGGTGGACACATTCATGCTGCGCCAATCCAGCTTGCAAATTTCCTCATACCGCACATGCAGCAAATACCGTGCGCTGCGTGCCGTATTCACTTCGCCGCTCTGGGCAAGCGTAATCAACGATGGCACAGACTCATCGCCAAGCTGTTCGAACAGCGCAATATCTGCCTGCTGTGCAGGATTATTCTGATGCCTCTCCGTATTAACCCGGGCAATCAAGGCGTCCGGCACCGCAAAGTTGAGCGCGAGAAAAAGCACAACCGTAACGGCTATCAGTGCGCGGCCTGCGTGCAGCTTTTTGCAAAACCGCGCCGCCAGCAGAATCAGGAACACACACGCAAGCAACAGCATAAACCACGAAGTATAAACACGCAGGGGTGTCAATCCGTAGGCATTAATATACATAACCATTTTGGAAAAAGCAGAACCAATCAGCGCTAACGTAAGCACACTGAGCGCGGTTACACTTGCCTTAACGGTTCCGCCCCGATTATTTTTAGAGCATATTGCGAACAGCAGAAGAATTAAATTAATCGCAGCAACCACGGTCAACTCAAAAAATCCGCGGCGGGCATATGCCGAATAGACCGTATCCGTTGGCATACTGCCCCACACTGCCGAAAACAGGTAGTTAAACTGAATCAACAGAAAACAAACATAAATTGTACTGCAGACAAAAATCACGGTGGATGTCACCGTGGAATCAAACGGCAGCTTTCGGTCTTCTTGGGATCTCTGCTCTTTGGGATAATGCTTGCGCCGAGCGGTATAAAACGCGGAAAAAATAAAAATTCCCAGCAAGAATCCCACCAGTATATCGCCAATCACGCGCCACACTGTTTGCCCAATGCTGCCGAGCACGGCGTTGACCGCAACTTCGAACGCTTCATCTGCAGAAACCAGCAGCACCATCACAATGGCTGCAATTGGAACCGAAATCACAATTCCGAGCAAAATTTTGCGCCATGCCGTTCCAGTTTCAATTTTTTTAGAAGTTCCCATCGTGTGAAAAATCGCATCTGCACTGGAAAACGGCGCACAAAACGCGCTGCGCCATAAATCGCGAAAAAATCCTTTTCCTCCATGGCCGAACATTGCCGCAACATGAAGCGACAGGAAAAAGTAAACGCCAAACAAATTCAGCGCCCAAAGTGTTCGGTTGGAAAATAATCCAATGCAGCAAACCAGCAGCAATGTCACCACACCGCAAGGCCACCCTGTCAACGGAACAAAATGCTCATTTCCTTTTCCGTACCAGAACACGATACCGTAAACTGCTGTCACCAACAACACGACTGAAAATCCCGCCTGCGACGGCAAAAATAAAAATTCCCGCAATAATGCTCCCAGAAAAATGGCGATTAACACCAGCATGCACTCGCGCCGGTCGGCTTCAAACGGAGGCTTTGGAACCGGCGGGGACGGTTGCCAGGCGTAATTTGTCTGAACCGGAGGTGCGGTGGTTACATTGGGCAAAATCGGTGGTGTCTGCGGAACTGGGGGTGTCTGCGGAACCGGCGATGTCTGCGGAACCGGCGATGTCTGGTCTGCGGGGTGATAATCTTCGTTCATCAAAACCATCCTTTCCGACTGCAAAAATTCAGTTGGAAGCAAATTCATTTCATGCTGTCTCTGTTCCCTATTATACCCCGATATTATTGAAAGTCAAGTTTAATTTATCGTTTTACAATAAATTAATTGCTTAACAACTTTTTTCAAGCGTGAAAAAGCACGCCGTGAAATCCACAACGTGCTTTTGGTTAAGATGAAACAACTGCAGCTTTTTTGTGATGCTGCTCGGATTTATTTTTTGAGCAATGGTTTCAGCTGTGCAAGGGTAGATTCAAACTCTGCCACTGTATCCAAAATCGGCTGCGGAGAAGCCATATCCACTCCGGCAAGCTTGAGCAGTTCAATCGGGTGCTGGCTGCATCCGCCGCAGAGGAACCGGCGATAGTCTGCCACCGCAGGCGCGCCAAGCGTCAGAATCCGGTGTGCAATTGCCGTAGATGCCGCAATGCCGGTTGCATACTGATACACATAAAACGCACGGTAAAAGTGCGGAATGCGCGACCACTCGGCAGTCAACTCATCATCCACCACAAAATTGTCACCGTAGTAAAGTTGGTTGAGCTTTCCATGGAGCTCGTTGAGTGCGGACGGCACAAGCGGCTTGCCCTGCTCCACCATGCGGTGCGTTTCATTCTCAAAATCAGCAAACATGGTCTGGCGGTAAAAGGTGGAGCGCAGATCATTCAGTTTTTTATCAAGCAGCAGCGCACGTTCGTCATCGCTCTGCGCATTTTTCAGCAAGTAATCGCTGAGCAGCTGCTCATTAAGGGTGGAAGCCACTTCGGCACAAAAAATGCTGTAACCTGCGTACAGATACGGCTGATTATGCGTGGAAAACCACGTATGCATCGAATGGCCCAACTCATGTGCCAGGGTGAACACATCATTCAGGGTTCCGGTAAAATTGAGCAGCACATACGGCGAGGACGTATAGGAACCGGTGGAATAAGCGCCGGTCTGCTTGTTTTTGGCGGGGTAAACGTCAATCCAGCGTTCGTCGAATGCACGCTGCACCAGCTTGGTGTAATCCTCGCCGAGCACTGCGGTTGCACTGAGCACCAGCTGCTGTGCTTCCTGATAGGTGTATTCACGGTCAAGCTCCTTGACCATCGGTACAAACAGGTCGTAAAAATGCACCTCCGGCAAACCGAGCACATCCTTGCGCAGCGCAACATAATCGCACATCGGCTTTGTATTGGCGCGGGCGGTTGCAATCAAATTATCATACACCGCCTCAGGAATATGGTTATTTGCAAGTGACATGGCGCGGGCACTGGGGTAATTCCTGCTTCTTGCCGTGAACACATCGTCCTTGACCGAACCGTAATAGCAGCTGGTAAGGGTGTTGCCATGCTTCTGATACGTTCCCAGCAGCGCCTTAAAATACGCCGCACGAAAATCTCGGTCTGGATTGATGAGCGCAACACCGTAATTGGCCTCATTTGCCTCAAAATCAGATCCATCCGGTGCTTTTACCACAGGATATTCCGCATCATTCACCATCAGATCTTCAAAAATCCGCACAAACGAACTGCCGATATCGTTCATCCGAACCATCAGTGTTTCCTGCTCATTAGGCAGAATATGCGCCTTTTGCGCAAAAAAGTCCCTTGCAAAGGCTTCATATTTTTTCAGCTCCGGTTTTTCCGCACAGTAACGATCATAATCCTCCTGCGAATACTGCATCAGCTCCGGTGCAAGAAAGGAGAGCTTTTCTCCAACACCTGTCATCGCATTGCGAAATGATTCGTTTAATTCCTTTGCAACCGCATTGGACATATCCTGATCGAAATTGGAATTGGAGAATACTCCAAGATCGTCAAATCCCTCTTCCATCTGCTCATAAAGTGCAGCCGTTTTGCAAAGCTCTGCCGCTGAAGCAGCCGCATGACCCTTTTGCGCTTCCAATTCTTCGGCGAGCGCAAGCATTGTTTTCATTTTGCTTTGCCAATCTTCATCCGTCGGAAACATTCTGCGCAAATCCCAATGCATCGCTTGATCCATCAAAATCAATCCTTTCGTCATACACAATCAATAATCCCATTACATTTTGAAACAGCGAACACCAATCCAAACCAAAAGGAGAAGAAGCCCCAATGCAACGGATATTCCCAAAAGAACAACCAGCCCGATGCAAAAAACCTCCACCGTCCAGCAAAGCCATTTAGGTCGGATGTGTTTGCTCAAAAAGCAAAAGCACGGTGCGGCAAGCTTTTCTGTCAAAACATCCGGCAGCCACTGCAACAGAGTATCCGCAAAAAAATCCAACACCGAATTCACCGCCTTTTCCTTGGTATCATTATATCCGTAATCCGGTGGTTTTACAAGCGTCTTGCCGGTACCGCTAACAAAAGCCTACGCGCAACTGTATGGCCTTTTGGCAAAAAATTGAGATACCGTTTAAATACCATTTCAATAAATCCGGCAGCATTTTATTAGGGGGCGATTGCTCACAAAAATCAATTACAAAGTGAGAGCCGTGCGTACCAACATTGTACATGCAACCATCCTTGACCTAAGCATGATAGTCAGAAAATTTCTTCGCAAACTCATATGAAGCAACTCTTCGATTCTGAAGAGTAAACAGCCTCACCGTGTTTTCGGATAAATTATAAATCATAAAATCGTTATCTTAAAACGCATTGAAACATCGGGCAAAAATTAAAAATATTCTCAAAAAAGAATATCACAATTCACAATTTATGGAAAGCATGCAAAATTCCATGTTTTGCTGTATGCATCATTTTTTCATGTGAACCGCCCAAAAATACATATGTTTTTTTATTTTAATGTGCTATGATGAATGCAGATATTGTTATGACCCAAACGCCGTTTTATTCGAAACGCAAATAAGCCGGCACAGGACTTTTGTCACATAATCTGATTCGGAAAGGACGAATTACAATGCTTGTTAAAAATTATTTTGAAAACCCGGATGTTCTGCACATTGGCACAGAAGCACCGCGCGCATATTACATCCCGTATTCTACGGAAAAATCGGCAAAAGCATTCAAACCAACCGAACGCTCCCGTTCGGAGCGGTTTTTCAATCTTTGCGGCGAATGGAGTTTCCGCTACTATGAGAATGTTCGAACGGTCCGCGATTCGTTTTGGCTTCCGGAATTTTCCCGTACCGGTTTTGCGCCGGTGCAGGTTCCTGCCGTATGGCAAAATTACGGAGTTGATCGTCATCAGTATACCAATGTAGATTACCCTTTTCCCTATGATCCGCCTTTTGTTCCGGCGCAAAATCCCTGCGGTGCCTATCTGCGCGATTTTACACTGAATCTGCAGGAAAATCGCCGCTATCTGCTTAACTTTGAAGGCGTGGATTCCGCATTCTATCTTTGGCTGAACGGCGAGTTTGTGGGGTATAGCCAGGTTCCGCATTCCACAAGCGAATTTGACGTAACCCCGCTGCTTCAAAACGGCAAAAACTGCATTGCAGTGCTCGTGCTGAAATGGTGCGACGGCTCCTATTTTGAGGATCAGGATAAATTGCGTATGAGCGGCATCTTCCGCGAGGTATATTTGCTGGAACGCCCGCAAAATGCGATTTCAGACTTTACGGTTACAACGCCCATTGCCAAAGACGGCAGCGCTGAAATTGATGTTTCACTTAGCTTTTCCGCGGAACCAATTGCGGTGGAAGGTGTGCTTTTGGCACCTAACGGAAAAGAAATTGCCCGGCAGTCTGCTTCCGGCGAAAAACTTGTTTTCTCGTTAGCACATCCGGTGTTTTGGAACGCGGAACAACCGGCACTTTATACCCTGCTGCTTGTCTGTGCGGAAGAGAGCATTCCTGTGCGTGTTGGGGTACGGAAAATTGAAATTCAAAACTCCGTTGTACTGCTTAACGGACAAAAAATTAAATTCCGCGGCACCAACCGTCACGATAGTTCTGCAGTGAACGGTTCCGCCGTTACCCTGGCGGAAATGCAGCAGGATCTTACTTTGATGAAGCTGCACAATATTAATGCAGTCCGCACCTCGCATTACCCCAATGCGCCGCTATTTTACTCTCTTTGCGATGAAATGGGCTTTTATGTGATTGACGAGGGAGATCAGGAGTGCCACGGTGTCTGCACGCAGGGCGGCGGATATGAATGTGACGGTGTATTTGGACTGCTCGCCAATGATCCTCGTTTTGCCACAACGGTGCTTGACCGGGTGCAGCGCCTGGTGGAACGTGACAAAAACCATGCCTGCGTTGTAATCTGGAGCATGGGAAATGAATCGGGCTACGGCGAAAACTTTGCCGCTGCACTGCGCTGGACAAAGCAAAAAGACCCTACTCGTCTGACTCACTACGAGAGTGCGCGTTACCCGGCACACAATTATCAGCCCGATTACTCTGCGCTTGATCTGCACAGCCGGATGTACGCTTCTGTGGAGGAAATGACCGATTATTGTGAAAGCAATCCAGACAAGCCGTTTATTCAGTGCGAGTATATTCATGCAATGGGCAACGGCCCCGGGGATATTGAGGATTACTATCAGGTAATTGAAAAATATGATACTGCCTGCGGCGGGTTTGTTTGGGAATGGTGTGACCATGCGGTTTACGCAGGCATCACAACCCAAAATAAGCCGATTTACCGTTACGGCGGCGATTCCGGCGAATTTCCGCACGATGGGAACTTCTGCATGGACGGTTTGGTTTATCCCGACCGCACGCCGCACACAGGACTACTCGAATATAAAAATGTACAGCGCCCTCTGCGTGCCTCATTTGACCGTGAAACCCGCACCCTGACGCTGCACAATCTGCGCGACTTTACGGACGCTTCGCAGTTTGCGCAGGTTCGCTGGATGCTTGAACGTGACGGCGAGCCGGTGCAGCAGGGCAAAATTTCTTCCCGCAGCCTTGCCATTGCGCCGCACGAAGCTGCCGCCTTTGCACTTCCGCTGCGTATGACAAAAAATGGTCACTGCGTGCTTCGGGTGGAAACGCTGCAAAGCCGTGCCAACGGTGTGATTCCTGCCGGTCATCTGCTGGGAATGGATTGTTTTGACGTTTCCTCTGCTGAAGCGGAAAATTTGCGTCTTAAGGAGCTGCGCGGCATTTCCCGTGCTGTAAAACCGCCCGTTTGTGATTCGGACGAGGAACACATTGTCATCACCGGCACAGACTTCCGCTACGAATTTGATTGTCTGACGGGCGTATTTTCTTCCATGACGGCGCACAATCGTCCCGTGCTCACCCGCCCGATGGAATATAATATCTGGCGTGCGCCGACCGATAATGACCGCAACGTTCGCCATCAGTGGGAATCGGCTGGCTATCAGCGCATGGTTTCCCGTGCCTATGCGCCGTCCTGCTCGATTGAGGGAAACGAGGCTGTCATCCGCGGAGAGGTTTCTCTTGCCTCTGTCGCCCGCTGCCGGAGCCTGACCCTGCAGACGGAATGGCACATTGCTCCCGACGGCATGGTGACCGCCGTACTTCATGGTGTACGCGATGAACGGCTGCCGTTCCTTCCCCGCTTTGGTCTGCGGATTTTCCTGCCGAAGGATGCCTCCGCCTGCGAATACTTTGGCTTTGGCCCCACCGAAAGCTACTGCGACAAGCATCGTGCCTCTTTCCTTGGCAAATTCGTTTCCGACTGCTCTGCCATGCACGAGGATTACATTCGTCCTCAGGAAAATTCCAGCCACTTTGGCTGCGAATATGTTCTGGCCGGGAATCGTCTGCTGGCCTGGGCAGAGGAACCATTCAGTTTTAATTTCTCGCGCTATACACAGGAAGAGCTCACGGAAAAGGCTCATAATTACGAACTGATTCCCTGCGAAAGCAATGTGCTTTGTCTCGATTACAAGATGAGCGGTGTTGGTTCCAACAGTTGCGGTCCGGAACTGATTAAGCAATACCGTCTGGATGCATCCGAATTTACCTTTACGCTGCATTTGAAACCCATGGCGTAATAAATCCCTATTTACAAGCAAAATCCCCTGCTTCTGCAATTGAAACGCAGCAGCAGGGGATTGTCATTTGTTTTCAATAAGTTCAAAACTAAAATTTTACCGCATAATTTCTCTCAACAGTCCCAATGTTCCAAAGATGCCCAGAGCTGACGCAGGAATGGCAATGTGTCTATTTTTCCAAAGCTCCCGCACCAAAAACAGCAATACAAAAACAACCGTATAGCACATATACGTGTATGTCCTAGTGTATGATGCCCATATGGTTGGCGAAAAGCTCATTGCCATCCGCGACGCAAATCCCAGCAATAGAACAACACCGCAAATCAATCGTGTTTTCGTATTTTCAAATGAAAACCACAATGCCACCAGCACTGAAAGCGCTACCACCAGCAAAATAGCATCCGGAATAAAATCGACCAACTTAATCCGGGTTGCAACCGGAAAGGTTCCGTAACTTGTCATTGCTTGCGTAATCTCATATACCTGCGGGTAAAGCGTTTTTAAATAGTCCCCCATCATTCCAAACACAACGGTTGTCGCCAATGGAATTACCGCTATCACACGCACCCAGCTTTTCTGACATCGCACCCAAACACAGGCACACAAGCAGATACAAAAAACGCAAAACAATACATTGGGTTGAAAAACAAAATAGAACAACGTTGAGGAAAATCCCATCTCCATTTTTCGAACCAACGAAAGCTGATCAAAATCAGGAAACCAAGAAACGACCTCTTTTGCCTTTCGAGCAAAATTTCCGGGACAGGTAAAGGTAAAAATTACACTTACTATTTCTATGACCGCACGCAAAATAAAAAAACAACGTCCTTCAAGCACCGTTTTGTTCTCTTGACTAGGAAGCCACCAGAATGTATATCCCAACATCAAAATATCAAGACCAAACAGAATGATCATGGATTGCTCCATGTTCAGTGCGAAAATAAGCGCCGCAAAGGCTGTAACATATTGAACGCACGAAACGCGCTTCCCCTGCAAAATTTTTTTCACAGGAACAAGAGAAAACAGCAGGCAGGCAGTTGGCCACACGTAAACCAAGGATGTTACCACCCAGCCCGCACTGCTATATAACGAAAACGGAATCAAAAAAAATGCCAGAAAACAGCAGAGTATCATGCGGCAATCTGATGCATCGTCCGAAACAAGCTGATGAAGTGACCACACCGTCAGCAACATCATCAGGGAATCAAGTATTCTCCAGAGTGTCAAATGCTTTACCAGATTGAATGAGAAAAACTCCAAAATAATTCTGGATGTCCATGTTTCATATCTTCGCTGCAGCAATGGAAAAATCGGTGTCTCATTAATCGCATTTAAAAACCAGATGTCGTCATTTGTCTGCAGTGTAAAACTAAAATGCAGCAAGAGCACAACGGCAAAAAATCCACCGTACAAAATAACCTGGGAACGCCTTAAAAGCGTTTCGTGCTGCTTTCCTGCATTTTTTTGTTCTCCCATCAACTTCTCCAACCCCTCACGCAAGCTGATTGTTCTCAATTACCACGGTTTCATCTGCCCGACAATCTGGCTGACGGAACCCACACCCTCGTTGCGACAGAACTCCTCGAGCCCCTCTGTAATTTTAACCGGAGCATAAGGGTCGGCAAATAGTGCAGTGCCCACCTGAATGGCAGAAGCACCGGCGAGCATCATCTCTGCGGCATCCTGCCAGGTGGAAATTCCGCCCAGACCGACCACCGGAATCTTGACCCGAGAAGCTGCCTGCCAGACCATCCGCACCGCAACAGGAAAAACGGCAGGACCGGAAAGTCCGCCCGTATTATTGTGCAAAACCGGTCGGCGCGTTTTGAGGTCGATGCGCATTCCGGTCAGCGTATTAATCAACGAAACGGCATCCGCTCCGGCGGCTTCTGCGGCGGCGGCAATTTCTCCGATATCGGCAACATTCGGCGAAAGCTTGACCATCAGCGGCTTTGTGCAGCACTTGCGCACTGCCGCGGTGATTGCTTCCACACTTTCGCAGCGAGTGCCGAACGCAACGCCGCCCTCCTTCACGTTTGGGCAGGAGATGTTCAGCTCAATCATATCCACCGATGAATTGGAAAGGATCCGCGCCATCTCGCAATAATCCTCAGCACAGCTGCCTGCAATATTGGCAATCACCGCTGTTCCCTGCTCCCGCAGCCACGGCAGATCCTCCCGCAGAAACTCCTGTACTCCCGGGTTTTGCAGTCCTACGGAATTGAGAATCCCCGAGGGTGTTTCCGCAATGCGCGCAGGCGGATTCCCGGAACGCGGATGCAGCGTCAGCCCCTTGGTGGAGATTCCACCCAACTTGGAAAGGGGATAAAATTCGCTGTATTCCTTCCCGAAACCGAAGGTTCCCGAAGCAGTAATGACGGGATTTTTCAGCTCCACTCCGGCTATATTGACGGTAAGCAGACTCATTGCCACTCCACCTCCTCCGCGCGAAATACCGGTCCATCCTTACAAACATGCGAGTAGCCGCCCATTGCGTCGGCACGATTGGTTTTGCAGGCACAGACCAGGCAAGCACCCACACCGCATCCCATCCGTTCTTCCAGTGAAACCTGACACGGCACGCCGTTCTCCTTGGCAAGCGCAGCAACATTTTTTAGCATGACCGTTGGCCCGCAGGCAAAAACCTGCTGCACGCCGCCCTCTTCCAGCGCGGTTTTCAGCCGGGCGGTCACAAAGCCCTTTTCGCCCAGCGAGCCGTCGTCTGTTAAAAGGGAGGTTCTGCAGCCTGATTGCGCAAAATCCTGCTGCAAAATTGCGGCAGACGCATTGCGGAACCCGGTAATCACCTCTGCGTTCGCGCCAAACTGCCGCGCCGCAAACAGCAACGGAGGAACTCCGATTCCGCCGCCGACAAAAATCACCTTGCGATTTGTTTCTCCCAGTTGAAATCCGTGACCGAGCGGCCCGAGCAGGTCAAGCGATTCGCCCGCCCGCACACCGGCAAGCCAGCGGGTTCCCTCTCCGCGAATCTGGAACACCAGCCGCAGCGTTTTATCCTCTGCGTTACTGTCACAAATTGAAATCGGGCGGCGCAGGGTCTTCCCCGGCACCAAAACATGCACAAATTGACCGGGCTGTGCTTTTTCCGCCATCTCACCGGCAGAAAGCGTAAAATCAAACGTATCGGTTGCCGTTTCTTTCACGGAAAGCACGCGGCACGCGGCAGTATCATATTGCTTCATCCGTATTCCCCTTTCAACGGGCTTATTATCCTGTATCATTTTCTCGGATGCATCCGTTTTCTAAATTAAAGCGGGAGCAAAATTGCGCCAATTTCATCAATAATCGCGTCACGCATGCGAACTGCTTCACGGCGCGCTGCTGCTGCAAAATCTTTGGGATCGCACCCTTCTTTTTTGTAAGCATACAAAATAGCGCGGGAGGAATTGACCACTGCACCAAGACCGTTTTTATCAAACCCGCCGGCAACGTCTTTTGCACCGCCGCCCTGTGCGCCATAACCCGGCACCAGGAAGAAGGTATGCGGAAGTTCTTTTCTTAATTCAGCAAGCTGCTCGGGATACGTTGCGCCAACCACTGCGCCAACTCCCGAATAACCATGTTTGCCGGGCACCTGCTTGCCCCATTCCTCGCAGTAGCTTCCCATTTCACGCATCACGGTGCAGCCGTTTGCAAATTCTCTGTCCTGCAGCTCGCCGGAAGACGGATTGGAAGTCTTCACGAGTACAAAAATGCCTTTATCCTCTTGATTGCAAACATTCAGCAGCGGTGTAATGCCATCGCTGCCCAGATATCCGTTAACGGTCAGCGCATCACCGCCAAATGCAGAAATTTCTGCTTCCCCAACGCGCGTTTTTCCCAGATGCGCCTCTGCATAGGCCCCCATCGTTGTGCCGATATCGTTGCGCTTTCCGTCAATAATGACGAACATACCCTTTTTCTGCGCATATCGGATGGTTTCGCTGAGCGCCTGCATCCCCTGCCAGCCATACATTTCATAGTAAGCACATTGCGGCTTGACTGCCGGCACAATATCACACAGGGCATCAATCAAGCTTTTATTAAATTCCAGAATTGCTGCAGCAGCGCCTTCCATCGTTTCGCCATATGCACCGAATGCACGGCGAAGCAGCGGTTCCGGAATGGAATCCAGCTTTGGGTCAAGCCCCAGCACGGTGGGGTTTTGTTTTTGTACAATACGCATCATCAATCGGTCAAGAGACATAAAAGCGACATCCTTTCTGTTTGCGGCACTCGCCGAATCTTCTTCTTTTTCTGTATATTCCTCTATTTTTCTTATTCTACACGATTTTTTACTTTTCTTCAAGAAAAAAAGCGAACCGCCTGTTAAGACGGTTCGCCATTCGAGGGGAAACAAAACAATGGCTGCGGTTTGAAAACCACACATGCCGCAGCCATTGCAACGAAGACTAATTCTGTAACGCAGCGTTACTTATTGAGCGCTCTTTCTTGCATCATACAAGGTGTTCATTTCATCGATAACCTGGTCGTAGCCATTCTTCAGCTGTGTAGCCTTGAACTCTGCCCAGTATGCATCGACATCGCCTTCATAGGTCATGAACTTGTTGATGGTCTCGTTAAAGTCGAGAACGTTGTACATGGAGGTCTCGGTCAGAACCAAGCCCTTGGTGTTGGGCATATCCATAACTTTAACATTCTCTGCTTTGAGGGTTTCATCATAGGTGTTGCAGATGCTCATGAGGTCATCGGAATAGGTCTGGTTCATGTAAGAACGGAAGCCGGACCAGTTGGACAGCATGGAGATACCACCGAAGGGATATTTTGCACCTGCAGCAGTGTACTCGTTGCCATCAGAATCCTTACCAAGAGTAAAGGTAACTTTACCGTCAGCGTCTTCGGTCCAGTCAGTGTTCGGAATACCATAGGTAACAGTCTTAAAGCCGTCTTCAGAAAGCAGCCAATTCATCAAAGCACAAATGCGCTCTGCTTTTTCATCGCTGACATTGATGCCGAGGTAGCTTTCAGACCAGCAGCGATCGCCAAGAACATACTGAGCATTGCCGTCAGCGTCCTTCAGGCGGGGCATGCCGATAATCAGGGAGCTCAGAGGAGTGCCCTTGTGGCTGGCAGCCTTATCAGTGCTCATTTTCTGCTCCAGAGAAATGATACCGCCCGGATAGGTGCCGGAATGAGCATAAGCGCAAGCTCTGTCGTTGATGAACTTGTCACGGCCTTCTTCGTCTTTCAGGAGGAGGTAGTCTTTATCCAATACGCCAGCCTCATAGCAAGCTCTCATCTGCTTGATGCCGTTGAGGAAGCTCTTGGTCATCCAAACCGGAACCACTTTACCGTTGTAGGTAGCGTCATCGGAATCAGCGTTAACCCACTGGAATCCGTTGATGCTTGCCGGGCAAGCGCCATCCATCAGGAAGGTCATCCAGCCAAAGTTGTAGCCGGTGATGCCGACGGTGCCCGGATGAGCAGCCATCATCTTCTTGACGGTATCAATCAGTTCATCGATCGTGGTCGGAACGGAAAGGCCCAGCTCATCAAGCCAGTCTTTGCGGAGGAGCAAGCCGTTATCGGTAGCGGACTGCAGATCCTCGTTGAAGTTCGGGCGCGGAATGCCATAAAATGTAGTGTTTGTATCGGTGATCTCGTTTGCTGTTTTGGTCCAGTCGGAGTTCATCAGCTTTGCAAGATCCGGATATTTGCTTTCATCATTTGCGCTGGCCGGCAGAGCACGCACAACGCCCTGCTGAGTCCACTGCTGGAACGTCTCGGAGAAGGCCGCTGCATAAGCAGTCAAATCCGGCAGGTTCTTTGCAGTTGCCCACAATTTGATTTTTTCATCCGCATCCGTCCAGGTGACCGGTTGCGCAGTGAGGGTAACGTTAAATTTGTCAAAGACGTAATCGCGAAGTGCATCTTCTTCAGACGAGATAATATCGCCGATGCCCCACATTGCGATGCTGATTTCCTGTTTTTCAGCAAAAGAATCTGCTGAAGTGCTTGTGGTATCAGCTGCGGAAGAAGTATTTGCTGCAGATGAGGTGCTTCCTGTGTTGCTGCAAGCAACAGCGGACATGCAGAACATCGCGGCAAGCAAAATAGCCAATGCCTTTTTCATTTGTGTTTTCCTCCCTTAATGTTTATATACGGTGCACTCTCGCACGCCTTGTGTGGAGAGGCGTGCGAGAGGCACTGATATACCGTGAAAAATATTGATCTATGCCGGCAGAATCAACCTTTGACGCCGCCCAGCATGATGCCCTTGGTGAAATATTTTTGTACAAAAGGATAAACCAACAAAATCGGGATCGTTGCAATTGTAACAGATGCCATCTGGAATGACAAGGAATAAATCTGCTTATTCTGGCTTGCAAACTGCTGCGCCGCACCCGGCAGTGCATTGACACTGCTGTTTAGCATGTTACGCAAAGTCATCTGCAACGGCAGCTTGTAACTATCCATAATGTGGAGCATTGCCTGCCAGTAGCTGTTCCATGTGCCAACGGCGATAAACAGTGCAATCGTCGCAATAATTGGAGTAGACATCGGCAGAATGATGCGGAAAAGGATTGTAAGGTCGTTTGCACCGTCAATCTTGGCAGATTCTTCAATGCTGGACGGCAAATCCTCGAAGTAGTTTTTGATCAGAATAACATTGAACTGAGAAACCAGGCAGGGCCATACCATGCACCAGATGCTGTCGTGCATGCCAAGCTCTTCAACAATCAAATAACCCGGAATCATACCGCCGCTGAAGAACATGGTAAACAGCATGATGTTAAACATCAGTCTGCTGCCGGGAAGATCTTTTTTGGAAAGCGGATAGGCTGCTGCCACGCCGATAATAACACCGAGAATGGTATCTACAATCGTGACAAAGATCGTCACCAGAAAACTGCTTCCAAACGCTTTGTTGCTGAACATCATATCGTACGACGTGGTGTCAAACGCTGTCGGCAGAATATAAACCGACTGTGCATGCAGAGAAGCGTAATCTGCAAAAGAAATAATGATCATGTAATAGAACGGGAAAAATGTAATCAGTGCGAGGAAACCCATGAAGATGTACAGAAAGACATCGAATCCTGTGGCACGATTGAATCTGCTGTGTTTTATTTTTGCCATTGTCTTTCCGCCTCCTTAATAAATTCCGTGACCGGTCATCTTTTTCACAACACCATTGGCAACCATCAGCAGTGAAAAACCGATTACCGAGCAGAAAAGACCCATAGCCGTCGTGTAACCAAAGTTGGTATTCTGTGCAAAGGAGAGCCGGTAGATTAAGGTATCTAAAATATCGGCAACCTCATAGACACCGGGGTTATACATATTGAAGATTTGGTCGAAGCCTGCACTCAGCAGTGCGGAAACCTGCATAACGAACATAATTGCAATGGTTCCGAGGATGCAGGGAAGTGTAATCTTTGTTACGAGCTGGCGTCTGCTTGCGCCGTCAATTTTAGCAGCCTCGTAAAGTTCTGGGCTGATACCGGTGATGGAAGCCAGATAAATAATTGCGCTCCAGCCCATCTCTTTCCAGTTGTCACTGATGTAAAGCAGCGGACGGAATGCATTTGGATCGCTTAAAATTGACTGACCCGGCAAGCCCATAAGACCAAGAAGCTGATTGACAATGCCGGTGCTGGAGAACAGGTTGAAGAACAAGCCGTAAACAATAATCCACGAAATAAAGTGCGGGAATGTGTAAACCGTCTGAACCACGCGCTTAAACTTTGTGGAACGAATTTCGTTAATCAGCAGTGCAAGAATAATCGGAACCGGGAATTCAAAAATCAAGCGGCTGACGCTGATTTCAATTGTATTCTTCAAAGCTCTGGTGAAAAGCGGGTTTTTGAAGATACGGATAAAATGATAGAAGCCATAATTCTTTGTCCACGGGCTTCCTGTAATTCCAAGACCGTAATTGAAATCCTTAAATGCCAACTGAACGCCGTACATCGGGTAGTAGTTGAAAATCAACAACAGAATCAACATCGGAAGGAACATTAAGTACAAGTACTTATTCTGCCAGATCTTCTGACCTCTGGTCAGGGTTCCGGCCATCCGTTGTTCTCCCTTCTTTGCCCGTTTTGCGGTTTTCTCCATCGAAAGTCCCCCTTAAAAATATTGGAACAAAGGGTATCGGGAAGTTCCCTCCGTCCATTAATCTCCCGTTGATGCTATATTAACAGTTTGGTTACAATTTGAACATGAAAATATCGCATATTTCATATGCAAATTTCTTAGTTTTTTAACTTTTTGCCCAAATTGAACTGCAAATTGGGCAATGCTAAAGCAGTTATTGCCAAATCAACGCGGAAAATCGCGGAACTTTGCTTTGAAGAACGAGGCACCCTGACACACTTTATAAGACACCTGCCAACAAAAAGACGAAAAAAATTCCACTCTGCACAGGGATTGCAGTCAACTTTGCCCATTTGCTTGCTTGACACACGTTCAAGCGCTGTGTATACTGATGGTGATATGGACAATAATGCATAAAAATCAACAAAACACATACCCCTCCAAAGGAAAGGAGACCGCTCATGAACCCGATTTTAACGGAGCTTGACCGCCCGGAATACAAAAATATTCCGCTATTCACCATCGGAAACGATCAGGATCGCCGGACACCGATTTTTACTTATCGTTATAATTCTTCTTCCGATTCGCTTTCTCCGCTGCACCGCCACCGTGTGATGCAAATTAACTACATCTCGCGCGGGAAACTGATTCATCAGGTAAACAATGCCCGGTATGAACTGGTTCGGGGCGACATTTTTGTAATTCCGCCGTTCGTTCCGCACCAGATGATTTCCATTCCGGGGGTGGATTACGAGTATACCGAGCTGGAATTTTTGCCGGAATACGTGTTGGGAAAGAGCATTGAAAACTTCCCGTCGGAAGGTGACGACCGTTCCATTTTTGATTTTTCCTATATTGAGCCTTTCCTTGTAACCGAGTGCAATGTGCGTCCGCGGATGAATCTTTCCGGCACCACACAGATTCGCGTGGAAGACTTGCTCGATGAAATTTATGATGAATTCCATGCACGGGAGGAAAGCTGGCTCCTTGCCATGAAGGCGGATTTGCTCAAGCTTCTTGTCATCGTGGGTCGTGCATTTCATGCTGAAATCAAGGATTCTCCCGAAATGCAGCTGTTCAACCGCCATTGCGATGCCATTACACATGCCATCCGCTATATTGACGAAAATTACGATCAGCCGATTACTCTGGAAGAGGTTTCGCGCTATGCGCTTCTTTCTCAGTCCTATTTCAGCTACATGTTCAAAACGCTCACCGGAAAAACCTATCTGGAATACGTTCATGAGCTGCGCATCAAAAAAGCGATGGATCTTCTTGCGCACAGTCAGAATAAAATTGCGGATATTTGTTTTCTTTCCGGCTTTAACAGCATTAATCACTTTGACCGCATCTTTAAAGCTTCCGTGGGGCTTTCTCCGTCCCAATACCGTTCGGCAGCCCGCAAAGCCGGAGAATCCAGTGCTCAAAAATAAAATACTAAAAATAAAAATGCTGCTCGCAAACCGGGTTCGTACTCGGTATGCAAGCAGCATTTTTGACTCAAACCGTTTTTACTTGAGAATGCGGAATTTTCCGATAACCGGAAGCTCCTTTGCCTTACCATTGGCAACATTGATAATTCCAACGAGGGCAAGCACCAAAAATACAACGCCAATTACCGAGAGCACAAATGCGACCAGGCTGCAAATCCAACCTGCCCATGCACCAAAAATCAATTTAAGTAAGCCGTTCACAATCGAACGCAAAACACCGTAGGCAATCTCTACAATCAAGAGCACCAGACCCTGATTGGCATGGAAACGCGCAAATTTGGATTCCTTTGCCGCAAGCATTGGAATCAGAACCAAAAATCCCAGATAAGAAAGCACGCCCATCACGGTGTTGTTTTTAATATCATTTGGATCAAACTCGGCAGTGGAATCTTCCGTATTATTCAGCCCGTTAATTACATCCGTAACGCTGCTTTTTGGCTGCTCGCTGCCTTGCCCTGCCTGCGAAGAGGCCATCGGCGGCGGGGTTGGCATCCCTGGAGCTGCCGGAGCCGTGTTCTGTGCCGCAGCTTCGGGCATCGGAGCACCGCAAATGGGGCAAAATTTTGTTTCATCGCTTTCAGTTACACCGCATTTTGGACACACTTTCATAGAAATAACCTTCCTTTTCATATTATCCTCACTGACCCACGCCGGTCAGAAAATATCCTTGATAAAATTATAGCACATCGTGCGACTAATGCAAAGAAAAATAATGATTTTATTGGATTTTAGAATTTTTTTATCTATTTTGCAGATGCTGTAATAATATTGTTTGATTAAATAAACAGCAACTAACCTTTTCTCAATTGTTTCCTCTCCTCGGAGTTCATAATTAATATAAATTGGATTTCTTCACATTTTTACTCGGAAACTATTGACATTGGAAAAATTTGCTTTATAATAAGATTAAGAATAATTCCTATTTTGGAGTGATTCAATGACAAAACAACGACAAGCAATTGAACGGGTAATCACTGCCTCTTGTGAGCATTTGACCGCTGAGCAGATCTATTTTTTAGCCCGCCAGGAACTTCCCTCTCTTGCAATGGGGACGGTTTACCGTAACCTAAACCAGATGTTGGAAGAAAAAACACTGAAAAAAATAACCATGCCCGGTGCCGCCGATCGTTTTGACCGCTGTGTCTCACCCCATTCCCATCTCCTCTGTTCCAGATGCGGTTGTGTAAGTGACTGCTGTGTGGATGGGCTTCAGGAATTTTTGCAGCAAAAAACCGGACTTGAATTGTTGTCCTACGAACTGACGCTTTACGGGCTCTGCCAATCCTGTGCTAAAAACGAGGATAGTCAAACTGACATACGCAAATAAGGAGGTTTTTTTGTGGATTCCAAAGCAATGTATCAAATTACCTATGGGCTATACATTCTTTCCGCTTGTGAGGGAGATCGAGACAACGGCTGTGTGGTAAATACCGTGCAGCAAGTCACCTCCTCCCCAAACCGGATCAGCGTAGCGGTTAACAAACAAAATTACACTCATAGCATGATTCTTCGTTCCCGAAAATTTAATGTTTCCATGCTTGCTCAATCGGCACCATTCTCTTTGTTTGAAACCTTTGGGTATCAAAGCGGGCTTTCCTCCCAAAAATTTTCTTCCGTGCCGTTTGTCCGGAGTCAGAACGGCATTGCAAGACTGACGGAGCACTCCGTTGCATTTTTGAGCGGTTCGGTCGTTTCCACGGTCGACCTGGGCACCCACACGCTTTTTATTGCAGATGTTACCGACGGCGAGGTGCTCAGCGCCGAAGAGCCCGTGACCTACAGCTATTATCAAAAGCACATCAAACCTGCACCGCAGTCTTCCGCCAAAAAAGGCTGGCGCTGCCGGATCTGCGGCTATATTTACGAGGGTGACCCGCTGCCCGCCGACTTTGTCTGCCCCGTCTGCAAACACGGTGCAGCAGACTTTGAAAAACTTTAACCTATCGGTTTTCCGGGTAATCCAAAACCCGGTTCCCATAACTGAAACAAAACAAAGGAGTGTTTATGATGAATCTCGAAGGAAGTAAGACCCAAGCAAACCTTGCCGCTGCGTTTGCAGGTGAATCCCAGGCGCACACCAAATATCAGTACTATGCCAGCAAAGCCAAAAAGGACGGCTACGTCCAGATTGGTGATCTGTTTGAAGAGACCTCAAACAACGAAAAAGAACACGCTAAAATTTGGTTTAAGCTTCTGCACAACGGCGAAGTGCCCGGCACCGAAGTAAACCTGAAGGATGCCGCTGCCGGCGAAAACTACGAATGGACCGACATGTATGCCGGTTTTGCAAAAACCGCCCGCGAGGAAGGTTTTGATCACATTGCATTCCTGTTTGAGCAGGTTGGCAAAATTGAAAAAGAACACGAAGAACGCTACCGCAAACTGCTCGGCAACATTGAGCAGGGCATTGTATTCTCCAAAGACGGCGACACCATTTGGAAGTGCTCCAACTGCGGTCACATCGTCGTTGGCAAGAGCGCTCCGCAGGTTTGCCCGGTCTGCTCTCATCCGCAGGCATATTTTGAAGTCAAGGCTGAAAACTATTAATTTCAGCTTATCAATGAAAAACACCCGTAATCGCATTTTCAGATGCGGTTGCGGGTGCTTTTTCATTATTCCGAACGTTCTGCCGCGCTGTGTCTCAGATGCTCCATCGCGCGTTCAACAATATCGGTGACGTGCTGATCGTCCAGACTGTAATAAACATTTTTTCCGTCGCGTCGGTACTTGACCAGCTGTGCCGCACGCAGAGTATTGAGCTGATGAGACACTGCCGATTTGGTCATCCCCAAAACTGCGCACAGATCGCAAACACAAAGCTCTGAACGATCCAGCGCACACATGATGCGGATTCGCGTGGGATCTCCGAGAATCTTAAAAAACCCGGAAAGCCCTTCCACCAACGATATGGTGGGAAGTGCTTCTTTGGCATAATTCACTGCTTCCTCATGAACCACATCACACGCACAGATTTTATCATCCTGCTTCATTCCGCGATTTTCC
Source organism: uncultured bacterium (assembly GCA_934875675.1). Classification (GTDB taxonomy): domain Bacteria; phylum Bacillota; class Clostridia; order Oscillospirales; family Acutalibacteraceae; genus CAKXIK01. The sequence goes on from CAKXIK010000002.1 coordinate 84,550, forward strand.
TCCCTTTAATCTTCTGCGCACCACAATTGCATGTGCAGGACACATCTCCTGACAGCAAAAACAGGAAATGCACCGGCCGCGTTCTTCAATCTCGGCTTTTTTTTCTTTTACCTGAATAATATGCTGGGGACAGCTCTCTGCACATTTTCCGCAGCCAACACATCGTTCCCGCAAAATGTGTGGTACCGGCTTGAGCAGTGCCTTAGCAGCAATCCCTACCGGCCCGCGCATGAAACGCGGAATTCCGGAAAGATAATCATTGGTGATGCTGTCCGGCAACTGAAACTGTACCGGAATGAGTGGATCTCCCACCAATTTGGTTTGTTCCGGGCTGCAAAGTCCCTGGTTTCTGGCAAGCCGCAGCATCACAACCTGCTCCGGCGGCAGACCAATCGCCTCTGCCAGAACAAAATCCTGTGCAAATACATCACAGGACGCAAAGATATAGCCAAAATCACGCGGAGTTCCCATGTTGGGTCCGTTTCCCTCCATCGCGCTGACCGCGTCAATAAACGTCACGGTAGGTTTGACCGTTTGGGCAAGCTCCAGCAACATGCCGGAAAAACCTTCAATCTCCGGGAAACGATAATGAAATTCCGGTTTCTGTAAACCGGGAATACATCCGAATAAATTCTTGATTCCACCGGAAAGTCCCGTGAGCGAATGTGTCTTGAGCTTTGCCACATTAATAATATAATCCGCTTCACAGACCGGTTCAATCAAGTTAAAACGACGGGTAATAAAGCCCGGCGGTGTTTCCACTTCACGCCATTCTGTGTTCAGATTCAGCACCGCCTCTTCCTCCAATGCACGGTATCCGCAGGCGGAATAAACATTTTTCAGATTTGCTGCAACATACGGGCCGCCGCAACTGTCCGCCACCGTGATGTCTGTAATGCCAATTGCATGCAGCGCACGGATAATACAATGAACCACCATGGGGTGTGTCGTTGCCGCCTGCTGCGGTTTCTTTGCCGAAAGCAGATTTGGCTTAATCAGCACCTTTGTTCCCGGTGCAAGCTTTGTGGAAAGCTCCAGTGCAGCAAAATGCGCATCGATGGCGCGCTGAACCGGTTGTTCCTCGTAGTTTTCTGTTCGCTGCACGGAAACCACCGGCTGTGCATTCCGCTCATGACCTGTGCCTGCCGCAAAATCCTTCATCGGAATTCCTCCCACAAAATAAGACAATTTCAGCAACTGCCAAATTCCTGCAAAAACAGTTAACCTTGTTTTTCCTGCACGATATGGACTGTTTCCATTGCGCTTTACTGTTTTCTATTGTATCACAAAAACGAAAAAAAAGACAACGCTATGCCGCAAAATTGATGCATCGCGCTGTCTGATTTCCATCCGCGTTTTTCAGAAAAATAAGGTTGCCTCGGTTTTGCCTCTCAATAAACTTACCCTGCATTTGTCACGGTCGCGTTGCAGTTTCTTTTGTTTCAGCAGAATTTTCATTACAAGCAAGCGGCAAAACGCGCTGACGATAAATATGCGCCAGCAAAAATGCCCCTACTACTGCTGACCCCGCCTCTGCAATCAGAAACGCCCACCAGATGTGCTGCAAACCCGATACCCGCGCAAAAATCCAAAGCACCGGCAACAAGAGAACCACCACACGCATCAATGTAATAATCAGACTGTAACTGCCGTTTCCAAGTGCCTGATACACTCCCTGCGCAATCAATGTAAACGCAACAAACAGATAGCTCAGGCTGATGATTCTCATTGCCTGAACCCCGAAACCCATCAAATCTGCAGAAGCATCAAACAATGTCAGAATCGGCGCTGCAAGGAATTGAAACAGCACCGTTCCAATCAGCATGATGATGGCAGCATAAAGCATTCCAAAGCGGATGGTACGGTCAATCCGCGCCTTGTCCCTGCGCCCGTAATTAAACGCTGCAATCGCAATGACACCGTTGTTTACCCCGAATGCCGGCATAAAAACAAAATTCTGCACCTTGATATAAACACCAAATGCGGCAACCGCTGTGGAAGAAAGACTGATTAAAATCAGATTAACCCCAAACGCCATCAGCGAATTGAGCGCCTGCATCACAATTGCCGGAGCACCCACGCGGTAAATTTCCGCAATCGTTTTCCCGTGCGGACGAAATCCGCGGAAAGAAAAACGAATTTCCTTGTTGCGCGTAACGTTAAATGCAATTGCAATCACCATCGCCACGATCTGGCCGATTACCGTTGCCGCTGCTGCACCGGTTGTTCCCATTGCCCGAAAGCCACACAGGCCGAAAATCAGAATCGGATCCAGCACGATATTAATTGCTGCCCCAACCAACTGCGACACCATGGAAAGCGTGGTTCTTCCTGTGGATTGCAGCAGCCTCTGAAACGTAATTTGCCCCACAGAACCAAATGAAAAAACCATGCAGACAGAAAGATATGCCGTTCCCTGCGCACAGATATCCGGATCCGCAGTCTGCGAGGAAAAATAGGTGCGTGTAAAAAAGAGCCCGAAAATTAAAAACACCATATAGGTAAAAATCGCCAGAAAAATTCCGTTGGATGCCACACGGTCAACGCCTCGTTGGTTTTTTTCACCCAGCAACCGGGAAAGTGCCGCGTTGATTCCCACGCCTGTTCCTACCGATGCCGCTACCACCAACAGCTGAATCGGGAATGCAAGTGAAAGTGCCGTCAGCGCATTCTCGCTTACATGCGATATAAAAAGACTGTCCACCACATTATAAAGCGCTTCCATAATCATGGAAAGCATCAGCGGCAGCGACATCGTCATTAACAGCCTTCCAACCGGTGTTGTTGCCATTTTATTTTGCGGCAATGTTTTTGTTTGTGAATTCATTGTATTCGTCCATCCTTTCAAAAGCGTACCGACAGACCGCATTCTCAGCTTCTCCGCTATTTTTGCGCAAAAAAACAACGCATCACAGCGATCAACTGGATTTACGTGATCGCCACTACGCGTTGTTTGTGTTTTATTGTAGCAGAAAAAGAATTAAAATGTAAGCGGTATTTTCAGGGAAGAATATTGGGTCTTTCTCTGACCGCGTATTGCAGAACGGTTTCTCTCACAAGAAAAGTACACCTGCATCTTTTTTTGATGATTTTATTGCCCTGTATTTGGAAAACTAATTGCTCTTTTTCAGAATGCGGCGTATAATGGAAAAATCCGTTTTGACGAAACACGATTTTGAAATGCGGTTTCATCAAGCGGAAATAAAATACTAATTTCTCTTGAACCTGCAAATAAAAATCTTTGGAAAACCGCACAAATGCAAGCGTTCCTTAATTTTTATGCCGGCTGCAATTGAAAATTTGTATCATACTGGGGGACTGATCGGTATTGAGAATCGAAAAATTGAATAAGGGGGTGCTGCCCCTGTAAAACTTTCCGCGCCAAGCGCCAGGGCCCATTGGGCTAACGAGGTGAGAAGTGATCGGACTATTTCGGCGGGTACTTCTCCGGCTGCGGTTTCGCGGTCGTGACGCAGGCGACAAAATCCCGGGCAACCGGGGAACAGAACGTTTGCGAACGGAACCATCATTATTTTAAATTTTGATTGGAGTTTTTATATATGTGCGGAATTGTTGGATACACGGGCAGCAAAAACACGACCGAGGTTCTGCTTTCCGGCTTGCATAAGCTGGAATATCGCGGGTACGATTCGGCTGGCATTGCTGTGCTGCAAAACGGAAAAATACGAATCGTCAAAGCAAAAGGACGCCTTTCTCAGCTGGAAGAAAAGCTTGCTGCCGAGGGATCTCCTTTGGGTAGCTGCGGCATCGGCCACACTCGCTGGGCAACACACGGCGAACCCTCGGATGTAAACTCGCACCCACACGGCAACGAACACATTGCAATTGTGCACAACGGGATTATTGAAAATTATCAGGAGCTGCGCACGTTTTTGACGAAAAGGGGCTATGTGTTTGAATCGCAGACGGACACCGAAAGCAATGTGAAGCTGCTGGATTACTGCTACCACGGCGATCCGGAGGCTGCAATCCGGCAAACGGTTTCCCAACTGCGCGGTTCTTATGCGCTGGCAATGGTGTTCCGGGATTTTCCTGACCGCATTTTTGCCATCCGCAAGGACAGTCCGCTGATTATCGGTCTGGGCAAGAACGAAAACTTCGTTGCGTCCGATATTCCCGCCATCCTTAAGCACACGGCAGACTACCTGCTGCCGGAGGAAAATGAGCTTTGCGTTGTGACCGCCCAAAACGTGACGGTGACCAACTGGGTGGGTGATCCGGTTGAAAAACCGGTTCTGCATGCAGAATGGAGCATGGAGGATGCAGAAAAGGGCGGATTTCCGCACTTTATGCTCAAAGAAATCCACGAGGAGCCGCAAGCCCTCCGCGACACCATTCAGCCGCGCGTAACAGATGGCTTGCCGCAGCTGGAATCCATCGACGATTCGGTGCTTTCGCTGGTGAAACGACTGCACATTGTTGCCTGCGGAACGGCAATGCATGCCGGCATGGTGGGCAAAACAGCAATCGAAGCACTGGCACGGATTCCCGCCGAAGTTTCGGTTGCTTCGGAGTTTCGGTATTGCGACCCCATCTTTGCCCCCGGCGATCTGGCTGTCTTTATCACGCAATCGGGTGAAACCGCCGATACGCTTGCAGCACTGCGGCTCGCGAAGTCGCGCCATGTGCCCACACTTGCCATTGTGAATGTGCTTGGCTCCTCTATTGCGCGGGAAGCCGATTATGTACTTTATACACACGCTGGCCCCGAAATTGCCGTTGCCAGCACCAAGGCCTACACCGTTCAGGTTGCGTTACTGTTGCTTTTTGCCGTAAGGCTGGGGCTTGCAAGCGGTCATCTGGAAGAATGCCGCGCACGTTCGCTGACTGCGGCTCTGCTCGAATCCCCCGCATTGATTGAGGAAACTCTGCAGAATGCGGAGGAGGTAAAAAAACTCGCAGCACAATTTCAGAATGCGCACGATCTGTTTTTCATCGGTCGTGCACTTGACTACGCGCTTTCGTTGGAAGGCTCGCTCAAGCTCAAGGAAATTTCGTATATTCACAGCGAAGCCTATGCGGCAGGAGAACTCAAACACGGCACCATTTCACTGGTGACAACCGGTACCCCCGTTATTGCACTGATGACACAGCCAAAACTCGCTGAAAAAATGGTGAGTAATATTCGCGAGGTGACAACCCGCGGCGCAGAGGCATTGCTTATCTGCGGAGCAAACGTTCCGGTTCCGGAAGGGCTTGCCGCGCACACCCTGATGCTTCCCCCCTGTGAACCGCTGCTTGCACCGCTTGCGTCTGCAGTTCTTCTGCAATTATTTGCCTATTATACTGCTGTCCTGCGCGGCTGTGATGTTGACCGTCCGCGAAACCTTGCAAAGTCCGTAACGGTGGAATAAGCAAAATAAAATGCCTACCGCGCAAAATCGGGATAATTCCTGACTTCGCACGGCGGGCATTTTGCGTTTTTAAAATCAATCTTCGGTTTCCTGTGTCTGGTGCAGAATCTCTCCTGTGGCTACATCTATCTCATACTCATATTGAGTTTTTTCCTTCACGAACTCAATATCATATATGGTGTTGCCGTTCTCCTGCTCCATTTCCGTCTTTTCAAAAACAACATCTGCTGCCGAAACCCCCGCATGCTGCAAAGCAATCTGCTTGGCACGTTCTTCGGAAACATCTGCCGCGCCGGCGGCGGAATGCGGCACCGAGCTGGATGGGTGCGGAATCTCTTCCTCTTCTGTTTCCTTCTCCACGGATTTTACTGCTCCGGACTGCGCATCAATTTCATAATCATATTCCGTTTTTCCAACGCAGAAATTCACCTCATAGCTGGGGACGTCTTCGTCATCCTCCCGTTCAACCTTGACAAAAACTGCATTTGATGCATCCACTCCGGCGTGCCTGAGTGCAATTTCTTTTGCTTTTGCGGCAGAAATGACGGTTGCCTGCGGTGCGTCTGCACTACTGGCAGGATGCTCCTCGTCGGTATCCTCAATGTGATCGGAAATCATTTCAAAAATACTATCGTCGGCGTCATAATCCACAATATCGCGAATGTTGATCTTTTTTTCCGCGATGACTGCAGCAATTTCTTTCAGGCTCATCTGCGCCAAATCCCCCGCCTGCAACGATGCATCCTTCGCAGCCAGGTTTAAAATAAACGTCGCTTTTCCAAGTGAAATTTTATTTTCCTGTGCAAATCGGGCTGCCTTCTCGTCATCCGCTACGGTTTGATTCAAAACAGACGGCGTGATCTGATTGTTCTTAAAGGAATCGTCAAGATCCTCCAACACCATATTGCGAACCTGCTGTGCACGGGATTCGTCGTTGCTGTGGACCGAAACCAGAATTCCGCCCCCATCTGCAGCGAGATATCCGTTTTGCACCATTGACCCGATAATTGCGTTCACCGCAACCTTCAGTTCCGCATTCTTCAGGTTCATACCGCTCAAAATTTTTTCGGCATCTTCATTCACGGCAGTTACCTGAATAACGCGGTCTTGCTTGTTTGTTGAAATCTCAACGCTTGGATTCACATCCAAATTCACAATAGAATCTACTGCGATATGATTGACATAATAGATTCCCGAAAAAACTCCCACCGCCAACAACAGACAAGCAGCAACCGCTGCACGAATCCACTTCATGCTTCTTAATTTTGCGTTTTTCATGTTTATTACCGTTGTCCTTTCTCCGGCAGGGACAAGATTTTTCGCAATCCGATCATACATATCATCCGGCAGCATTTGAAAAAATGAGGAAGAAAGCGACCGGTCAATTTTATTTTTCATGTGTTGCCTCCTTACAATACTCTTTCATCTTACGAATCGACCGATGATATTTTGACAGCACCGTGTTGACAGGCATCTCCATCACCTGTGCAATTTCGCGATTTTTCATTCCGGCAGCATGCATCGTTACAATCTGTCGTTCCGCACCATTCAGCGTGCGCAGCGCAGCACAGAGAATCATCCGATCTTCTGCTGCGCCGATGCGGTCAAATGTGTCCCGACAATCTGCCTGCTCCCAATCGAGTGCAACGGTTTTTGCCGATTCCCGCAATTTCATCAATGCCAGATTGCGTGCAATTGTAAAAATCCACGCCATCGGCTTGCCCTGCGCTTTGTAATCTCCTGCTTTGCGATAAACTGTCAATATGGTCTCCTGCAAAATGTCCTCTGCATCATACGTATTTCGCGTAACCGAAAGGGCGAATCCGTAGACACTGTGTGCAATTTTGTGATACAGCGCCTGTAATGCGTCAGGATCCCCGCTCGCCACATTGAGAAGATCTTGATCGGTCGCCGTCGACTGAGCGTCCGGCAAGGTTTTCCATGCAGTCAAAATGTGAATCATCCTCTCGCGTCGTCCTTTCATTTGAATAATGCAGAAGGGGAATGTTTTATTGCAAAAAATAATAATTTTTATTATTAAGGTTACGCTGATTTTCCTGCGCCGTCAACCATATCTGAATTTTTGCTTGATCTCTCTCATCAGCAAAGAGGACTTTTAAGAAATCTGATAAAATTTTCACTTTGCCGATCAGAGGAATCTCTTCTTGCAGTTTAAAAAAAACTGTGATATACTAAAAAAAGATTAACCCGTTTACGGAGAAATGAGAGTAAGACGGACACAATCTGTTGATTGTGTTTGGCTTGCTCTTTTTTTGTTGCAAAAAAGGAGGTTTGTTTGTTGATGTATGATACCATTATCATCGGCTGCGGAATTGTGGGTGCTGCAGCCGCATTCACACTCTCTTGCCGGGAAGGCAGCGTGCTGGTGCTGGAAAAAGAAAACGATGTTGCCACCGGAGCGACCCGTGCAAATTCGGCAATTATTCACGCAGGATATGACCCGGAACCGGGCACAAAAATGGCGCGGCTGAATGTTCGCGGTGCCGCTCTGGCAAAAGAGCTTTGCCGCTCACTTTCGGTTCCCTATGCACGAATCGGCTCATTGGTTCTTGCATTTTCGCCGGAACAAATGCACACGGTGGAGGTGCTTTATCAGCGCGGAATTCAAAACGGCGTTCCTGGACTTCGGGTGCTTTCCCCTGCCGAGGTTCTGGAAATGGAGCCCAATGTTTCCGGAGAGGTTTGCGGCGCACTCTTTGCTCCCTCTGCCGGAATCGTAAATCCATGGGAATACGCACTGGCGTTTATTGAAACCGCCGTAACAAACGGCACCGAACTGCGCCGTTCCTGTCCGGTTACCTCCATTGAGAAAACTGCAGACGGTTGGGCAGTTTCCACCCCCCAAGGAACGTTCGAAGCACGCACGGTCATCAATGCAGCGGGCGTGGAAAGCGAAGAAATCCATGACATGGCGCTCCCGCATACGTTTACAATTAAGCCAAACCGGGGCGAATATTACTTAATGGATAAATCCGAGGGAAAACAAGTTTCGCATGTGCTGTTTCAGTGTCCCTCCGCCGTTGGAAAAGGCGTCCTCGTTTCGCCGACGGTGCATGGCAATCTGATTGTTGGGCCCAATGCGGTTGCCGCAGAAGATAAATCGCGTGTTAACACCACCGGTGCAGGGTTGAACTTTGTGCGTGAGACGGCTGTTAAAAGCGTCCCCGCTCTCAATTTCCGCAGTTCTATTCGCAATTTTGCCGGAATGCGCGCCAATTCTGATCAGAATGACTTTATTATTCAGGAGCAAGACGGATTTATTGACCTTGCCGGCATCAAATCTCCGGGGCTTTCCTCTGCACCCGCCATTGCCGAAGAGGCTCTTACGCTGGCGCAAAAGAACGGTCTTTTTTCTGTCGCAAAGCATTCTGCTGTTACCACTCGCCAAAAGCGCCATTTTAACCTGCAGGATGAAGCCGGAAAACGTGCCATGATTGCTGAAAATCCTCTTTACGGCCGCGTAATCTGTCGTTGTGAAACGGTGACGGAAGGCGAGATCCTGGATGCAATTCATTCTCCGGTCCCGCCTTGTTCCGTGGATGGTGTAAAACGGCGGTGCAACGCCGGCATGGGACGGTGTCAGGGAGGATTTTGCGGGCCGCGCGTACTTGAAATTCTGTCCCGCGAATTGAACCTCAAGCCGGAATCCGTGCTCAAGGATCTTAGCGGCAGTGAAATCCTGATCGGTGAAAACAAGAATCTTTGAGGAGGGATTTTCCATGATATATGATTTAATTGTGGTGGGAGGCGGCCCTGCAGGCTTGGCAGCTGCCTGCGCGGCATATGAGAACGGCGCGCGCACTATTCTGATTTTGGAACGCGACCGTGAACTGGGCGGAATTTTGAATCAGTGCATTCACAACGGATTTGGTTTGCATTACTTTAAAGAGGAGCTCACCGGGCCGGAATATGCCGGACGCTTTGTGGAACTGCTTAAAAAAACAACTACGGAGGTCAAGCTTGATACGATGGTCCTCACCGTTACAAACGACCGGGAAGTTCATGCGGTCAACGCTGCGGAAGGATATCAGGTTTTCAGCGCAAAATCTGTTGTACTGGCAATGGGCTGCCGGGAACGAACCCGCGGCGCAATTGCAATTCCGGGTGATCGCCCCGCCGGTGTTTTTACCGCCGGCACTGCACAGCGCTACCTGAACATGGAAGGGTACATGGTGGGGAAACGGGTGCTGATTCTGGGCAGCGGTGATATCGGACTGATTATGGCGCGCCGCATGACACTCGAAGGCGCAAAAGTGCTTGCATGTGTGGAGGTGATGCCTTATTCCGGCGGCCTGATGCGCAACATTGTGCAATGCTTGCAGGATTATGATATTCCGCTCTATCTTTCTCATACGATCACAAACGTGGAAGGACAGGGACGTGTGCAGCATGTGACGGTCGCCAAGGTGGATGAAAAACGCTGCCCGATTCCCGGAACGGAAATGTATTTCGACTGCGACACCATTCTTCTTTCAGTTGGTCTGATTCCTGAAAACGAACTGACACGCGCTGCCGGAATTGAAATTGACCCGCGCACAAACGGCGCAGTAGTATTCGAAAATATGGAAACCTCTCTGCCCGGCGTTTTTGCCTGCGGCAATGTGGCACATGTACACGATCTGGTGGACTTTGTAACGGCAGAAAGCACACGTGCCGGAAAAGCTGCCGCAGAATTTGCCTTGGGCACACCGGTTGAAAATGCGGCGATCACTGCACTCAAAAACGGCAATGGTGTTACCTACACCGTTCCGCAGCACATTCGTGCGCAACGAATTGCAAAGGCTGCTGATGTTTTTTTCCGGGTTAACCGTATTTGCGGCAAGAGCGAAATTACGGTAAGTGACGGCGAACGAGAGATTTGCGCTTTTCCGCGCGATCATCTTGCTCCCGGCGAAATGGAACATATTTTGTTGCCCCGCAAGCTGCTCGGAAATACTCCTCCCGCTCAGCTAACCATTTCAATTCGGGAAAAACAGGCGTAATACTAATTTCTATTGAAACGACAGACAAAAGTGTTTGGAAAACTGCATAAATTCAAATTTCCATTGGTTCTGATACCGTTTCTAATTCGAAATTTATGATAAGGAGGAATTTTGCAATGAAAGAACTGGTTTGCATCGTCTGCCCAAAAGGCTGCCGACTGCATGTGGATGATGAAAACGATTTTTCTGTGACGGGCAACAGCTGCCCGCGCGGTGCGGAATACGGGAAAAATGAACTTCGCAACCCCACCCGCGTTTTAACCAGCACCGTGCAAATTGCAGGCGCACTGCACAGCCGCTGCCCCGTTAAAACCGACCGGGCTATTGCCAAAGGAAAGCTCTTTGAAGCGATGGCAGAGGTTTCTCTTGTTCGGCTGGAGGCTCCCGTTGCGGTGGGGGATGTCATCATTGAAAACATTGCAGGGACGGGTGCAAAGCTTGTTTCTGCCAAAACGATGACGGTTCAACCGTCCTGATAACTTCACAAAAAAAGCCCTTCCGGTTCAACGGATCTGAACCGGAAGGGCTTTGCATTTATTTTTACTGCTTAAAATCGCCGCCGCTGATGTAATGAATGGTAGTTCCCTCCACCACCTTTGCAGCCACCTTGGAAGATCCTGTAATGCTTATTTTAGTATCCGTATTGTATTTGACCACCGTAGAAATATGGTCTGAAACATTCATCGTGCTAACAGAATCAAGTGTAACAAAAATATTGTATCCTGTTTCTGTGCTTCCTGATTTATTGCCGCATTTGTAAATACGCCAGCTGTATTCCGACGAATGATTCACAATCTGATCTGCCACCATGGCATCATTCACGGCCGGAGCAAAATTAAATCCGGTAGAATCCAGCGATGTACCTTTTGCACGGGTATTGAAATATTGATACACAACGGAATCCTTCATTTGCAGTTGATTTTCTAACCACTCGATAATTTTGCTGCTGCTTACAATCACCGGCTTTGATGCATCGCTTACCGTATCGCTTACGGTATCGCTTGCCGTGTCGCTTGCGGTATCGCTTACCGTGTCGCTTACGGTATCGCTTGGGGTATCACTTACCGTGTCGCTTGCGGTATCGCTTACCGTATCACCTACCGTGTCACTTACGGTGTCGCTTGCGGTATCACTTACCGTGTCGCTTGCGGTATCGCTTACGGTATCGCTTGGGGTATCACTTACCGTATCACTTACGGTGTCGCTTGCCGTGTCGCTTACGGTATCACTTACGGTATCACTTACGGTATCACTTACGGTATCACTTACCGTGTCGCTTACCGTATCACTTGCGGTATCGCTTACCGTATCACTTGCGGTATCACTTACGGTATCGCTTACGGTATCACTTACGGTATCGCTTACGGTATCGCTTACGGTATTTACGGTATCACTTACGGTATCGCTTACGGTATCGCTTACCGTGTCACTTACCGTATCGGTAGAAATTGGCGACGAAAACGGGATGCGATCATTTAGAATCTCTTCCGTCCCGACTGGTTGAAATTGAGGATCTGCTTTAGAAAATGACGGCATTGTTGGAACTGCTGCGGTCTGCCCGCCGAATACCGGAACAGAGGAAACTCCAATAAATAATGCAACCATGATTGCAACCAGTAAATTTCTTTTCATCATTGTTTTCATTTTCTGTAACCCCTTTATCGAATTATCTGCATCAACAGACGTTTGTGTGATTTGATGTCTGTATTATATTCCTTGTAGGTAACGAGTTGGTCACAAAATAAAATAATTATTATAAAATAAAAAAAATTTCTTTTTTATTTTGATTTTGCTTGTTTGCCGAATAGACAAAATTTGCATCATATCGCATTCTAAAAACAAAAATAGCTGCAGACACTCCGTACCGTATCTGCAGCCACGCCCTAACATGTAATCTATGATTACACATTACAAATTTGATAAATTTTTTGGATTGCATTACTTTTAAAATCAATATAAGAATCAATATCCTCCGGAAACTTTTGTGCAGCCTCCCGCTTTACCTTTTCGTATTCTTCGGCAGCATCGGGATGACTTCGCAGATAATTCCGAAATGCTAAGTGCCGGTGAAGCTCTTCCGAATCCTGACGACAAACATATAAATGGTGCTGCATATATTCCGGTTTATTATCATAGCAAAAAGCTTCTCTTCCGGGGATTCCAAGATTCCCTTCGTGCCGGTACCCAATTGATTTTAGCTTTGAAATGACTTGCTCCAAGCAATCACGATTCGGAATTACAACATCAAGGTCAATAATTGGCTTTGCCCATAATCCCGGAACGGAAGTACTTCCCACATGCTCAATCGCAATTGCCAGATTACCCAATACCTCTGCAACCGGCGATTTAATTTTTTCAAATTCCGTCTTCCAACGGGGATCATATGCAACCACCACAACCCGTTTTGTTTTCATGCACTCCCTCGCTTTCAGCCATCCATATCGGCACCGGACAAATTATTCCACACCTTCCGTCTTTTCCTGACTTTTTCTGTCCAGGTAACCCGCGTGAGGCTTTTCTCATATAGGTTCCTAATCTGTGTGTAAATTTTCTTTGCGTCTGTGCCTGTATTTAAAGAATAATAGCGGTTGATTTTCATGTTCAAGTTCGTTATACTTTTGTTGTGTTCCAAGTCCGGTCTAATGCCAATTTCTCTTGAAACGGTAAAGAAAATCCCCTGAAAATCGCATACATCCAAGCTTTTTCTCCTGATGCTGATACCGTTTCTAATTCGAAATTAGTGTAACCATGATGGGACAAACCCTTAAACTGATTTTTGGCAAGCCGAAGCCGCGCAAAAATATGCGGTTCGGCGGAAAGGACGGTCATTTTATGACAGAAGAAGAAAAGATTTTTGCAGGTCAGCTCTTTTGCCCCGGGGACCCCGACCTTCGCGCGAAAAAGCTGCGGTCACACAACCTTTGCGCCGATTATAACCGCACCTATGAAGATGAAACCGAAAAACGACAGGCACTGCTGGAACAGATTGTCGGTGAGATCGGCGAAGGAAGCTTTTTGCAGGGACCGATTTTTTTCCACTATGGCAGCCACACACACATCGGCAAACGGTTTTTCGGTAATTACAACCTCACGGTGCAGGACGATGCAACGGTCACCATTGGCGATGACTGCAATTTTGGCCCAAACGTAACAATTGTCACGCCGGTTCACCCAATGCTGCCTGACGAGCGCTTTCGCATGCTGGATGCAGACGGAAACCTGAAGCGGTTCTGCTATGCAAAGCCGGTAACTATTGGAAACAACTGCTGGTTCGGTGCCAATGTGGTTGTCTGCTCGGGTGCCACCATTGGGGACGATTGTGTAATCGGCGCGGGAAGCGTCGTGGTCAAGGATATTCCCCCTCACACCTTTGCTGCGGGTAATCCCTGCCGTGTGATCCGTGAAATCACCGAGGCCGACAGCATGAAAAACAAGCCCGAAATTTTGGCGGATAATCGCGTAATTGACGGTTGACGCTCCGTATTGATTATTCGTGCAGCTCCAACGGCAATCCATCCGGATCTGAAAAAAATGTAAATTTTCCGCCTGAAAATTCATCTACCCGCACGGGCTCGGTCACAATTCCGCGCCGGTTGAGTTCCTTTGCAGCTGCCTCACAATCGGCAACACGAAACGCCAGATGCCGCAGCCCCAAAGCTTCCGGACGTGATACCCGAGCCGGATGACCCGGCGCAATAAAAATTTCCAGTTCACCCTTTCCTACACGCAAATCCAGTTTAATATCTCCGCGTTCCGGCCGACGGTTTTCCCTCAAGATGGGCAAATCCAGCTGCTGCACATAAAACCGCACGGTTGCATCATAGTCCGATGCCCAGATGGCAGCATGATGAAACTGCGGCAGCAATACCTTATTTTGCTGATTCCCTTTCCGCTTTCTGATAATGCGCGAAAAAACAATCAGGGCTGCAAATGTAATAATCCCGACGATCAGCACAATGTTACATTCCTGATTATCTGTCAGCCCACCGTACCCCTTAACATATTCCAATACCGTTACAGCGCACAGAAAGATTGCAACATTGCCCGCCGCCAGGATTTTGCTTGCAGCGTTATTTTTTGTCATTTGTGAAACCATATCCACGGTAAAAACCAGAGAAAAAGAGATCACCATTATCAAACAATATAATACCATTTTTGCATTTTCCTTTTTCGTTAGCTCCAGCAAAAAAGCCCGGCATATGCCAGGCTTTTTTTATTACTCGTCAAAACTTGCTGATCCGAAAACTAATTAGTATGCTTTGCCCCAGTAGACCATTGTTTTTGCTTCTTTTCCGCAGCAAACGCAATGTCCGTCCAAATGCTCCTGTGCAAACGGCATGCAGCGGGAAGAAAGACCGGCTTCTTCCTTAATCTTCTCCTCACAGGCAACGTCTCCGCACCACATGGCTTTGATAAATCCGGGCTTTTCGTCAGCAACCTGTTTCATCTCGTCGAACGACGTAACCGCATAGGTCATATTTTCGCGGCGTTCCAGTGCCTTTTGATACATTCCGTCGTGGACTGCCTTAAGCAACTCCGGAACTTTGGTTTCCAATTCGTCGAGTGAAACAAAAACCTTTTCCCGGTTGTCGCGGCGAACTAATACACACTGATTCTTTTCGATATCCTTAGGACCAATCTCCAACCGAAGCGGAACGCCCTTCATTTCGTACTGGGCAAACTTCCAGCCGGGGCTTTGCTCGCTTTCATCCGTTTTGGCGCGGCAGACCTTTTGCAGGCGGGCAAGCACCTCGCGGGATTTTTCCAGCACGCCTTCCTTATGCATTGCAACCGGAATCACCATCACCTGAACCGGGGCAATTGCCGGCGGCAGAACCAGCCCGTTGTCATCGCCATGCGTCATAATAATGCCGCCGATGATCCGCGTGGACATTCCCCACGAGGTCTGGTGCGGAAAACTAAGCTTATTTTCGCGGTCGGTGAACTGGATACCGAACGCACGGGAAAAGCCGTCGCCAAAGTAATGGCTTGTACCGGACTGAAGCGCCTTGCCGTCATGCATCAATGCCTCGATGGTGTAGGTGGCTTCTGCTCCGGCAAATTTTTCTTTGTCCGTTTTGCGTCCGCGGATCACCGGAATTGCAAGCTGCTGTTCACAGAAATCGGCGTATACGTTAAGCATCCGCTCTGTTTCCGCACGCGCTTCATCGGCTGTTTCGTGCATGGTGTGACCTTCCTGCCAGTGAAATTCAACACTGCGCAGAAACGGGCGCGTTGTTTTTTCCCAGCGGACAACCGAGCACCACTGATTATACAGCTTGGGCAGATCGCGCCAGGAATGGATCACGCGGGCGTAATGATCACAGAAAAGCGTTTCGGAAGTTGGACGCACGCAAAGTCGCTCCGTCAGTTTTTCTCCGCCGCCCATGGTAACCCACGCAACTTCGGGGGCAAAACCCTCCACATGATCTTTTTCCTTCTGCAGCAGGCTTTCCGGAATAAACATGGGCATCGAAACATTTTCGTGACCGAGCTCCTTGAAGCGCTTGTCAAGAATATCATGAATATTCTCCCAGATTGCATAACCATAAGGCTCAATCACCATACAGCCTCGTACACCGGAATAATCACACAGCTCTGCTTTTTTTACGATATCGGTGTACCACTGGGCAAAATCCTGATCCATTGGGGTAATGGCTTCCACCATTTTCTTTTGTTCTGCCATTTTGGTTTTCTTTCCTTTCACGGACAAGCATCATACGAATTCGTATAATCCCTCAAAGCTTGCGTTTTAAGAGCGTCCCATCCCTTTATTATTCAGCCTTTTTTAGCTTCGTCTTTTTCTTTTTTTGCTTCCTTCGCCGTTGTCTTATTCAGAATGACGATGACGGCATAAATCAAAACCATCACAATAAAGATTCCAACCATTCCGTAAAGCATCAGCTTGAGCGCCAGCATTAGCGTTTCCTGATTCACGGTGCCAAGCGCACTTTGGAACAAATCCTTTGCAAATCGCAGCATTATTCAGTTCCTCCCTTTCTTAAGCACCGAGCAGCTTGAGCATATCCGGCACAAGAGCCAGAATGATGCCGCCCGCGATAACCGAGCCGATCTGACCGGCAACGTTGGCACCGACTGCATGCATCAGCAGGTGATTCTGATTGTCTTCCTTGAGCGCCATTTTCTGAATCACACGTGCCGACATCGGGAATGCAGAAATACCGGCACCGCCAACCATCGGGTTGATCTTTTTTCCCTTCGGCAGGAAAATATTCAGCAACTTTGCAAACAGAACGCCACCCATGGTGTCAATCACGAATGCAACCAGACCAAGTGCCATAATGAGCAGGGTCTCCCAGCGCACAAACTGATCTGCCTTCATGCTGGCAGCAATTGTGATGCCCAGGAAAATGGTAATCAGGTTTGCAAGCGGCCCCTGCGCGGTCTGAGAAAGGCTTTCCAGCTTGCCGCACTCGCGAATCAGATTACCGAACATCAAAAATCCGACAAGCGCAACCGAAGCCGGCGCAATCAGACCTGCAATCAGGGTAACGATGATCGGGAACAGAATGCGGGTGGTTCTGGAAACGGACTGGGGATTATACGGCATGCGAATCTGCCGTTCTTTTTTTGTGGTAACTGCCTTAATTGCCAAAGGCTGAATAATCGGCACCAGTGCCATATAGGAATACGCTGCGACTGCAATTGCGCCGATATAATTGCTCTTGAGCACCTGGGAAACCAGAATAGAGGTGGGGCCGTCTGCCGCGCCGATGATACCGATGGATGCCGCATCCTTAAGCGGGAATCCAAGCAGCACCGCCATTAGCACGGTGAAGAAAATTCCAAACTGCGCAGCACCGCCAAACAGCAGCATCCGCGGGTTGGAAAGCAGCGGTCCAAAGTCAATCATCGCGCCGATGCCGACAAACAGCAGCAGCGGAAAAGCTTCAGACGCCTTGATTCCGATATCGAACAGCCACTGCAGAATGCCTGCAGCCTGTTCTCCGCCGACCACCTGATCGATCACGCCGGAAAACGGAATGTTGACCAGTATTGCGCCAAATCCCATCGGCAGCAGCAATGCCGGTTCAAAATCCTTCTTGATCGCAAGCCAGATCAGCAGCCCGCCGATCGCCCACATGAGGATCATTTTCCAGCCGTCGGCGCTGGTAAAAAGCGCTTTGATTCCGTCGAGCAAAAAATCCAATTTTGACAGCTCCTTATTTTTGTTGAATTTGAATTTATTCTACCACATTTTTGCGGTGAATGCAAAAAAAAACGGAAAATTGTGTATCGAAAAAAATCCGCGGTGCGGCGCACTGCGGATCTAGTGAAACCGAACCCGGTTCCCATTGGTTTTTGTGACTTGCTCTTACTGATTCCCCTCAATATAAGAAACAAGCTCGCCAACCGTTTTAATATTTTCGATTTCATCATCGGGCACTTCAATTTCAAACTCATCTTCGATCGACATCAACAGATCGACAACGTCCAAAGAGTCTGCACCCAGATCATCTGCAATTTTGGTATCATAAGTGATAGTGTCTTCTTCCACGTCAAATTGCTCCGCGAGGATGGCTTTTACCTTTTCGAACACCATGATTTCCTTCCCTCCTTACGTCAATTATCTTCCCGCCGGAACAGAACAAGAATGGACAACAACAATGTCTTGTGCTACAATTCATTCTGTTAGTCGGAACTCTAACAAAATATTATTAGTATTTGCTGCCTTTGTCAATACGCTTTTGAAAAAATTTTGCAGGTAAAAAAACTTTTTTTCTGTTTTACCGGTTAAAAAATTGCATTCCGGCGCTGCAAACTGCGGAAAATCAATTTTTTGATTTTGACAAAACAGTATAGAGCCGCCGAATCTGTCAAAATTGTTCTGATTTTGCGAAAAGGGATGATGGAAATGTCTTCTGTTCACTTTGCCGTGGTCGGCCACCCGATCGGGCACACCATGTCGCCGTTTATTCACCTCCGTCTGTTTGCGCTTGCCGGAATCCGCGCAGAATATTCTGTTTTTGATATTCCGCCGGAGAACTTGCTCTATGAAGCAGAGCATTCTCTCGCTGCCCTGGACGGCTATAATCTGACGATTCCCCACAAATCCGTGATTATTCCCGCACTTGCCAAAATGAGCGAAAAGGCAACACTTTACGGCTCTGTAAACACGGTGCAGAATGGTGCCGAGCGCTGTGGCTGGACGACGGATCCCTATGGATTTTTGCATGCCCTCCGCGCAGAACAGATTCCGCTTGCCGGCAATATTGTCGTTCTGGGCAGCGGCGGGGTTGCGCGTGTTTTCGTATTTGAAGCGGCGCTGGCTGGTGCTGCGGTAACAATTGCGGTGCGCGGGCAGAGCATTACACAGGCGCAGGAGCTTTGTGTCGCTGCAAAGGCAATCGCACCGGATGCAAGCATTTCTGTCTGCACGTTTGAGCAGCTTTCTGCCGGCAGCGGTACCATCGACCTGCTGGTCAACGCAACACCGGTTGGCATGTTCCCGAATGTGGATGCTTCTCCGGTGGATCACAGCGTCCTCTGCCGCACTGCCGCTGTTTTTGATGCGGTTTACAACCCCGCCGAAACAAGGCTGATGACCCTTGCGCGCACAAACGGCGCAAGGGTGCTGGGCGGAATGTCCATGCTCGTGTATCAGGCAGTGGAATCTCATCGGATTTGGCACAGCGCGGAATATGCAAAGGAAGCCATCGACGAGCTGATTTGCGATGCCCTGCAGGAAATGCAGCGCAAATTCTCCTGATTTCCGTCACTCTGTTTTCGGTCGTGCAGAAAGGAATGGTGATCAAATGAACGATTCTGCAATTATTCTCTGCGGGTTCATGGGCTGCGGAAAATCCACGGTCGGCAAGGCTCTTGCGCAGCTGCTCGGCAGAGAATTTATTGACATGGATGCATTTATTGAGCAGCAGGCGGGCATGAATATTGCGCATATTTTTGAATCACGCGGAGAAGCTGCCTTCCGCGCAATGGAACGCGAGGCCTGCCGCACGCTGGCGCAAAGAAAAAGCTGTGTTGTGGCAAGCGGCGGCGGCGCACTCACATTTGAAGAGAATGTGCAGGCGTTTCGCAACGCGGGCTGCCCGGTGGTGCTGCTGGATGTCCCGCTCCGTGTGATTTTGCTGCGGCTGCAGCACGACACCACCCGTCCCCTTTTGCAGCGGCAGGACAAGGAGCAGGCCGCGCAGCAGCTTTATGATAAGCGGCTCCCTCTTTATCGGGCCGCCGCTACCCTGACGGTTTCGGCAGCTCAGTTCCCGGTGCAAACCGCCGCGCAGATTGCCGCAGCATTGGGAATCACCAATTCATTGCATTAACTTGATAAAATTTCCGGTCAATTTGCTTTTTTTGCACAAATTTATGTTTTTTTATTGACAACTACCGTTTTGCGGGCTTATCATACAAGGGAAGAATTTTTCGGAGGTGAAACCATGGCACGTCTTTCCGCACGATTTACATACTTTACATATCCCTGCTATTTTTATGGCTGGGATTATTCGTCGTGCACCCAAAACGCTATGGTCGCATCACCGGATCAAATTTCCTGAATTCAGGCAGTTTCACAATGCTATCAGGATAATAGGATGATGACGGAACCCATGGCCGGGGTTCCGTCATTTTTTTATTATCGCGTCAAATTAGAAAGGATGCTTGCTGTTATGATTATTGTATTAAAAACCGGCACCACCGCGGAACAGATTAAAAATTTTGAAGACAAGCTGCAAAATGAGCACAACGTAAAGGTTAACGTCTGGCAGGGCGTGGAATCCACCGTTCTCGGACTGATTGGCGACACCCACCAGATTGATATTGAAAGCATCGGAGCCCAGCCGATTGTGGAAAGCGTTAAGCGTGTGCAGGAGCCTTATAAAAAAGCCAACCGCAAATTCCACCCCGACGACACGGTGATTACCCTGCCGGGCGGGCAGCAGATCGGCGGCGGAACGTTCCACATCATGGCAGGTCCCTGCTCAGTGGAATGTGAAGAGCAGATTATCGAGGTTGCTCAGCGCGTCAAGGCTGCCGGTGCAACGTTCCTGCGCGGCGGTGCGTTCAAGCCCCGCACCTCGCCCTATTCGTTCCAGGGGCTGCACGCACAGGGTCTGGAGCTGCTGCGTAAGGCGCGCGAAGCAACCGGTCTGCCCATCGTGACCGAAATCATGCGCGAATCTCACATTGGATTGTTTGAGGATGTGGATATTATCCAGGTTGGCGCACGCAATATGCAGAATTTTGAGCTGCTCAAGGAGCTTGGCAAAACAAAGAAGCCGATTCTGCTCAAACGCGGGCTTTCCAGCACGATTGAAGAACTGCTGATGAGCGCGGAATACATTATGGCAGGCGGCAACGATAACGTCATCCTCTGTGAACGCGGAATCCGCACGTTTGAAACGAGTATGCGAAACACACTTGACATTTCTGCGATTCCGATGCTGAAAAAGAAATCGCATCTGCCGGTGATTATCGACCCGAGCCACGCGGCGGGAATTCCGTGGATGGTGGAGCCGCTTGCGATGGCTGCTCTTGCCGCCGGTGCAGACGGACTGATGATTGAGGTGCACAACGACCCGAGCCATGCACTTTCCGATGGTGCGCAGTCGCTGACACCCGACCAATTTGACCATGTGGCGCATCATGTGTTCGCCGCCCGCAATGCCTTGAATCAACTGAAATACGAATAAAAGGAGGAGCCGCCGTGTTTGAAACTGTAGCAATTATCGGGCTGGGATTAATTGGTGCTTCGATGGCAAAAACCATTCGCGCCCGCACGAATTGCCGTGTGCTTGGTGCTGACCGCGACCCCGAGGTGGTGCAAAAAGCGCTGCTCTGCCGGGCAATCGACGCAGAAGCGACCGATGAAGCACTGTCCGGCGCAGATTTGGTTTTTCTCTGCCTTTACCCCGCTGCGGCAGTGGAATTTGCAGAAAAGCACGGCGACGCCCTCCGCGGTTCTGTTGTTTGTGACGTTTCCGGCATCAAGCGCTGGATTTGCGAGCGGATGCCTGGCGTTGCTAAAGCGAACGGCTTCACCTTTGTGGGCGTGCATCCGATGGCGGGCAGGGAACGCAGCGGCTTTGACGCTTCCGATTCGGCGTTGTTTCAGGGTGCGAGCTTTTTGATGGTTCCGTGCGGTGCACCGGAGGAAATCCAGCACCGGCTTACCGATTTTGCCGCACTCCTCGGCTTTGGGCGCACCGTTGTCACCACTCCCGAAGAGCACGACCGCATGATTGCGTTCACCTCTCAGCTGCCCCACGTTCTGGCTTGTGCCTATGTGCAAAGCCCGTGCTGCCCCAATCACAACGGCTTTTCTGCCGGAAGCTACCGCGATGTTTCCCGCGTGGCGCGGATTAACGAAACGCTCTGGACGGAGCTTTTTCTGGAAAACCGCGAGCCGCTTTGCCAGGAGCTTGACCTGCTGATTGAAAATATCAGCGCAATCCGGGATGCCGCAAAAAACGGTGATGCCGAAGCCCTTTGCAGCCGACTTCGCAAAAGCCGCGAAATTAAGGAAAAGCTGGGGGAATAAGTTTTCTGCCCTGTGCCGCCCATTGCATCAAAGGAGGAATCTGCCATGATTCAAACCATTCCGGTTCACGCCGGACGCGGATACGAAATTTTAATCAGCCGCGGTATCCGTCATCAGGCTGCCGAACGGATTTTACCGCTCTTTCCAAAGGCAGAGCGCGTCTGCATCGTGAGCGACAGCAACGTTGCGCCGCTTTATGCCGAGGAGCTGCTTTCTGCCTTGGGCAAAGCGGGACTGACTGCCTCGCTGTTTGTTTTTTCCGCCGGAGAGCAGAGCAAAACACTCACCACGGTTTCGCAGATGTATACCCATTTTGCTGCCCAAAGGCTGACCCGCACCGATTTCGTCATTGCACTGGGCGGCGGCGTAACGGGTGATCTTTGCGGCTTTGCAGCGGCAACCTTCCTGCGCGGCATTGATTTTGTTCAAATGCCTACCTCTCTGCTGGCACAGGTGGATTCCTCTGTCGGCGGAAAAACGGGCGTGGATCTTCCGGAGGGCAAAAATTTGGTAGGTGCGTTCTGGCAGCCGCGTCTGGTGCTGATTGACCCCGACGTTCTGCAGACGCTTTCTCCCGAATTTTATGCCGACGGCATGGCCGAAATCATCAAGACCGCCTGCATCAAGGACGCGCCGCTCTTTGACCGCCTGAACCGCAAAGCACCGCCGCCGATTGAACAAACCATTGCCGATTGTGTTGCCATCAAGGCGGGCGTGGTGGAACGGGACGAACGCGAAGCGGGAGAACGCACCCTGCTCAATTTTGGTCATACAGTTGGTCATGCGCTCGAAAAGCTGCACGGCTACCAAAGCCTTTCGCACGGTCATGCCGTTGCCATCGGCATGGCGGAGCTGACTGCCGCCGCCGAAGCTGCCGGACTGACAGAGCCGGGCTGTGCCGAAGCTATTCGCAGCTGCCTTGCTCTCTATCAGCTGCCCTGCCGCGACCCCGCTGCTCCTGCTGAAATTTGCGCAGCAGCCGCCGGGGACAAAAAAACGACCGGCAGCAAAATCAATCTGGTTCTGCTCAAAAAAATCGGCGAAAGCTATGTGTATCCCACATCGCTGACCGGATTTGAGCAGCTGCTCACGAACTCTCACCCCAATAATTAGGAGGATGGCTATGAAATCCGCTGTGTTTACGCCCGCTGCTCTGCACGGTGAAATCACCCTGCCGCCCAGCAAAAGTATTGCTCACCGTGCGATTGTCTGTGCCGCGCTGGCAAACGGAATCAGCCGGATTGCGCCGGTTTCGCAGTCACAGGATATGGAAGCCACCATCCGCTGCGTCCGTGCGCTTGGGGCATCGGTTCAGCGCGAGGGGGATGCCTTGGTGATTGACGGAAGCAGGATGCTTTTGCCGGACGTATCTGCCGAAAATTCCCCGATGGAGCTGGATTGCGGAGAATCCGGCTCCACGCTGCGGTTTTTGATTCCCGTTGCAGCAGCGGGCGGAGTACATGCGGTATTCACCGGAACCGGAAGACTGCCGGAACGTCCCATCGGATGCTACCAAAGCTGCCTGCCGCCTGCCGGTGTTCAGCTTCAGACGTCCGGCGGGCTTCCGCTCACGCTGCAGGGCAAGCTGCACAGCGGCGATTTTGCCCTGCCCGGCAACGTCAGCTCACAGTTTATCACCGGACTGCTGCTTGCTTTGCCCCTGCTAAGCACAGACAGTACGATTACGCTTACCACCCCGCTGGAATCTGCCGGATACATTGAACTGACGCTCGGTGTGATGCGTTCGTTCGGCGTAACAGTCACGCGCACCGAAACCGGATGGCAGATTCCCGGCAATCAGTCCTACCGTGCGCACAATTTTGCGGTGGAAAGCGATTGGTCTCAGGCGGCATTCTTCTTGGGGGCAGGGCTGCTCGGCTCCACCCTTTGCCTGCACGGTCTGCGGCAGGATTCCGCGCAGGGTGACCGCGCATGTGCCTCCATTTTTGCCGCAATGGGCGCAGAAATCCACTGGCAGGGAGACGCGCTGCTCGTTTCTCCCTGCCAAAAGCGTGCCGCACGGATTGATGCGGCACAAATTCCGGATCTCGTTCCGGTGCTTGCGGTCTGCGCAGCTTTTTGCCCAGGCGAGACGCAAATTATCAACGGTGCGCGGCTGCGCATCAAGGAAAGTGACCGCCTGCAAACCACTGCCGCACTGATTCAAGCACTCGGCGGAACGGTTACCGAGCATCGCGACGGGCTGACCATCTGCGGAAGTGCCGCATTGCCCGGCGGAAGCTGCTGCGGAGCAAATGATCACCGGATTGTAATGGCAGCTGCCATTGCCGCACTGAGCTGCACCGGAACGGTCTGTGTTTCCGACGCGCGCAGTGTGAACAAATCCTTTCCGGATTTTTATGAAGAATATAACCGATTAGGAGGAAACGCCAATGTCATCGACTTGGGGAAACCGGATTAAGATTTCGATTTTTGGAGAAAGCCACGGCGCAGGGGTCGGCGTGGTGCTCGACGGCATTCCGGCGGGAATTGCAATCGATATGGATGCCGTACTGCTGCAGATGGCGCGCCGCGCTCCGGGGAATGATCCCGCTGCAACACGTCGAAAGGAAGCAGATATTCCTGAGGTGCTCTCCGGTCTGCTCCAGGAGCACACCACAGGCGCACCCCTTTGCGCACTCATCCGCAACCGCGACACCCGCTCGCAGGATTATGCCAACGTTTCATTTGTGCCGCGCCCCGGTCATTCGGATTTTGCAGCGTTTTTTCGCTATGACGGTGCAAACGACATCCGCGGCGGCGGTCATTTTTCGGGTCGGCTGACGGCTGCGATTGTTTTTGCCGGTGCAATCTGCCGCCAGATTCTTGCAACGCACGGCATCACCGTGGGTGCGCACCTGCTTTCCGCCGGCAACGCATGTGAGGACGCCTTTGATGCGGTAAGTGTGGATGCCACCCTGCTCAATTCCCTCAACTGCCGCCCATTCCCCACCCTGCGTGAGGATGCAAAACAGCAGATGCGTGAGGAAATCGAACGTGCGCGGATGGATTGCGACAGCGTCGGCGGCGTGGTGGAATGTGCGGCAGTCGGGCTTGCGCCGGGTGTCGGAAATCCGATGTTCGGCGGGGTGGAAAATGTGCTCGCCTCTATTCTATTTGGCATTCCTGCTGTAAAGGGTGTGGAATTTGGCGCAGGATTTTTGGCTGCAAGGCTGCGCGGAAGCCAGAACAACGATGCGTTCCGCGTTGCTCCCGACGGCGGCTTTGTGACCGAAACCAATCATCACGGCGGGATTTTGGGTGGCATCACCAGCGGAATGCCGGTCATTGTGCGCGCGGCATTCAAGCCGACCCCGAGCATTGCAAAGCCGCAGCATTCTGTTGATTTGGTTGGCAGAACGAACGAAGAGCTGGTGATTCACGGGCGGCACGACGCCTGCGTTGCCGTGCGCGCCGTTCCTGTGGTGGAAGCGGCGGTCTGCATCGGACTGCTCGATCTGGTGCTCTCCTGACAGCAACTATGGCGGCAGCACGTTCGCGCGCATATTTTCGGCGAATTTGTCTATGCTTCTTTTATTATTATTTTGTATGATACCAATTGTTAATTACAAAAAGCATTACGTCCCTCTGCGTCTTTTCAGGTTTAAGCCGATATCGCTAAAAGCCTGCGGTGCGGCGGAAAGGAATGGTCATATTTATGATGGAGCTTTCTGAAATCCGGCAAAAAATTGATTCGATTGATTCACAGCTGCTCAGTCTGTTTGTTCAGCGGATGGACTGCGCCCGGCAGGTTGCCGAAATCAAGTCCGAAAAAGGACTGCCGATTTTGAACCCTGCGCGCGAGGAGGAAATTCTTGCCCGCCGTGCTGCCGAGGCGGGTGCGCTGGGGGATGAATCCCGTGTGCTGTTTTCCACGCTGATGGAATTGAGCCGCGCGCTGCAGCACCAACTGCTGCAGCCGGAAAACCCGCTTGCCCCTCTTCTCGATTCTGCAAAAACGCTGCTGCCCAAGGGTGGACGAATCGCCTGCCAGGGGGTTGCGGGGGCCTATTCCCACAAAGCCGCCCTGCAGCAATTTCCCAGCTGCGAACCGACTTTTTATGCAAATTGGGAGGATGTTTTCCGTGCACTCGAATCAGGCGCCGTCGATTTTGGGGTGCTCCCGGTGGAAAATTCCTCCGCGGGTGCAGTCAGTGAGGTTTATGACCTTATTCTGAAATATCGCTATTATATTGTGGGGGCGGTGGAACTTGCAGTGGATCACTGCCTTGCCGCCAAGCCGGGCACTGTCGAGGACGATCTTCTTCGTGTCGTTTCGCATCCGCAGGCACTGGCTCAATGCGAACATTACCTCAAGGAGCATGGGCTCAAGCCCGTTTCCTGCTCCAATACAGCAGTTGCCGCACAGCACGTTGCCAACGAACCGGGCAAGGACTGCGCTGCAATCTGCTCCGAAACAGCAGCCCAGCGCGCCGGTCTGGTGATTCTGCGTCGGTCTGTTCAAAATTCCAGTGGAAACTGCACCCGGTTTGTGGTGGTTTCGCGCCAGCTGATTCTTCCGCCGGACGGCGACAAAATCAGTCTTTGCTTCTCTCTGCCGCATGTCACCGGTTCGCTTTACCGCGTGCTGGCGCGATTTGCTGCGATGGGACTCAATCTGACAAAAATCGAATCGCGCCCCATCGAGAGTGAGCGGTTTGAGTATTTATTTTATCTGGATTTTTCCGGCAATGTGCGCAGCGATTCCACGCGCAGGCTGCTCTGCTCACTTTCCACCGAGCTGCCCGGTTTTTCCTTTTTGGGAAACTACCGCGAGCTGGTATAACAAATAGGTTCTTTTCCCTGCCACACAAACCGCGCCCCACACGGGATGTCTTGCTTTGTATGCCACACCGGCCATACTTCTGCCCTGTTTTTGAGTCATATGTTAAATTTTAAATTTTCGTGCCGTTCTTCTGTTTTTTTGCACATTTCTGTGCTATGATTCGGGAAGCGGCACTTTTTATTTGCATCTCAGGCACAAAACCGGGAAATCTGATTTTGGTTCTCATTTTACATGGGAGATCGTATGATAAGGCTGAAGGAGGATCGTGTATGAATTACGCAAATTTACATCTGCACTCTTTTTTCTCAGACGGTGTATTTACACCGCAACAGCTGTGTGCGCTGGCAAAACAAAAGGGGTACGGCGCGGTTGCTGTTTCCGACCATGAGACAGCACGCGGTGTGGAATTTATGCGTTTGGCTGCAAAGGAACTGGGGCTGGAATTCATTTCGGCAATGGAAACCTATGCATTTGACTTCGGAACTCAGTTTCATATTCTTGCTTACGATTTTGACCCGAATGAACCGCACCTTCACGCTTATACCACCGAGATGGAAGAAGCGGCAGCAACGCTTACCAAGGCGCGTTTTGATGCCTGCAAAAAAAGCGGCATCATCCGCGAAATTTGCTGGCAGCAGGTATTGGATCGTTTTCCTCATACGGGATGGCTGTGCAACGAGCAGGTTTTTGATACCATGAAAGCCTTCGGCGAGGCAACCGAAGCTGACTACTGGAAGTTTTTTTCTCAATTCCAGCAAGCAGCAACTGCCCAATCTCCCAAAATAATTGACAGCAAGACGATGATTTCCCTGATTCGCGGTGCGGGCGGTGTGGCTGTACTGGCACATCCTCACCGACAAACACAGCATCTTGCCGGTCTGCTCAAAAACGGACTTGGCGGTGTGGAGGCCTCCCACCCCGATATCGACGAGGCAGATGAGCAAGCTGCAAGAGCATTCGCACACCACCACCATCTCTACACCACGGGCGGAACGGATCACACCGGGCTGCTTGGCACTCTTCCGTCCCGCGGAGACGACCCCATGCGCCTCTCCAGTTTGGGCAACGGCGCACTTATGGATTACACCGCCGATGTTTCCCATGGTGCTTCAAAAGAAGAATTTGATGCACTGCGCAGTCGCATTTACGGCTGATTATCTTTAATTTTAACGAAGCATTCGTTACCTAAAACCAAAAGGACACCGGCAGATATGTGATAAAAATTTTTATACGAAAAATATCCTCTGCAGATCTGCGGGATTTTGCGCGGATAAAGTGATTGAACTCTTGACATAATACGGATTGATCCTTATAATTAATCTATTATGCACCGGAAAGCAGTGCGTGCCGATACCGCATAAAATCGGCTTTGAAAGGATGGTTCCCTATGGCAAAACAGGTCATGATGACGGAAGAAGGGCTGCATAAGCTCGAAGCGGAGCTGGAACAGCTCAAAAGTGTAAAACGTAGAGAAGTTTCCGAAAAGATTAAGGTTGCTCTTTCCTTTGGTGATCTTTCCGAAAACAGCGAATATGATGAAGCAAAAAATGAACAGGCAATTGTGGAATCCCGCATTCTTGAGCTTGAGGAAATGCTCAAAAACGTGCAGGTGATCGACTCCAGTGAGCTCGCTGCCGACACAATCCACATCGGCACCCGCGTAATTGTTTACGATTCTGAATTTGACGAAGAGGAAACATATCAGATTGTCGGTTCCAAGGAAGCCAACCCGGTTGAAAACAAGATTTCAGACGAATCTCCCGTTGGACGCGCATTGCTCGGCCACCATGTTGGTGATCAGATTGACGTGGAAACGCCAGGCGGCACCGCAACTTATAAGGTCGTTGAAATCACACAGTAATCAGGGCGGGCGGCGGCTTTGTAAAAAAGACTGCCAGCCCGTTTCTTTATGAAAACCATTGCCGCACTGTGCGGTGTGAAAGGATTGTTGAAAGATGAGCGAAAACAAGGCCGCGGAACCGGTTCAAGCCGAGCAGGACCTCAACGAAGTGCTCCGTATCCGCCGGGAAAAGCTTTGTGCCCTGCAGCAGGAGGGCAATGACCCGTTCCAGATAACCAAATACGATGTGACACATCACAGCAATGAAGTCAAAGAAGGCTTTGATGCACTGGAGGGCAAAACGGTGTCCGTTGCCGGCCGCATGATGTCCAAACGAATCATGGGAAAGGCTTCTTTCTGCAACATTCAGGATTTGCAGGGTAACATTCAGTCCTATGTCGCACGCGACAGCATCGGTGAGGAAGAATACAAGGCGTTTGAGCGCATCACTATAGTGGACGC
>CAKXIK010000002.1:113543-113807 GCA_934875675.1 uncultured bacterium
AAAATGGATATCGGCGATATTGTTGGTATTCGCGGCAATGTGTTCAAAACAAAAACCGGAGAGATTTCCATTCATGCGGAAGATGTCGTTTTGCTTTCCAAAAGCTTGCAGGTTCTTCCGGAAAAATTCCATGGTTTGACCAATACTGATATGCGCTATCGTCAGCGTTATATCGATCTAGTGATGAATCAGGACGTAAAGGAAACCTTTGTCCGCCGTTCCAAAATCATCAGCACGGTTCGCCGATATCTGGACGGACAGGGC
>CAKXIK010000003.1:0-22826 GCA_934875675.1 uncultured bacterium
GTGTTAAGCAGAATGTTGGCAAACAGGAAACCGAGCGCCTGATTGCCTGCCGGAACCTGAATGAACTTTTTGCTTTGATGCAAAGTTCCATTCACACGATCTGTGCGGATAACCGAAAAAACATCTGTACGTCATATGGAAAACTGAAATCAGAAATTACGCAATATGTGGAACAACATTTTACAGATCCGGAAATTTGCCGTACCCAGGTTGCGGATTTGTTTGGCATTTCAATATATTCTTTTTCCCGCTTATTTAAGGAAGCAACCGGATGCGGTTTTAAGGAATATCTGATTACAAAAAAGATGGAACTTGCGCGTGAAAAAATCCTTACAACGGATCAGAATTTAAATCAAATTGCAGAAGAGGTCGGTTTTTTAAATGCGGAGCATTTTTCCAAAATGTTTAAAAACTATTTTGGAGTAGCTCCAAGCCATTATCGGATTCAACAACAAAACAGTTTGTCTGGTTCCGGTATAGAATTGCAATAGCAGTTATACGATTAATAGTTTGTGTGCCGAAAATTAACCGCAATGCGAAGTTGTCTCGCATTGCGGTTAATTTTTTTTACGTGCGGATGGCATCGCATTTGCCGGAGTCCAGCCGCAAATTATTGGAGGGCAAGCAGAAACCGAAAAGAGCAAAGTTGTTAGTGCGGTGGCACAGAAGAATTTCAAGTATCTGGGCTTCTGCCTTGGAAAGAACGGAAAGGGCATCTACATTCGCGTCACCGCAAATCCTTGAGGAAAGATAGACAGAAGTTGAAAGAATTGACGTGCTGCAGTCAAGGGCGGAACGTATGTAACGTGATGCAAAAGGTGAAAGTATTTATCCGGGGATGGTGTGGCTACGACTATGTAGCAGACATAAAGCACATTTTACAGGGTTGGAACGAATGACTCAGAAGAAGAATTGCGTTTGTTACATCTGGAAACAGTGGAAGAAGCCGAGGAAAAGTTGCCAATCTGTGAAAGCCGGGCATACCGACAGGAAAGGATTACCAATCGGGAAACTTCAGGCTGGGCTACCGGCGTATTGCCGGAAGCCCAGTTCTAACGCGTTGCATTACAAACGAAAAGCTCGCACTAGCCAGATATCATGATTTCCCGGCACCGTACGAGCATCTCTGTAAACTGCACTTATGCAATGGAACCACCATGTACCGAACGGTACGCGCGGTGGTGTGAGAGGTTCGCTGATCAACTTATGGTCAGCCTCCTACTCAATTCAATTTCTGTTGTTTTAAGAAAAATTGATTACAGGCTTAGCTTTTTTTCTGCCAATACGGCAGTGGCAAAGTAAAAACCGATTGCAAGAACTAAATTGATTGCCAATGAAATCAGAAGAAGTTCTGTGGAATTATCCAGGAAGAATGAGAAAGAAGGGTTGCTGGATTCCGTCATCGAATAGGTGAAGCGAAACGCTTTATCCATCACGAGCGAGGAAGAGATGATGCTGACTACCGCATTGATGGCGATGAAGATTCCGCCGGAAATTAACCACCGGAATTTGACGTTGCCAAGCAAGGTGGTGGAAAGAGTGACAGAAAAATAAATGGTGATAATGGTGACAAACCACTGGATTAATGTATTGAAGACAAACAGCAAAATCTGCGGAATATCGTTGGGGGATACCATAGAGATAATCTGCCCTAAAATATTGTCCTCCATATTCGCCACAATTTGCAGATTGAGCAGCCCGAGTGCACAGTAAAGAATAAAGCCAACCACCAGCACGAGCGCGGAGACAATCAGCTTGCTGCCGATAATCTGGTAAGCACTGCGGGGTGTTAGAAATGTCATATATCCGGATTTTTTTGTGAGTTCCTCAGAATAAAGCTGGACGGAATAAATCAGGAGTGCAAGCAGTGAGAATGCACCTGCAATCACAAAGAAAACGCCGCCGAGTGCAAAAAGAGTATCATTTTGCAACCAAAATCCAAGCAGATAGACAGCCTCAATCAAAAATAGTGCCGCGGCGGTGATGATATACCATGCCCGCGATTTAATCAAATCATATTTAATTAGTTTCAGCATAAATCATTTACCCCTTTCTTGCTTCAATCAGTCATTTGGGCTGTCAGAATCGTCTTTGGAACCATCCGGTGCATGTGCTGCTGAAACGCCTGGTTGCTGCGGATTTGAAACCGGAGCCGGAGGTGTTTGCTGCGGATATTGCGGTGCCTGACCGTAGTTTGGCGGGTAGTACGGCTGCGGTGCGTTCTGGTAGGGAGGCGTCTGCGGAATCTGTCCGGGCGCATAATAAGCCTGCGGAGGATATCCCGGAGTGCCGTAGGGCGGCTGACCGGGGATGTTCGGATAGCCGACCGAGTATATTTCTTTATAAAGTTCTACAATGGACTTGCCATGCTGCTCGCGAATATCTTCAGCTCTTCCGCTTAAAATTACCTGACCGCTGCGAAGCATGACGACGGTATCGGTAATCGGCTCCAATTCATCCAGGAGATGACTGGAGATGATAAAGGTTCTGCCGGCGCCGGTGTAACGGATGATCGAATTGATGATTTGATCCCGTCCGATCAGGTCGATACCGTTGAGCGGCTCATCCAGCATTACAATCTCAGCATTGCGCGCGAGAATAGCGGCAATTTTCAGCTTTGCTGCCATACCGGAGGAAAGAGACTTTACCTTCATATCCATCGAAAGTTCCATAAAGCGGATCAGTTCCGCATATGCCCGGGAATCGAAATCCTCATAGAAATCCTCGTAAAACTGTCCCACATTGCCGATGTTCATGTAACTGTAATAAAACGGTTCCGTAGACATATAAGCAACTTTCGCTTTGGATTCCTTGCCGATGGGCAGCCCATTAAAGCTCACACTGCCTCGGGTGGGTTTCACAAGGCCTGCTCCGATTTTCATCAGTGTGCTTTTTCCGCTTCCGTTGGGACCCACCAGTGCACAAAGACAGCCGGGTTCAAACTGCAGACTGACGTTGGAGAGCGCTTGCCGCCCGCCGTACCCCTTTGTAATTGAATCAAACTTCAACATAAAAACCATCCTTTCCGGTTTCCTGATTATTCTGAGCGGTTAATGCGGTAGAAACAGTTGTCACAATTTCATCCGGAGAAAAACCGATTGCCTGCATTTCTTTTAAGAACGCAGCAGTAACCTCTGCGGACATTTCTTCTCTCAGTTTGGTTACAACCGTTTCATCCTCGGAGACAAATGTGCCGATGCCGCGCCGTGTAAAGGAAATGCCTTGGCTTTCCAGCTCCCGGTAAATGCGCTGCACCGTATTGGGATTAATTTTGTATTCGATTGCAAGATCCAGATTGGAAGGCAGTTTGTCGCCCGGACGCAAAATGCCGGATGCGATCTGGGACTTAATTCTGCGGGCAACCTGAAGATAGATTGGAATATTGTAATCGAAGTCCATTGACACACCTCCTATGCATAGGATAATAGTAAACTATTTAAATAGTATACTATTGTGATATAATTGTCAAGTACCTAAATAGCACTTTTAAAGGAAAAAGATTAGGGAGACTTTATTAAATGATAAGTAATACGATGCGACACTTCATAAATGCATTAAGAGGTATTGCGTCGGATATTGAATTGAAATGCTTAAAGGAGGCAGCTCTGATTTCTGCTTATTCGTTAGAGCAGAGGACAGACAAAAAATTATAAGATAACAGATGAGGGGTAAAGCCCTATTGTGAAATGGTAAGAAATAATTCACGTTTATAATTTATTTGTTCGAGGAAACCGGAGAGCACTTCATGCAAATTGAAGATTTGTCCCGACAAGCTGTCTGCGCATGGCAACCTTACCGACCAAATCTTTAATGGCTGAATTTTTGGTGATCCTTCAGCGCATGGAAGCCGTTTCGTCATTACATGGCTCCAACAATTTGCCGGAAAATCAAGTGGGTGGTTCGCAAAAGCGGGATGTGACCACCTCTAACGGGAAATTCGCCTGAATTTTGACGGCGCGTAATATTTGATTTCCAACAGAACAAAGACAAGAAAAAAAGAGGGTTGACTACATCGGTCAATCCCTCTTTGTAAGTGATACAATCCATCAGATATTGTGTCGGACATCGGACTCTTCAGATTCGAAATCAGAGGCCGCAGGATCTTGCGAACAGGTGCGGGGTTCTGCTGGATTCAAGTCGTCTTCCGCAGAGATAGTGGCATCGGTCAGCTCCGGTTCACATGGTTCGCAGGGCAGCTCCTCGGCATGGGAAGAAATATCTCTGGGGATTACCCCGGCAAGTACTAAAGCGGCCTTGGCGCTTGCCGGACCGATTAACTCATAGAGCACGGACGAGCAAAGGATAATGGTGAGAAACGCGCTGCCTAATTCGGCAGGAAGCATCCGCTGCCCCAAGAAAGCCAGCCCGATTGCAACACCGGCTTGGGGAATCAATGCTAATCCAAGATAATTCCTTGTTTTGACGGAGGATTTTGTAATGGCACAGCCCAGAAATGCTCCTGCATATTTTCCTGCAATGCGAATGAGAAAATAGGCAAAGCCCACCAAACCGATGGTTCCAAGCGCTGCAACGTTCAGATTCATGCCCGAAACAATGAAGAACATGGAAAGTACAGGCGGTGTAAAGTTATTCAGCTGACGGAACAACTTTTTGTCACGTGTCAGGTTAATATAGGTGGCACCGAACACCATGCAGGACAGCAGCGGAGAAACATTGAGCGCTGCGCAGATTCCGCAAAGCCCAAGAAGCATGGCGATTGCAAGAATCAGGCGATTGTCCTTGCTGCGCTGAGGAGTAAGCAGACGGCTGAGCAGGAATCCGCACAAAAAACCAAGGGCGATTGCGCAAAGGTTAAAAATTACAGGAAGGAGAATATCCCAAACCGTGGCGGAACTGCCCTCTGTGCCTGCCACTGCGGTGACAATGCTGAACGCAAGCAGACAAATTACATCATCCAATGCGACGACTTGCAGCAGAGTGTTGACAAATTCGCCCTTGGCGTGATATTGGTTAATGGTCATCATCGTACTGGCCGGAGCGGTAGCGGTTGCAATTGCTCCCAGCAACAGGCTGAACTTCAAATCCAGCCGGAAAATAAACAGCATACCCAATGTTACGAGGATGCCGGCGACCAGTGATTCTAAAATCGTAATAATCATAATCCGGCTGCCGGTTCGCCGAATTACTTTTTTCTTAAAAAATTTGCCGACACCAAAGGAAATGAACGCCAATGCAATGTCACTGACAAAACTCATTCCTTTCGTAATGTCCGGAGAAATTGCACCAAGTACATAAGGTCCGATTAAAATGCCGGCAAGAATGTATCCGCTTACATTGGGCAGTTTTAGTAATTTTGTAAGACGTGTAACTAAAAAACCGGAAAATAGAATGATCGCCAATGCAATCAGGATAACGGTACTGCTGCTCAGATTCTGGTATAGCGTGTATAATTTCACGGCAGATCGCTCCTTTTATATGAATTAGAAATCACACGGAGACTGAGTCAAAGGAAGGGATTATCCCAACTTTGTCAGTTGCATTTTATATCATATTATGGTAACATTATAGCGTTAATCACAATAAAGTCAAATTATATTTATTTTATACGATATAAAATTTTATTATGCAAGGAGGCCGTGTATCATGATAGATCCGAAAATTGAAACGCTGCTTAAAGTGTGTGAAATCGGAAATTTTACAAGGGCAGCAGAAGAGCTTGCGCTAACACAGCCTGCTGTAAGCCAACATATCAAGCAGTTGGAAAAAGACTTGAATATCCGCATTTTCAATCGCGGAGATGGCGGATTAAAGTTGACTGCTGAAGGCGAAATTGTTGTAAAATATGCAAAACGGATAAAAATGCTTTATTTGAATATGCAGCAAAGCCTGACGGATGCAAGGCATCATGCAACCAGATTGTCGGTTGGGCTGACTCACACGGCGGAAAGTAACCTGATGGCAGAGGTTTTGGCAAAATACTGTAACGAAGAAAATAATGTAAAGCTTACGATTCTTTCTGATACGATAAATAATCTTTATGCAAAATTAAAAACATATGAAATCGATCTTGCTATTGTAGAGGGAAAAATCAATGACCCCAATCTGAGTTCCATTTTGCTCGATACCGATTGTTTGATGATGGCAGTTTCCAACAACAATCCGTTGGCAAAAAAGAGCATGGTGACTCTCGATGAATTGAAGCAAGAAAAAATGATTTTGCGTCTGCCGAATTCAGGGACACGCAATCTGTTTATTTCCCATTTGGAAAGCAATAATGTTTCCATCGATGAATTCAATGTTATTCTGGAAGTGGATAATATTGCCACGATCAAGGATTTGATTCGACGGGATTTCGGGGTTTCAATTCTGGCAAGGAGCGCATGCATGGATGAGGTGCGCAAAGGCAAACTGAAGGTATTGCCGGTAGAAAACCTGAGCATGATCCGTGAGGTGAACATTGTTTACCACAAGGATTTTGCACATGCAGATATTCTGCATGGAATTACCCGCATATATTATGATATGGTCAAGAAATATGACATTTAATATGCGGAAGTATTGCATATTTTAAAAAGAAATGATATACTTAACCCGCAGGTATTTCTGCGGCGGGAGGATGCCGGATGGAACACCAAGGTCACCGCGAACGCTTGCGCCGTCGATATGAAACAGAAGGAATCGATGGCTTTGAAATGCACAATGTGTTGGAATTGCTGCTGTTTTATACCATTCCACGCAAGGATACGAATGAGATTGCACATCGGTTGGAAGAAAAATTCGGTTCCCTTTCCGCTGTTTTGGAAGCACCTGAAGAAGAATTGCAAAAAGTGGAGGGAATCGGACCGCAAGCCGCATCTTTTTTGCATTTCATCCCGCAAATCTGCCGAAAATATATGCAGGATATTTCACAACCGCAAGGTGAATGCATACACTCATCGGAAGAAGCGGGAAGGTATCTTTCTGCGCGGTTTATTGGTGTGCAGGAAGAAATTGTGGTGCTGCTGCTTGTCTCTGCAACCGGCAAAATCCGTTTTTGTGACACGATTGCCCGCGGCGGATTCCATTCAGCAGAGGTGGATATTCGTAAGCTGCTTTCCCTTGGCATGAAATTTAAATCCTCATCGGCTATTTTGGCGCATAATCACCCCAGCGGTGTTGCGTTGCCTTCGCAGGATGATCTGGAAACAACCGGAGCGATTTGCAAGGCACTTGAATCCGTCGGTGTGCACTTGATTGATCATATTATTGTTGCGGAAGGTGACTATGTTTCCCTTGCGGACAGCGGAATTTTGGAAGATCTGCGGCAATAATTCCAATAACGGAGGTTTTCGGATGGATCAGTTTGTTCTTCACAGTGAATATAAACCCACCGGTGATCAGCCGGAAGCGATTGCCGAGCTGACACAAGGCGTGCAAAACGGTTATCGGGAGCAAGCGTTAATGGGTGTGACCGGTTCGGGCAAAACGTTTACGATGGCGAATATTATTGCGAATGTGAACCGACCGACGTTGGTACTGGCGCACAACAAAACGCTGGCTGCCCAGCTTTGCAGTGAATTCCGTGAGTTTTTTCCGGAAAACGCAGTGGAATATTTTGTTTCTTACTACGATTATTATCAGCCGGAAGCGTATATTCCCACTACGGATACCTATATTGAAAAAGATTCCGCGATTAATGATGAGATTGACAAGCTGCGTCATTCAGCTACGCTGGCACTTTCGGAGCGGCGTGATGTGATTATTGTAGCAAGTGTTTCCTGTATTTACAGCTTAGGCAACCCGATTGATTACCGCAGCATGGTGATTTCGCTGCGCCCCGGAATGCAAAAGGATCGAGATGCATTGCTCAAAAAGCTCGTGGAACT
Organism: uncultured bacterium; assembly: GCA_934875675.1. GTDB lineage: Bacteria > Bacillota > Clostridia > Oscillospirales > Acutalibacteraceae > CAKXIK01. The sequence goes on from CAKXIK010000003.1 coordinate 7,827, forward strand.
GCAGTATGAACGCAATGATGTGAGCCTGTCGCGCAACAAATTTCGGGTTCGCGGCGATGTGGTGGAAATTTTTCCGGCAGCATCAAGTGAAAACATTATTCGTGTGGAATTTTTCGGCGACGAGATTGACCGCGTGAGTGAAGTAAATCCGCTTACCGGTGAATTGATCGCCAATTTGCGCCATGCGGCGATTTACCCTGCTTCGCACTATATTGTACCGCAGGAAAAAATGCGGCAGGCGATTGCAGACCTGGAAACAGAAATGGGAGAACGCGTGCGCTGGTTTAAGGAAAATGACAAGCTGATTGAAGCACAGCGGATTGAGCAGCGGACGAAATATGACATTGAAATGCTGCAGGAAATCGGGTTCTGCAAGGGGATTGAGAACTACTCCCGCGTTTTGTCGCGGCGTGCTCCGGGCAGCTCGCCATACACGCTGCTCGATTATTTTCCAAAGGATTATTTGCTGTTTATTGATGAATCGCATGTTTCTGTGCCACAGGTGCGCGGGATGTATGCAGGAGACCGTGCCCGCAAGGAAGCACTGGTCAATTACGGCTTTCGGCTGCCGTCCTCGTTTGATAACCGTCCGCTCAATTTTGATGAATTTTATGAGCGGGTGAATCAGGTCATTTTCGTCAGCGCAACGCCAGGACCGTTTGAAAAGGAAAAGAGTGAGCAGGTGGTGGAGCAGGTTATCCGCCCGACCGGTCTGCTGGACCCGGAGATTTCCGTTCGCCCCACAGAAGGACAGATTGACGACCTGATTTCAGAGATTAACCTGCGCACTGCAAGGCAGCAGCGGGTGCTGGTTACAACGCTGACCAAGAAAATGGCGGAGGATTTGACTGCATATTTGGAGGGTGTCGGGATTCGGGTGCGATATATGCATCATGATATTGATACCGTGGAACGCATGGAAATTATCCGCGATTTGCGCTTGGGCGAATTTGACGTGTTGGTCGGAATCAACCTTCTGCGAGAGGGCTTGGATATTCCGGAGGTTTCGCTCGTTGCGATTCTGGATGCCGACAAGGAGGGATTTCTCCGTTCGGAAACGTCGTTGATTCAGACAATCGGCCGTGCAGCGCGAAATTCAGAGGGACAGGTTATCATGTATGCGGACTCTGTGACCCCATCTATGGAGAATGCAATCCGGGAAACGGAACGCCGCCGCGGTGTACAGCAGGAGTACAATGAAGCACACGGGATTGTGCCAAGAACAATTGTGAAAAAGGTTGCGGATTTGATTGAAATCAGCAGCAAGGTATCGGACGAAAAAGGAAAAAAGAAGGGCAAAAAGCTTTCCCATGCAGAGAGGGAGGAGCTGATTGTGCAGCTGACCAAGGAAATGAAGGCCGCCGCAAAGCTTCTGGAATTTGAACACGCAGCTTACTTGCGTGACCGGATTCAAAAGCTGCGTGATGAGGAAAAAATACGAATTAATGTGCCGAAATGAAGGAACAATACGAATTTCTCTTGAAACGGCAGATCATAATCTTGGAAAAGCTGGATAAGTCCAAACTTTTTGCTTGATTCGGATACCGTTTTTAATTGATAATTAGTATCAGGGATATTGTCGGAAGGATCGGTGTAATCAGGTGTCGAACAAAAATATTATTGTAAAAGGTGCCCGCGAGCACAACTTGAAAAATGTGAATGTCGAAATTCCGCGCGATCAGCTCGTGGTGCTCACCGGGCTTTCCGGATCGGGAAAATCATCCCTCGCGTTCGATACCATCTACGCTGAGGGTCAGCGCCGCTATGTCGAGTCGCTTTCGTCCTATGCCCGCATGTTTTTGGGGCAGATGGACAAGCCTGATGTTGATTCCATCGACGGGCTTTCCCCGGCAATTTCGATTGACCAGAAAACCACAAGCAAAAATCCGCGTTCCACCGTTGGAACGGTGACGGAAATTTACGATTACCTGCGATTGTTGTTTGCACGCATTGGAGTGCCGCATTGCCCGGTTTGCGGAAGAGAAATTGTTCAGCAGACGGTGGATCAGATTGTCAATCAGGTGCTGGCGCTCGGTGACGGGAAGAAAATTCAGATTCTGGCACCGGTGGTTCGTGCACGAAAGGGAGAGCATGCCAAGGAACTGGAGGCCGCTCGCCGCTCGGGATATGTCCGCGTGCGGGTTGACGGCATTTTGTATGACCTCTCTGAAACCATTAAGCTGGAAAAAAATAAAAAACATACGATTGAAATTGTTGTTGACCGCCTGGTTGTGAAGCAGGATATCCGTTCGCGTTTGGCGGATTCAGTGGAAACTGCATCAGGGCTCAGCGGCGGGCTCACCGTCGTCAATGTGGTGGACGGGGAGGATCTGCTTTTTTCGCAAAGCTATGCCTGTCCCGATCACGGTATCAGTGTTGATGAACTGACACCGCGGATGTTTTCGTTCAACAACCCGTTTGGTGCGTGCCCCAAATGCACAGGGCTTGGCGTTTTTATGCGTGTTGACCCCGATTTAGTGATTCCCAACCGCTCGCTTTCCCTGCGCGAAGGTGCAGTTAAGGCAAGCGGTTGGTACTACGCCGATGGGTCGTCAATTGCGGCAATGTATTACGAGGCATTGGCAAAGCACTACAATTTTTCGATGGATACACCGGTGGCGGAGCTGCCGGAAAAAATTGTGGATATTCTGCTCTATGGCACGAATGGCGAACGCATTAAACTGGTGCGCCGCAATGAATATGGCAGCGGCTCCTATATGACGGAGTATGAGGGAATTGTCAATAATCTCGAGCGCCGTTTTCGTGAAACGCAAAGCAATTGGATGAAGGAAGAAATTGAGGCTTATATGAGTGCGATTCCGTGCAGCGACTGTCACGGACGCAGACTCAATCCCATCAGCCTTGCTGTGACCGTGGGCGGCATCAATATCAGCGATTTTTGTGAGAAAACGGTTTCGGATGCATTGGATTTTATCAACGGACTGGAACTGACAACGCGGGAGCATATGATCGCGGATTTGATTCTGAAGGAAATTCGCAGCCGTCTTTCTTTCCTCAAAAACGTCGGGCTTGATTATCTGACACTTTCCCGTGCGGCCGCGACACTTTCCGGCGGTGAAAGCCAGCGGATTCGCCTTGCCACGCAAATCGGCTCTTCGCTGATGGGAGTCATTTATATTCTGGATGAACCAAGCATCGGGCTGCATCAGCGGGATAACGACAAGCTGCTTGCAACCCTCAAACGGCTGCGCGATATCGGTAATACGGTGCTCGTGGTGGAGCATGATGAAGATACCATGCTTGCTGCCGACACGATTATTGATGTTGGCCCCGGTGCGGGAATTCACGGTGGAGAAATCGTCTGCACCGGTCCCGCCAAAGAGATTATGAAGTGTCCGCGCTCCATTACAGGGCAGTACCTCAGCGGAAAAAAGAAAATTGAAGTACCTGCCGTCCGTCGTTCAGGCAACGGCAACAAGCTGACGGTGGTCGGTGCACAACAGAATAACCTGAAAAATATCACCGTTGATTTCCCGCTTGGCATGTTCGTTTGTGTGACGGGCGTTTCCGGTTCGGGAAAATCATCGTTGGTTAATGAGATTTTAAATAAGCGTCTTTCTGCGGAGCTCAATGGTGCAAAATCCCGTCCCGGCAAACACAAGGATATTCGCGGCATCAAGGAGCTCGATAAAGTGATTAATATTACGCAGGCACCCATCGGGCGGACGCCGCGCTCGAACCCCGCAACTTATACGGGCGTTTTTAATGATATTCGCGAGCTTTATGCTTCCACACAGGACGCAAAGCTGCGCGGCTATAATGCCAGCCGGTTTTCGTTCAACGTGAAGGGCGGTCGCTGTGAAGCCTGCGAAGGCGACGGCATCAAGAAGATTGAAATGCACTTTCTTTCGGATATTTATGTGCCGTGCGAAGTGTGCGACGGCAAACGGTACAACCGTGAAACGCTCGAAATTAAATACAAGGGTAAAAATATTTATGATGTGCTGGAAATGACGGTGGAGGAGGGGCTTGAATTTTTCTCCAATGTGCCGAAGATTCAGCGCAAGCTTCAAACGCTCTGCGAGGTGGGGCTTGGCTATGTCAAGATCGGGCAGCCGGCGACGACGCTTTCCGGCGGTGAAGCGCAGCGCGTGAAGCTGGCGACGGAGCTTGCGCGCCGTTCTACCGGACGCACCATCTATATTCTTGACGAACCTACCACCGGTCTGCACGTTGCCGATGTGCACAAGCTGATCGATGTACTGCAAAGCCTGACCGATGCCGGCAATACGGTAGTCGTGATTGAACACAATTTGGATGTCATCAAAACTGCCGATTATATCATTGATCTTGGCCCCGAGGGAGGAAACCGCGGCGGCGAGGTGGTCGTGACGGGAACACCGGAAAAGGTTGCCGCCTGCGAAAGATCCTATACGGGGCAATATCTCAAAAAGGTGCTGGAAAAAGGGTAATTTGCATAACCGTTTGGAAAGGGGACGGGTGTACCTATGGTTCGTCTGTCGCAGGATCAGTTGAGCCGGGTTGAACCGCTTTTTGAGGGGATGCATGAGGCAACGTTGTTTTCCGGTTTGCAGGGATGCATGGGCAGCGTTTGGGCAGATTGTGAGGATGTTCCACATTCTGCTCAGGTGATCGTTGGGGACTTCTGCTTTTTGGCGGGCAGTCCGAATCGGCAATTGACGCGCCACCTTACGCAAAATTTTCTGATTTTTGTTCCCCAGAATCGCGAATGGGCACAAATGATCGAACAGGTGCAGGGAATTGCTGCAAAACGGGTCACACGTTTTGCTCTGCAAACGCCGGAAATGTTTGAACGGAATCGCTTGAATTCGCTTGTTCAAAGTATGCCGGATGAATATTCGATTGCAAGAATGAATAAAGGCATCTACGAAAAGCTGATAAGGAATGATCAGTTGCGTGATTTGTGTGCTAACTTCTCCGATTTTGAGAATTATGCAGCACACGGGCTTGGGTTTGTGGCGCTTTGGAACGGAGAACCGGTTGCAGGTGCTTCGTCTTATAGCTATTATAATCAAGGAATCGACATAGAAGTGGATACGATTCCCCATCATCGTCGGAGAGGGTTGGCTGCTGCATGCAGTGCACAGCTGATTCTGGAATGTATGCACCGCGGTATTTCACCAGAGTGGGATGCGCAGAACCCAGGATCGGTTGCATTGGCGGAAAAGCTTGGTTATCATTTTTTGCGCGAGTATCCGGTTTATGAGGTGTGCGCCGCAACAAATGAACCCTCTTCACAATACAATTAATGACCGTGCCGCGCAAGACAAAAAGTGGTGCTGCAAATATGTCAAAACAGAAAAACTCCCGATGCAGATTTTGCCGGTCTGCATCGGGAGTTTTTCATTAAGGGAGCAAAAATCTTTCCATTCACCTCATTCAAGGTTCCCTCGAAATGTTACTTGAACAAGGAATTATGGTAAAACAAATTCATCATCACCAGTGCGGGAACCAGTGACGAATCGATGAAATCAACGAATTACGCGCACACGCTTTACGCCACCGATTGCAGCAATCTGTTGCACGGCACCATCTGCAGTCCCGGTAATATCAAGGATTGTGTAAGCATAATCCTTTTTGGAAACACTCTGCATATTTTCAATATTAACGCCCTGCGCAGAACAAAGCCCCGAAATCTGTGTCAGCATATTCGGAATATTCTGGTGAATGACGCAAATGCGCTCGTCGCCGCCACGGGGCAGAGAAACATTCGGCAGATTGACCGAATTGCGGATATTTCCGTTTTCCAGATAATCCATCAATTCTTCTGCAGCCATCTCAGCACAATTGTCCTCGGATTCCGGGGTGGAAGCACCCAGATGAGGGATTGCAGTGACTCCCTCTACATCGAGCATTTCGTCACTCGGGAAATCAGTGACATAGGCGGCAACCTTGCCGGAATCAACCGCGGCAAGAAGATCGGCAGAATTCACCAGATCACCGCGGGCAAAGTTCATAATACGCACGCCGTCCTTCATGGTTGCGATAGAATCCTGGTTGATCATCGCTTTGGTACCGGGGGTGAGCGGAACATGAACGGTGATATAATCGCTGTTTGCGTAAATATCATCCAGAGAAAGTGCGTGACGAATTCCGCGCGAGAGTTTCCACGCAGCATCCACCGAAAGGTAAGGGTCGTAACCCAGAACGGTCATCCCCAAAGCCTGAGCAGCATTGGCAACCAGAATGCCGATGGCACCCAGACCGATGACGCCCAGCGTTTTACCGGTCAGCTCCGGACCTACGAAAGCACCTTTGCCTTTTTCTACCGCCTTGCCGACGGCATCGCCCTGACCCTTGAGTGTTTTTGCCCATTCAATGGCGGGAACAATTTTGCGGGAGGAGAGCAGCAGCCCGGCAAGAACCAGTTCTTTTACTGCATTGGCGTTTGCACCCGGGGTGTTGAAAACGGCAATGCCCGCTTCGCTGCACTGATCAATCGGAATATTGTTTACACCGGCTCCGGCACGCGCAATTGCCAACAGGGATTCCGGCAGCTGCATCTCATGCATCGAAGCCGAGCGCACCAAAATACCATCCGGTGCAGCAGGATTGTCGCTGCAAGTGTATTGATCGCCGAAGCGGTTAAGCCCGACCGGCGAAATTTTATTCAGGGTTTGAATCTGAAACATAACTCTCATCATGCCTTTCTGTTGAACCGCAAGTTTTGCAACGGTTCCATTTGCTTAAAAGCAGCCCTTTTTAGCCGTTCTTCGCTTCGAAATCCTTCATGAATGCGACCAGTTTTTCCACACCTTCCACCGGCATTGCATTATAGATGGAAGCACGCATGCCGCCCACGGTGCGATGACCCTTCAGGTTCACAAAGCCTGCCGCAGTTACTTCCTTAACAAACTTGGCGTCCATTTCGTCGTTGCCGGTTACAAATGGTGCATTCATCAGGGAACGATCCTTTGGAACAACCGTTCCGTGGAACAGGGAAGAAGAATCCAGATAATCATAAAGCAGGTTTGCTTTTTTCAGATTGATCTGATACATCTTATCCAATCCGCCGATTTCTTCCTTGAGCCAACGCAGCACAAGCATTGCGATGTAAATGGTATAGCACGGCGGTGTATTAAACATAGAGCCGTTGTCGGCATGAGTCTGATAATTGAACATGGTGGGAGTAATTTCCTGTGCATGACCCAGCAAATCCTCGCGCACGATGACAACCGTCAAACCGGCAGGAGCCATGTTTTTCTGGGCGCCGGCATAAAGCAGACCAAAACGGGAAACATCGATCGGCTGCGAGAGAATGCAAGAAGAGATATCCGCCACCAGCGGAACGTCGCCTGTCTGCGGCAGCTCATGATACACAGTGCCGTAGATGGTGTTGTTCATGCAGATATGAAAATAATCAGCATCCTTTGTAAAGGTGTCCGGATCAAGCTCCGGAATGTAGCTGAATGTTTTGTCCTTGCTGCTTGCAACGGCTTTGGCTTCACCGTAGCGAGAGGCTTCCTTGAAGGCCTTGGTAGCCCACTGACCGGTCAGCACATAATCAGCCTTGCCGCTGCCTGTCATCAGATTGAGCGGAACCATCGCGAATTGTGAGGAAGCACCGCCCTGCAAAAATAATACTTTGTAATTAGACGGAATCTGCATCAGCTCACGCAACAGCGATTCCGCCTCGGTGATGATGCCTTCGTACACCTTTGAACGATGAGACATCTCCATCACGGACTGACCTGAGCCCTGGTAATCCAGCATTTCTTCAGCTGCGCGCTGCAAAACGGATTCCGGGAGCATCGAAGGACCGGCGGAAAAATTGTAAACTCTGCTCATTCAAGACAACCTCCATATAAAATTTTGCCATAATTGCGCATTATTCCTACACTAATCAGTGATTTAATGCGGTAAAGGCATAACTGCATTTTAGGAGTATCCATTGAATTTGTCAATCCCAAAATGAAAAAATGGTGTAGGAAATTCTACCATTTTGGCGGCAAAAAGCACCTAACAAGATAGTTACTTTATAAAAATAAATGTTTTTTGTAACTTTACAACAGCGGATTGCCTTGAATTTATTTTAATTTATTTTTGAATTTATTGAAAGTCACAGTTTCTTCATGTATAATGAAAAAATGATGGGATAAGACGATTTTGAACGATAAAAAACTGATTGTTGACAGAAAGAAGGGATTCTGTTTTGAGAGTGAATGAGATGGTGGATCTTTTGGATGCAAAGCTGATTTCAGGTTCACCCGATCTGGAGGTGCATTCGGCTTGCGGCAGTGATATGATGAGTGACGTGCTTGCATTTGTCAAGGATCAGGCAGTGCTGCTCACCGGGCTGGTGAATCCTCAGGTGGTTCGTACCGCAGATATGATGGATATCCACTGTGTTGTGTTTGTGCGCGGAAAGGAACCGGACGCCGCCATGGTTGCGCTGGCACAGGAACGCGGCGTGGTGCTGCTGACAACCCGGTATCGGATGTTTACTGCTTGCGGGCTTCTTTTTCAGGCTGGACTGCGGGGCGGCGATGAAGAGTAAAATGGAACAGAAGGGAGGCGGCAGATGGAATGAGTGTGGTCTCGATGCATTATGTTGTCCCCGGGGATGATTTTACCCGTGCCGGTGAGGCTTCCGGGAATGTAAAGAGGGCGCTCAAGCAGCTCGGAATTCCTTCTGACATAATCCGCCGTGTTGCAATTGCAATGTATGAAGGCGAAATTAATATGGTAATCCACGCGAACGGAGGGGATGCCTCGGTGGATGTGGATACCGATAAAATTGATATACTGCTTTCTGATTCGGGACCGGGCATTGCAGATGTGGAAAAAGCAATGCAGGAGGGATATTCCACTGCGCCTGATCGTGTGCGGGCACTGGGATTCGGTGCGGGAATGGGTTTGCCGAACATTAAAAAGTATACCGATTCCATGCGGATTGAAACAGAACTTGGCAGGGGGACCAAGGTTTATATGACGGTGTATCTTCATCCGCAGAGTGAAGGGTTGCCGTCATAGTTTACCCAAAGTACAGGTATTTTATAGTGAATTACATCAACAGGATGGTGAATCCAATGGATAAGTTTTTTCATTCGGTTTATTTGGAAAGCGATAAATGCCTTGGCTGCACCAACTGCATGAAGCGCTGTCCGACCGAAGCAATTCGTGTGCGCGAAGGAAAGGCAAGAATCATTGCCGAACGGTGCATTGATTGCGGTCAGTGTATTCAGCTTTGTCCTCACCACGCAAAAAAAGCGCGTGTCAACACGCTGCAAGATGTTTTTTCGGCGCAGGGAAAACGCTATCGTGTCGTGATTCCCGCGCCTTCGCTTTACGGTCAGTTCAATCATTTGGACAGTATTGATCTGGTACTGACGGCGTTGCTTCGGATGGGGTTTGACGATGTGTTTGAAGTGGCGCAGGCAGCGGAGATTGTTTCCGAAAATACCCGCCGGATTATGCGCGCGGGAACACTGCCGAAGCCGATTATTTCTTCGGCATGTCCGGCGGTGGTACGACTCATCCGTGTTCGTTTTCCTGACCTTTGTGATCATGTTTTGCCGGAAAAACCTCCGATGGAGGTGGCTGCCCGGTTAGCCCGCCAGAAGGCGGCAGAGAAAACGGGCTTGTCGCCGGATGAAATCTCTGTTACTTTTATTACGCCGTGCCCTGCAAAGATGACCGATGTTGCGGTGCCGATCGGCTCCCAGAAGTCGCAGGTGGATTTCGTGGTAGCGATCAGCGAAGTTTTTCCCACGCTTGCCGAGGGGATGAAGAAGATTGAACAGCCGGATGCAATCTCCAAATCGGGAATCATCGGGGTCGGATGGGCTGGCTGCGGCGGAGAATCTGCGGCGCTGCTCAACGACCGCTATCTTGCCGCCGACGGAATCGAAAATGTGATTCGGGTGCTCGAGGAGCTGGAGGATGATCGTATTGGCGATCTGGATTTTATTGAGCTGAATGCCTGTGCGGGAGGGTGTGTCGGCGGGGTGCTTACGGTGGAGAATGCCTATGTGGCCCGCGCAAGGCTGCAGCGTTTGCGCCGGTACCTGCCGGTTTCCTGCAATCACCTCAACAGCGAAAACAGCAAGGAACTCAGCTGGAGCAGCGTGTTGGAATATGCGCCGGTCATGAAGCTTTCCAATGATCTGGAAGAAGCTCTTCGCATGATGAACGATATCAAGGAAATTGAACAGAGGCTTCCGGGGCTGGACTGTGGTTCCTGCGGCGCCCCTTCCTGCCGCGCTCTTGCAGAGGACATTGTGCGCGGCCTTGCACGGGAGGATGACTGCATCTTCATTTTGCGTGAACAGCTGCAGGAAGTGGCGGATCGGCTGTCCTCTATTCAGCGCTATGTACCGCCTAAGGAACATAATGAATAACCCGGAAAAACATACCTGATCAGGAAAGGTTTGATTCAATATGACTGTACAGGATTTGCAAACTGCCTGCGGATTGCAGGCGCTTGTCAGTAATGAAAAATCGTTGGGGGGAGAGGTTTCCGGCTGCTATATCGGCGACTTGCTCAGTTGGGCAATGAGCCGTGCCGGAGAAAAAGAGGCGTGGATTACCGTGATGGGAAATGTGAATGCCATTGCGGTAGCAGTGCTTGCAGAATGTGCCTGCATCATCCTCTGTGATCATGCCCCGCTGGATGAAGAAGCCCGAATACGGGCAGAGCAGCAGGGAGTTGTTGTGCTGCAAAGTGAAGAACGTGCTTATACCCTTGCGCTAAAAATGGGGGCACTGCTGGCACCCAAAGAATAACTGCCGGGAAGGAAGGCGGTCCGGTTGCGTTTTTCCTATGATCTTCATGTGCACTCCTGCCTTTCGCCGTGCGGAGATCAGGATATGACACCCAATAATATTGTGAATCTTGCGTCCCTGCTAGAAATCAAACTTCTTGCGATCACCGACCATAATTCCTGCGAAAACTGCGAGGCGGCAGTTGCCGTGGGGAAAAAGGCCGGTGTACTTGTTGTGCCGGGAATGGAGCTTTGCACTGCAGAAGAAATTCACGTGGTTTGTCTGCTGCCAGATTGTGATGCCGCCCAGGCTTTTTCTGCATTTGTGAGGAAAAACAGCCCCTATTATCAAAATCGTGAGGAAATTTTCGGTGAGCAGTTATTGATGAATGAAAATGATGAAATTATCGGACATGAGAGTCAGCTGTTAATTTCGGCAAGCTCCATCCCCGTTTCGAACGTAAAAGATGCGGTGGAAGATTTTGGAGGAATTTGCTTTCCGGCGCACATTGAAAAGGATTCCTACAGTATTCTTTCAGTACTTGGGGGGTGGCCTCCGGAATGCGGATTTACTGCCGCAGAACTGCATGACCGCGGACGCTGTGAACAAATCGTTACACAATATCAGCTGCCGGAACGGCTGCGGCTGATTTCCAGCTCCGATGCACACTACCTCGAACAGCTCGGTGCGGCAGGCGATTCGGTTGAACTGCCGGAGTGCTCCATCGGGGCATTATTTTCGTTATTGCGGCAGGGAAAATAATGTTTTTTACAATCCCCAAAGCAGCATTGGTTTGTACCGGAAAACGTGTATTTTCCAGATATTTCAATCCGTATAGTATTATCAATACATATATATCGATATTGTATTATTTTTTTATATTGACGGTTGTAATCTATGGCATTTTATCATGAAAATTGTTATAATTGGTGTTAATGTCGAATTGTTAGAAAATTAACGATTCGGATCAGCGAAGGCAATACAATTGCAAGGAGGAAAAGCAATGCAAAAGCGAATCAGCTCAATCCCGTTTAAGGGAACACCCGAGCAGGCAACAAAGCTTGCCGAGGTGATTGAGCAGCACAAGGATCAGCAGGGTTCCGTTCTGCCGGTTCTGCAGGCAGCACAGGATATTTACGGATATCTGCCGATTGAGGTGCAGACGATGGTGGCGGAAGGCTTGGATGTTCCGCTGGAAACCGTTTACGGTGTTTCCACGTTTTACTCCCAGTTTGCGCTCACACCCAAGGGACAGTATCATATTTCTGTTTGCCTGGGAACCGCCTGCTACGTTAAAGGTTCCGGCAAGTTGATTGAGAAGATTACCGAGAAGCTGGGGATTGGTCCGGAAGAATGCACGCCGGATGGACGGTTCTCGCTGACTGCTTGCCGCTGTGTCGGTGCCTGCGGTCTTGCTCCAGTTCTGACGGTGAATGACGATGTTTATGGTCGTCTGACTCCGGAAGATGTGGACGACGTTCTCGCAAAGTACATGTAATCCGGTGCTGTGTGCAGCGGCATCGAACGAAAGGCATGACAGACGATGAGAGAGCTTTCCCTGAATGTTTTGGACATTGCGCAGAATTCCATTACGGCAGGAGCACAGCGAATTCGTATTCTGATCCGGGAAGATCCACAGCGCAGTCTGCTGCAGATCCGTGTGGAAGACGACGGGTGCGGCATGACGCCGGAGCAGGTAAAACAGGTTTGTGACCCGTTTTACACCTCCAGAACAACCCGTAAGGTCGGGCTTGGAATCCCGCTGTTCAAAATGGCGGCAGAGATGACAGGCGGCAGCTTTCGGATTGATTCTGTACAGGGAGCTGGAACCCGGGTGGATGCAGAGTTTTGTACCGATCATGTGGACATGACCCCGTTGGGGGACATTAACAGCACCGTATCGCTGCTGATTCGCTGCAATCCGGACTTGGATTTTGAGTTCCGCCGTTCAGTCGGTGACAAGGAGCTGTCGTTGGATACCGCGCTGCTGCGCAGCGAACTTGGGGAAAATGTTCCGCTTAACGATGCGGATGTGATGCAGTGGATTACGGAGTATTTGCAGGAGGAAACGGATCGCATGATTGCAAAAGATCCCGTTTTTATGGAAGAAGCACCAGTCAATTGATTTTTCACTCGCTGCGGCGGGTAAATCAATCCTTTCGCGTCGGATACCGACGGGAATTTTGCCTTCGGGCACATAGGAAAGGAAGGGTCATATAAGATGAAATCGTTAGCTGAACTCAAGGCGATCAAAGAGAAAATGCAGGGTCAGATCGGTCTTCGGGAAGAAAGCGGCGCCGGCATCCGTGTGGTAGTCGGTATGGCGACCTGCGGTATTGCGGCAGGCGCACGCCCTGTTTTGAATGCATTGGCAGAAGAAGTTGAAAAGCGCCGTCTGAGCAATGTATCAGTGACGCAAACCGGATGCATCGGTATTTGCCAGTTTGAGCCGGTTGTGGAAGTTTATGATGTAGACGGAACCAAAACAACATATGTGAAAATGACGGCGGAGAAGGCTGTTCGCGTTGTGAATGATCATTTGGTCAACGGCAATGTGGTAACAGAATTCACGATTGGCGCCAATTCATAATAAGGAGGAAACGGAATGTATCGTTCCAATGTGCTTGTATGCGGCGGTACGGGTTGTACCTCCTCGAACAGCGAAAAAATCATTGAAACCCTGAAGGAAGAAATTGCAAAACGCGGACTGGAAAAAGAAGTTAACGTTGTGCGCACCGGCTGCTTTGGTCTTTGCGCCCTCGGTCCGATTATGATCGTTTACCCGGAAGGCAGCTTTTATAGCCGCGTCTCGGTGGAGGATATTCCTGAGATCGTGGAAGAGCATCTGCTTAAGGGTCGCATTGTCAAGCGTCTGCTTTATCAGGAGACCGTTGTGGAGGACGGCATCAAGTCCCTCAACGAAACCGATTTCTATGCAAAGCAGCGCCGTACTGCACTGCGCAACTGCGGTGTGATTAATCCCGAAAATATTGATGAGTACATCGCCATGGACGGTTATGCCGCTCTTGGCAAGGCATTGACGGAAATGACCCCGAAACAGGTTATCGATGAGATGACGGCTTCCGGTTTGCGCGGACGCGGTGGCGCAGGCTTCCCAACCGGCCGCAAGTGGGCATTTGCCGCGGCTAATCAGGCTGATCAGAAATATGTTTGCTGCAACGCCGACGAAGGCGATCCGGGTGCATTCATGGATCGTTCCGTGCTGGAAGGCGACCCGCATGTGGTGCTGGAAGCAATGGCGATTGCCGGTTACGCAATCGGCGCATCGCAGGGCTATATTTATGTTCGTGCAGAATATCCGATCGCGGTTAAGCGTCTGCAAATCGCAATCGATCAGGCACACGAATATGGTCTGCTCGGCAACAACATTTTTGATTCCGGCTTCTCATTTGATATCGAGCTTCGTCTGGGTGCAGGCGCATTCGTCTGCGGCGAAGAAACCGCACTGATGACCTCCATTGAAGGCAAGCGCGGTGAGCCTCGTCCCCGTCCTCCATTCCCGGCAGTCAAGGGTCTGTTCGGCAAGCCGACAATTCTGAATAACGTTGAAACCTGGGCAAACGTGCCGCGCATCATTCTCAACGGTGCGGAATGGTTCAGCAGTGTCGGAACCGAAAAATCCAAGGGTACCAAGGTTTTTGCACTCGGCGGCAAAATCAAGCATACGGGCCTGGTGGAAGTTCCGATGGGCACCACTCTGCGCGAGATTGTTGATGAAATCGGAGGCGGCGTGCCAAACGGACACAAATTCAAGGCTGCACAGACCGGCGGACCTTCCGGTGGCTGTATCCCGGCAGAGCATTTTGATGTTCCGATTGATTATGATAACCTGATCGCCATCGGCTCCATGATGGGTTCCGGCGGACTGATCGTTATGGACGATACCACCTGCATGGTTGATATCGCGAAGTTCTTCCTTGAGTTTACGGTTGATGAATCCTGCGGAAAGTGCACCCCGTGCCGCGTTGGCACCAAACGCCTGTATGAGATTCTTGATAAAATCACCAAGGGCAACGGCACCATGGAGGATCTCGATCATCTGGAGCGTTTGTGCTATTACATCAAGGACAATGCACTCTGTGGTCTTGGCCAGACAGCGCCCAACCCGGTGCTTTCCACACTGCGTTACTTCCGTGATGAGTACATTGCACACGTTGTGGACAAGAAGTGCCCCGCCGGCGTCTGCAAGGCTCTGCTGAACTATCATATTGATTCTGATAAGTGCCGCGGATGTACGCTCTGCGCACGCAACTGCCCAGCCGGCGCAATCAG
>CAKXIK010000003.1:22836-102844 GCA_934875675.1 uncultured bacterium
GTGATCGATACATCCAAGTGCATCAAGTGCGGCGCCTGCATGGAAAAATGCAAATTCGGCGCAATTGAAAAGAAATAAGGAAGGAGTGTGCCCAGCATGAACATGGTTAATATTAAAATCAACGGCATGCCCCTCTCGGTGCCGGCCAATTCCACCATTCTGGAAGCAGCGCGCTTTGCAGGGATTCATATTCCAACGCTCTGCTACCTGAAGGAAATGAACGAGATCGGTGCCTGCCGAATCTGCGTAGTTGAAGTAAAGGGCGCAAGAAGCCTGGTTGCATCCTGCGTTTATCCGGTTAACGAGGGCATGGAAGTTTTCACAAATACCCAAAAAGTGCGCGATTCCAGAAGAATGACGCTTGAGCTCATTCTTTCCACCCACGAGCGCCGCTGCCTTTCCTGTGTGCGCAGCACCAATTGCGAGCTGCAGACACTTTGTCAGGAATATGGCGTGGACGAAACAGAATTTGACGGTGCACGCCCAAAGAGCACCGTGGACGACACTACCGACTATCTGGTACGTGACAACAGCAAGTGCATTCTTTGCCGCCGCTGTGTTGCTGCCTGCCAGGCTCAAGCAATCGGCGTAATCGGCACGAATAACCGCGGCTTTGACAGCGAAATCGGCTGTGCCTTTGGTCTCAAGCTCAATCAGGTTGCCTGCGTTGGCTGTGGACAGTGCATTGTCAACTGCCCGACCGGTGCCCTGCGTGAAAAGGACGATACCGACCGCGTATTTGAGGCATTGGCTGACCCGAGCAAGCACGTTGTGGTGCAGACTGCTCCGGCAATCCGCGCAACGCTTGGCGAAAGCTTTGGCATGCCGATTGGCACCAATGTAAAGGGCAAAATGGTTGCGGCACTGCGCCGTCTGGGCTTTGATAAGGTGTTTGACACGGATTTCGGTGCCGACCTCACCATTATGGAAGAAGCAACCGAGTTCCTCGGCCGTGTGAAAAACGGCGGAGTTCTGCCGATGATCACCTCCTGCTCACCCGGATGGATCAAATACTGCGAGCATTATTATCCCGAGCTTTTGCCGCATCTTTCCAGCTGCAAATCTCCGCAGCAGATGACCGGTGCGGTCATCAAAACGTGGTATGCGGAAAAGAACAATATCGACCCCAAGGATATTGTCTGCGTTTCCATCATGCCCTGCACCGCAAAGAAGTTTGAAGTGGGCCGTGACGATCAGTCTGCAGCAGGTGTGCCGGATGTTGATTACGCACTGACTACTCGTGAGCTTGCCCGCATGATTAATCGTGCACATCTCAGCTTTACGGAGCTGCCGGATGAAGATTTTGACCCGGCACTCGATGTGACTACCGGTGCGGCTGCCATTTTCGGCGCAACCGGCGGCGTTATGGAAGCTGCTCTGCGTACGGCTGCTGATGTGTTGGAAGGCAAATCGCTTGACAGCATTGAATACACAGAGGTTCGCGGCACCGAAGGCATCAAGGAAGCCACCTATCATGTTGGCGGTATGGATGTCAAGGTTGCAGTTGCAAGCGGTCTGGCAAATGCCAAGGCGATTCTGGAGAAAATCAAGTCCGGAGAAGCCGATTATCAGTTCATCGAGATCATGTGCTGCCCCGGTGGCTGTGTGAATGGCGGCGGTCAGCCGATTCAGCCGGCATCCGTGCGTAACTTCACCGATCTCCGTGCAATTCGTGCAAAGGCTCTCTACGCGGAAGATCAGAATCTTCCTCTGCGCAAATCTCACGACAGCCCTGTGATCAAGATGATCTATGACGATTATTTTGGCGAGCCGGGCAGCCACAAGGCGCATGAAATTCTGCATACACATTATGTAGAACGAAAAAAATATTAATTTTTCTTGAATCAGGGGTCGAAACTCGGGTGGACGGGTTTCGACCCTTTTTTGTGTGCAACATTCGTGCATATTCTTTGTAGCTTTTTTGCTTGAACTTTCCAATGTGCGGGGTATAATACTAATAGCTGTTAAAACGTAGGGAATGATTTTGAAAACCGTATGTCATTAAAGATTTTTCTTCAATGATATACCGTTTTCAATTTGCGATTATCATCATAATATCAGAAATATTTTTGTAATTAATAAAACAGGAGGATTCATTATGAGCACGATTACAGAGCTGCGCCAGCAAATTGACCGCGGTGGTTTGGATGGAACATTTGCATCGGTGTATTGTGCGGATGCAGCAGGCGTTGCAGTACAAAAGGTTCGTTATTTGAAAGCAATCGATCGTTTCGAGTCTCTTTTTTCGCAAAAGGACGGGCTTTTTCTGTTCAGTGCTCCCGGTCGCACCGAGGTTGGCGGCAATCATACCGACCATCAGCATGGATGCGTACTGGCTGCCAGTGTGAATCTGGATGTTATTGCAGTCGCGGCTCGCCGTGAGGATACCCGGATTACCGTTAAGTCGGAAGGCTTTGCCCCCGATCTGGTGGATATTGCAGACCTGACCCCGCACAAAGAGGAAAGCGGACGTTCCGCGGCATTGATTCGTGGTGTTTGCAAAGGCTTCGTGAACCGCGGATACCAAATCGGAAGCTTTGATGCATATACAACATCCAATGTGCTGAAGGGTTCGGGGCTTTCTTCCTCTGCCGCATTTGAGGTGTTGATTGGAACGATTTTGAACCACATGTATAACGACGGCAGAATCGATGCCGTCACCATTGCACAAATTGCGCAGTATGCGGAGCGGGAATATTTTGGTAAACCATGTGGATTGATGGATCAGACTGCAAGCTCGGTGGGTGGATTTGTCTCCATTGATTTTAACGATCCGCAGAAGCCGGTGGTTCGTCAGATTGATTTTGAATTTTCCGATTGCGGTTATGATCTTGTCATTGTGGATACCCGCGGCGATCATGCTGATCTGACCGATGATTACGCAGCAATTGGCGATGAAATGCGCAGTGTTGCAGCCCAGTTTGGCCAGGAGGTTCTTCGCACGGTAGATCCCGGCGATTTTTATGCAAAACTCGGCACGCTCAAGGGTAAGGTCAGCGATCGGGCCTTGCTGCGTGCGATGCATTTCTTTTCCGAAAATGAACTGGCACAGCAGGAAGCAAAAACACTGGATGCCGGCGATTTTGAAGCATTCAAGCAGCAAGTTCTTGCTTCGGGAAACTCTTCTTACTGCCTGTTGCAGAATGTGTTCAGTGTGTCACATCCGGAACGACAAGAGGTTCCGCTTGCTTTGGCACTTTCACAAAGAATGCTTGCGGAAAAAGGCGCCTGGCGTGTGCATGGCGGTGGTTTTGCGGGAACCATTCAGGCATTTGTCCCCACAAAGCTGACAAAGGATTATTGTGCTACCATGGAGTCCGTTTTTGGCAGTGAATGTTGCTATGTGCTTTCCATTCGCCCGGTAGGAGCCGTCAAGCTTGTCTAATATATATAAAAACAAAATTTTGCGGATGCAGTTGAGAAACAATTGCATCCGATTTTTCTTGAAATGACGGATAAATTTTCTGAAAAACCGCATATATTCAAGCAAGCTTTTCGAAATCGACATATCGATATCCAAAGAAAGGTGGAGTACGGTTATGAACCATAAAGAATGGAAATATAAAATAGGAGGAAACTTGCACGGATTGATTTTGTCCCTATTTTTGCTCACTCTTTTTGGAGGGCTCAGCATTTGGCTTTATGAAACGCATAATGGTGCCTACCTGTTCACTGCGTTTTTTACCGTTTGTGTCTTAGCAATTTTAATTGCTGTTTTTTACAGAGCCTTATTTGTGAAAGTTTTAGTTTACGATGACGGCTTTAACTACCAGACGAAGCCAGGTAAAGGAAGATATTATAAATATAGTGAAATAAAAAAAGCGTGGGTAGGGTCCGGAAGGGATACCACCGGTACAAATAACTTTTTTTGCAACTGTGAGACATATGATGGACAAGTAGTAAAATTCCCGTTCTTTCTCAATGAGTCAGACGGTGTAGATTTTCTTATGGAGCGCGTTGAAAGCAAAAATCTTGGAGCGTACGACCAAAACGTAAATAGCGACAGAGAGGAATATCAAATTGACGGCAGACAATATGGCATTGCTGCTATTCTGATTTCCGCTGTGATCTTGATCGTCTTTTCCCTGATCAACATTCCGATGTTCTTAAATGAAGTGGCTGCAGACCACTGGTTCGGCGCCTTCTTCTTTGCGACCGGACTTTTGCTCACCTTGTCTGTTGTGATCAAACTGATCGTTCGATACTTCTTCTACAAGGTGAATATTGAGAATAACGGATTTTATTTGCGGACGAATCCTTTTAATGGAAAATATTATGAATATACCGATATAACAAACTGCGGTGAAGCATTGAGCGTTACCCGGCACGGAAGACTGAGTAAAGGATCCAATCATCGCTCATACTATTACTTCTTTATTTTTACGGACGTTACTGGCAGGACAAGAAAATTCCTGTTTCAAAAGGACAGATACGAACACGAAATTGATGTATTAAAAGAACGCATCGCCCGCTGCAATCCTGATGAAGTGACAGAGGAAATGGGTTGCGGAAAAACGGTTTCCCTAAAAAACATCATTAGCATAATCGGATTTATTTTGATTGCAGGGGTAATAGTTTTATTCGGATACCTTTCAAAAAACAACCTTACATTTCCTTTCTTTAAGTCTTCACAGAGCGCCGTGGTGCAAACCGCTGCGCCGAATTTTTACGATGTTCATTCTATTTTATATGAAAAAGGCTTTGAAACGGCAAACATACCGACAACATATTGGTTCATTGACGAAAACAAGCTTGAAAATGTGTGTGCGGGTGTGAAAGACGATACTAAATTTGAATTTTATGAATATACGGACAGCGAAACAGTGGACTTGGTTTTCAACCAGATTTCATATGACCTCTCAAAAGATATGGAACCCGATGAACGGGATCAACATATTACCGAACTTTCGGATGGGTATAAAATTTTCAACTATACAGAAAATGGCATGGACTATGTAGTGATGTATAAAGAGAATACGCTCATTTATGCGTATGCACCACAGACTTCGAGCCAAGTACAAGATATTTTGATTATGCTTGGATATCTGGAAAAGGAATGATGTTTGTCCTTGCAAAAAGCGATACCCGCTGAAGAAATAAATCTTTCAGCGGGTATCGCTTTTTCCTGCGCACACGTGATATTCACGGAGCTGTTTTGCGAAAATTATATTGGATAGAACTCAATCATACTCAATGATATTTGGGCAGAAAATCACCGTGAGCGTCAATCAATTCATCCACCATGGCAACAATGTCATCAATGGAAAGCTCTGCTGCGGTATGTGGTTCCAACATTGCTGCATTATAAATCAAGTCACGTTTGCGGGTAACGGCAGCCTCAATTGTGATCAGCTGCGGGTTGATGTTTGTCATGTTCATGGCAGCAAGCTGAACCGGCAGCTTGCCCACATGGCACGGATGAATCCCGCTGCCGTTGACGAGACAAGGAACTTCAACACAAGCATCCTGCGGCAGATTGTCAATCAAACCATGATTCATTACATTACCGCCGATTTGGTAAGCAGTGCTGGTGACCATGGCTTCCATAATGTGCGATGCGTATTCGCGCGAACGTTCATGCGGAAGTTCACTTTTCTGGCTCAGCTCGGCGTATTCTTTTTTCCAGCCTTCAATCTGATTGATGCAGCGGCGTGGATATTCATCGAGCGGAATGTTGTAGCGATCAATCAATTCGGGGTATTTGGATTTGATGAAGAATGGGTTATATTCCGAATTATGTTCGCTGGATTCCGTGCAGTAATACCCCAGACGATTGATGTATTCAAAGCGAACCATATCGGTATGCTTTTCTGTTGCGTTCTTTTCTTTCGCGCGGCGGCGGATTTCAGGATAAAGATCGTTTCCGTTGCGATCAGTAATCTCCAGCAGCCAACCCATGTGATTGATGCCTGCGATTAGTTCGCGGCGACCATCCAATTGATCCTCCATACCAAGCGATTTCAGCAGACCGTCGCTGCAAACCTGCACACTGTGGCAGAGTCCCACGGTTTTAATACCGGTATAGCGCTGCATAAAGCCGGAAAGCATTGCCATCGGGTTGGTGTAGTTCAAAAACCAGGCATCGGGGCATACCTCTTCCATATCGGCGGCAAAATCCTGCAGAACCGGAATGGTGCGCAGTGCGCGCATGATTCCGCCGATTCCCAGTGTGTCGGCAATCGTTTGGCGCAGACCATATTTTTTCGGGATCTCAAAATCAATAATCGTGCAGGGGTCATAAAGACCAACCTGAATGGCATCTACCACAAAATCGGCACCGCGTAAAGCGTTTTTGCGCTGTTCCACGCCCAAGTAGGCCGTAATTTTGCCGTGCCCGCCAAGGGTTTGATTCATCATATTCAAAATGGCTTCGCTTTCCTTCAGACGAATGGCATCAATGTCATAAAGGGCAAATTCGCTGTCGCGCAATGCTTCCGAACACATACAGTCTCCGATTACGTTGCGTGCAAATACGGTGCTTCCTGCACCCATAAAGGTAATTTTGCTCATTGTTATAAATCCCCTTTCTGCCGAACCGTAAATTTTGTAACGAATCCGGTATTCCCCAATTACATTTTTTGAATCGCAAAGAGATAAACGCTGCAGCATGTTGTGTCATCAATATATCATAACGGGTACCAAAAGTGTATTGCATAATGATAGATGTTTTTGTTATAATGTGTTCTTAAGTTTCTGTGAAACTGCAGATATATTGAACGAGATTCTCCTGTTCAGAAAGGAAAATGCATGGTATAATAGAATTAAAATAAAGTAATTTCGAATCAGGAAAAGTGTTTTCGGGAAAGGAATCTGTGCAGTGAAAATTCTGGATCAAAGAAATTTTTATTCCTCAAAAAAACTTTGCGTGCTTGGGGAGTGGAATGGGAGAACGGTTGTTTTGGAGCAAACGGAACAACCTCAGCCGTTTATTCGAATCTTGCTGCTGTGTGATGATATGCAGGAAGAATCGATTTTTTCCGCCTCTCTGCGCGACCGCGTGCTTCGACAATACATACTGCATAATAATGTTGTGCGGATGCTGTTTTCCAGTCAGCAGACGGTGCAGATGGTCGATTTTCAGTTGAACGTTCTTCAGGCGGAACAGGAGGATTATTCTTTTTGTGGGGACGTAACGGATGCTTGCCTGGCGGGGAAAGACGGATGCTTTGTCCGAACGGAAGAAAACCAGACGAACCGATCTCTTTACCGGGAACTGAAACAGATGTCGGGACGCAATTCTTTTTTGTTTTATTGTGAACCCAAAAATCAAATCTGTGTTCCCGTTCGCGATTTTCGTCTGGCGGATTTGATGCCGCGGCGGATCGAGATGGCGGATGAGAGTCCTGTTGCCGTATGCGGTATTTATGATACACGGATGGAATGCGGACATACAGAATATTATCCACCCATGATGCAGAACTGTGTGATGTGGGCATTGTGGGAACCGCTGTATGCAGCATTACAACAAGAAGAAGGAGAACTTCCGCTGCAATTTGTTCTGAGTGCCAAAGACGATTTGATTCTTCGCTTGGGAAGTGAAGCAAGTTTTCTCTATTGGCTGGTGCAGAACGGGCAAGAGCAAAAGGTGTTTTCACTCGAACGGAGGTCCGGGTATGTGCAGGAGATCGCTAAAACCATGCAATCACAGGATCGATTTGGGATGGTTCGCGGACTGGGATGCTGCCGGATCACGTGCGAAACCGGTCGGCTTCAGATTCTGCCCTTGAACCGCGCAGAAGCACTTTATGCGCCAGAGAAAATCGGCATTCCTGCCGCATGGATGGAGGAACGTTTTTTAATCTCCTATTGCGGTCAGGATACAGTTTGTTATGATACGCAGGAAAAGAAAACTACCGTTTATGAGGGACATGCTCAGTTGTTGCCGGACGGAATTCTGTTGAGCTAATCCGTGCGGTGTTCCAATGCATTCAAGCTGGTTCCGGTTCACAAAAAACAGAGCCATCAAAGGAAGGTTTCCTTGATGGCTCTGTTTTATATTCTGAAAAGATTATAATTATAACTCATAAATAACCATGCCAATCAGTCCAATGCCGGTATGGATGCCAAGCACGGCACTGACGGGAACAATCGTGACATCCTGAACGTTACAGAAAACACGAAGCTTTTGCAGTGCGGCGCGTGCTCCGAGTTCGTTTTTGGCGTGTACCATAGAGACTGCAATATTTTTACCTCGGAATTTTTTGGAGGCCTCCTGTACCATCATATCTACAGCGCGCCCGAATCCGATGGTTTTGTTTACCGTATCATATACGCCGTCATCATTCACGGTGATGACCGGGCAAAGATGCAGCAGGCTGCCGACGGTTCCGGCAACTTTGCCAATGCGACCGCCTTTGGCCAGATATTCAAGTGTTTTTACCACCAGAAAGGATGATGTTTTTTTTCGCAAGGCAGAAATGCGAGCAATAATTTCTTCAACACGGCAGCCTTCCTCAACGGCACGGGCAGCTTCCAGTACCAGAATCTGTTCGCCGCAGGCAAGCGTTTTGGAATCAAATATGGTGACCGAAAGCCCTGCATATTCGGCAGCAAGAAGAGTGACCAGCTGATAGCAGCCGGAAAGCCCCGAAGATATGGTAATAAACACAACATCCGTGCAGCCGCGCTGTTTTAACTGATCTAATGCAAGATGAATATCTTCTGCTTTTGGAAGCGAAGATTTTGGCAGTTCTTTCTCCATCAGACTATAAATCTCGTCCGGTGCGAGGTCAACACCGTCTGAATAACTTCTATCCGAAAAATTTATCTGCAGCGGAACCACTGCAATCTGGAATTTTTCCTGCATCTCCGGGGAAAGATTGGCACCGGAGTCACAGAGAATTCCGATCTTTTGTTCGGTCATTACAAACCTTCCTTTCGGCATTGACTCGTCTGCTGCTGCTTTGTAAGAACACTGATATTGATACAACAGCGATGTTGGTGGTTGATGCAGCAAGACAATTTCCAATTTCACTCGTTTACGGTCATTTTACCACTTATTTTAAATCAAAACATGAACAAATCTTAAATTTGCAATTTAATTATACAATATGGAAAAAATGTTTGGAAAATTGCAAGAAGAAAATACTCTATGTTGGTTTCACGGGTAATTTGCTGTTTTCAATCATCAAGAGACTTAAAATCTATTCACAAAATTGGTGCTGTTTTTTTCTCTGTTTCATGATATACTTATTACATTGCTCTGCACTCCATGCAGAAGGAAAGGAATGACGGGATGAGGCGAAGAGTACGGGTGTTAATTTTGGCTGCAATATTTTTGCTGAGCGGCTGCAGTATCGTTAGTATTGATTCGGAAAACCTGCTTTATCCGCCAAGACCTGCGGGAGAACAAGCACAGATTCAGGAGGCATTGGAAAAACATATCGGCACTCATTTTACCTTAAAATACCCCCGTTCGGGAGATATATGCTCTGCAATCACACAATTTGATCTGGATCATGACGGTGAGGATGAAGTGATTGCATTTTATCGCACAAAAACAGAGACCGGCGGTACGCACTTCGTTCTGATGGATCAGGTAAGCGGACAATGGCAGGTGCAGTCGGATCTGGTGGGACCCGGTGTGGATGTTGACCGGCTGGTGATTACACAATTCGGCGAGGGCGAAGAGAAAAGCATTCTGGTGGGGTGGGTGCTCTTTAACAGCGATAAAATCGGAACCGTTTATACGTATCGTGACGGAAGGATTATCAGTTCGTTGTCAGACCATATCTATACCGAAATGCTGGTAAAGGATTTTGACGGAGACGGAAGAGACGAGCTGTTTACACTGCTGCTGAATTCTTCCAGCCAAACTTCAACAGCAAGGTTGTTTCGCAAGAATTCCAAAACGGATTTGATGCAGGTTGATTCACAGCTTGAGCTGGATGGCAACATCAGTTCCTATGCACGAGTCCGGTTCGGTCAGGTGGAAACCGGTGGTGCAAGCGGTGTCATCATTGATGAAAACAAAAATGCTACTACGATAAAAACAGAACTGATTTACTGGGATTCGGAACTGCAAACACTGGTTGCACCTGCATTTGAAAAAAAGCAGGGTAATAACGGTGAGCTCTTGCGTGAGTCTACCACCCTTTCAAGCGATATTTCAGGGGATGGTATTATTGATATTCCGTTTTTGGAAAGAGTGTATCAATATGAAGATGCCATGGACGAAAACCAGTACGTTAAGGCAGAAAGTGCGTACACACGTTGGAAAGAATATGATGCTGCCAAAAAAATCTTTGTTAATGTGCTCGATACCGCTATTAATTATCCGGATGGATACTTTCTTGTAATTCCCAATGATTATGACTGGGTACAAAGCGCTTACTTTAAAATTAACAAAGAAACTCGGACAATGACATTTAACAATATTGCGCAGGATACAAATTTGTTTACCATTCGCGTTTTCTCGGAGTCTGAGTGGGAAAGCACGGGAAAAAACGAATATTTTGAAATTACACGCAACAACGGCTTGGTTTACGGCTGTTGGGTCAGCGCAAGGGTGCAAAGTCAACTCAACGGCAAGGAAATGGACTTTTTCCGCAAGAATATCCATTTGATCGGCGGCTGAAAATATGCATATCCCACGCAACCATATCAGGAGTAAAGGATGATTACGGTTATGAAGAAAATCCTTGTATTGGAAGATGAAGATACCATTCGTGAGTTTGTGGTCATCAATCTGCAGCGTGCAGGATACGAGACGACCGAGGCTGCCAATGGTGATGAGGCGCTGCGTTTGTTTAATCAGGCGGGTGGTGCGTTTGACATTGCACTGCTCGATGTGATGACGCCCGGAATTGACGGCTTTACCGTTTGCAGAGAAATTCGCAGCCGCAACAGCGCCATCGGTATTATTATGCTTACTGCCCGTACACAGGAAAGCGACAAGGTCAGCAGTCTGATGCAGGGCGCGGATGATTATGTGACAAAGCCATTCAGCCCTTCGGAACTGGTTGCGCGTGTGGAAGCGCTTTACCGTCGTGTTTCTATGCAAAGCAATGGAAAACCGTTTCAAAATGAAATCCGCTCCGGAGAATTCCTGCTCAATCTGCATAATCGGGAGTTGATGCGCAACGGGGAACGGGTGGATTTGACGCAGCTGGAGTTTCAGATGATGGAATTATTTTTTCAAAATCCGGGAGTGCTGCTCAGCCGCAGTGAAATTTTAGCGCGGGTGTGGGGCGGTGCATATCCCGGTGAGGAAAAAATTGTGGATGTAAATATGCGGCGTCTTCGCATGAAGATAGAGGAAGAACCGTCAGTTCCGCGCCATATTATCACGGTGTGGGGTCAGGGATATCGTTGGGAAGAATGAACGCTGACGCTGATTCCACAAGAAGAAAGGTTTGGTTTTGGCAATGAAAATCAAGGGCATTACCAAACGCTGGCTGATCTATGGCCTGGGGCTTATTATGCTGCTGATCGTACTGCTCGAGACGGTGGCAGCATTTGCAATTCATCGCTGGTATTATAACGGCGTGGAGCAGACGATTCTTTCAAGGTCGGAGCTGATGAGGGGATATTTTGTTGCGTATAACTCCTCTGATTCTGTCAATATGGACGAAGCGGCGCGTGAATTTGTCGAAAGCTTTGAAGACAAAGAAAAAATGGAACTGATGATCCTCGATCAGGATGGCACTTTGCTTTATACCTCCACAGGATTCCAGCCGGATTCGGAGCAGAATATGCCGGATTATAATGCCGCGGCAACAGCGGAAGACGGTGTTGGCTTATGGTCCGGGCAGCTGAATACCGGCGAAAAGGTGATGGCGATTACACGAACTTTTCAAGCCAGCGAACAGATTGACGGTGCGATCCGCATTATGGTTTCCATGGAAGCGACCGACCGTCAGGTTTTCGTGTGGACGGTGGGATTTTTGATTGTGGGAATCGCAATTTTATTTTTTGTGGTAATGTCCGGTTCCTATTTTATCAACTCCATCGTGAATCCCGTCAAGGAGATCAGCACCACGGCGCGGTTGGTCGCCAAAGGTGATTTTGATGCCAGACTCGAGAAAAAGTACGATGATGAAATCGGAGAGCTGTGCGATACCGTCAATTATATGGCGCAGGAGCTTGGTGCAGCGGAGAGAATGAAGAATGACTTTATTTCTTCCGTTTCGCATGAGCTGCGCACACCACTGACTGCAATTAAGGGATGGGCAGAAACCATGCAGGTCAGCGAGGACAACCCCGCAGTCATGAAAAAGGGGGTTGCCATCATTGCAAAGGAAAGTGAGCGCCTTTCGGGACTTGTGGAGGAGTTGCTTGATTTTTCACGGATTCAGAGCGGACGCATGACGCT
The DNA here is from genome assembly GCA_934875675.1 of uncultured bacterium. GTDB lineage: Bacteria > Bacillota > Clostridia > Oscillospirales > Acutalibacteraceae > CAKXIK01. Next base: position 35,150 of record CAKXIK010000003.1, read on the forward strand.
GATGATGGACAAGGTGGATTTGCTTGCGGAACTAGACGAGGCAGTTTATATGTTCAGCGACCGGGCAGCACGCGGTCACATTGCCTTAAAATGCGATGAACCCGAAAACCTTTCACCGGTTTGGGGAGATCGAAACCGTCTGCGTCAGGTTTTTGTTAATATTCTGGAAAATGCAATTAAGTATTCAGATGAAGGCGGACTGGTTCATGTGACAGCGTCCGAAGAGGAAGGAAAGCTGGTCATTCAGATTGCCGACCAAGGCTGCGGAATCGCATCCGATGATCTGCCGCGCGTTAAGGAAAAATTCTACAAGGCAAATATGACGCGCGGAGGTTCTGGAATCGGGCTTGCGGTTGCGGATGAAATCATTCGTCTGCACAACGGTTCACTGGAGATTTCCAGTGCGCTTGGCTGTGGAACTACCGTGACAATTCAGCTGCCTAAAATGCATGCTCCGGCGGCTGTGACAGCAGAGCTTGCGAGGGAAACAGAAAAGGAAACAGAATCGTCTGAAAAAATAAAATAGTCGTGGAATGCGATATGCTTCCAAACGCTGCATGGTGAAAGGAATATGCTTATGAAAGAACAATGTAAAATCAAAACATCAATCGGTGGTCAGGCACTCATTGAAGGTGTGATGATGCGGGGCCCGAAAAAAACAGTGGCTGCAATCTGGAATGCAAAGGGAGAGCTGGAAACAAAAGATTTTTCTGCAGAGATTAAACCCAGAGCAAAATGGATGCGTCTTCCGCTGATTCGCGGTGTGGTATCCTTTATCGATTCCATGAAGCTTGGATACACAACGTTGATGTATTCAGCAGAGGCTTCCGCCGGAGAAGATTTGGAGCCCGAAAGCAAGTTTGATCTTTGGCTGGAAAAAACTTTTGGCGATAAGCTGATGAAAGTGCTTGGTACCGTTGCTTCTCTGATTGGTGTTGCCCTAGCAATTGTGCTGTTTTTATGGCTGCCTGCTTTTTTGTTCAACCTGATTCCCGGTTCACAGGATTCAACCGGACTGGGTTGGTGGAGATCGGTGTTTGAGGGCGTGTTCCGTTTGCTGATTCTGGTGGCTTACATGGCGTTGGTTTCCAAAATGCCGGATATGCGCCGCGTTTTTCAGTATCACGGTGCAGAACATAAAACAATTTTCTGTTACGAAAGTCTGGAAGAGCTTACAGTTGAAAATGTTAAGAAGCATACGCGCTTTCATCCTCGCTGCGGCACAAGTTTTTTGGTTCTGATGTTGCTGGTGGGAATTATAATCGGCTTTTTTATCCGCACTCCTAATGCCTTGCTGCGCACCGTGATCCGGCTTTTGCTGTTGCCGGTTACGATGGGAATTGGCTATGAGCTGATTAAGCTGTGTGGGAAGCATAATAATGTTTTTACGCGCATTATTGCGGCTCCGGGGCTTTGGATGCAGCGGATTACGACTAAAGAGCCGGATGATAAGATGATCGAAGCGGCAATCTGCGCCCTGGAGGCGGTTATCCCGGAAAATGGAGAGGATCATCTGTGATGACACTGGGAGCATGTTATCGCGAAGGACGTTTGCAGTTGGAAAATGCGGGTGTTACGGATGCTGCATTTGATGCACAGCTGCTTTTTGAAGCGGTATTCGGCATGAATCGCCAAATGTTGCTGTTGCACGGGGAAGAAGCAGCAGATGAAAAATTGCGGGTGCTTTATCTTGAAAAAATTGCAGAGCGGGCTTGCGGAAGACCGCTGCAATATATTTTGGGTGAATGGGAATTTTGCGGGCTGCCGTTCTTTGTGGGAGAAGGAGTGCTGATTCCACGGGAAGAAACTGCGCTGCTGGTGGATGCAGCACGGAATTTTTGCCAAAATCAGCAGCACCCGGCAATTCTTGATCTTTGTTCCGGCAGTGGTGCAATTGCAGTGGCATGTGCAAAAAAAATCCCGCAGGCTAGCGTTACTGCTTGTGAGCTCTCTCCTCAGGCTATCTCTTTTTTGAAAAAAAATATTGAGCACAATCAGGTTTCTGTTTGTGTGGAGCGCTGTGATGTGCTTTGCCCGTCTGAGGATTTTTCTTTACCTCCTCAGGATGTCATCCTTTCTAACCCGCCTTATATCGAATCGTCTGCTCTGCCCGGTTTGCAGCGCGAGGTGCGCAGAGAACCGTCAATGGCGTTGGACGGGGGTGCTGACGGACTGGATTTTTATCGTGCAATTTTAAAACGTTGGCTGCGTTTTTTGCGTCCGGGCGGAATGATTGCAGTGGAATGCGGGCTTGGTCAGGCGCATACCATTGAACAGATGTTTCAACAAACAGGACTCACAGCGAAACTTACGGAGGACTTTGCCGGAATTGAGCGCATGGTATGGGGGCAAAAGCCTGAAAGTGATTGCAATTTGTCGTAAAATCAAGTACAATAAAGGTCTGGATCTTTTATGGATTACCAAGGAACAGATGAAAAACGTCCGGATGGAAAATGCTGTGGTACACCGCCTGAAATGAGAGGATTTTTGGACATTTAATCTGGTATCCTTTTCTTGAACAAGAAAGAGCCGTACAAATTTTAAAACTTGAAAATGAAGGGATGAATGAATATGGCAGAAGACAGCAAGAAAAAAGCGCTGGATAATGCGTTGGCCGCAATAGAAAAAAAGTTTGGCAAAGATGCCGTTATGAAGCTGGGCGACAGCCGCACCATGGAGGTGGCAGCGATTCCCACCGGTTCGCTTTCGCTGGATATTGCGCTTGGAATCGGCGGTTTGCCGCGCGGACGTATTGTTGAAATTTTTGGGCCGGAATCCTCCGGTAAAACAACACTTGCCCTGCACTGTATTGCAGAAGGACAAAAAAACGGCGGTCAGGCGGCATTTATTGATGTTGAACATGCACTTGACCCGATTTATGCCCGTGCGCTTGGTGTGGATGTGGATTCGTTGCTGGTTTCTCAGCCTGATACCGGTGAACAGGCACTTGAGATTACCGAAGCACTCGTCAATTCCAGTGCGCTGGATGTAATCGTGGTTGACTCGGTTGCGGCACTTGTCCCCCGTGCAGAAATCGAGGGAGATATGGGCGATGCTCATGTGGGTCTGCAGGCGCGATTGATGTCACAGGCAATGCGTAAGCTGGCAGGCGCTATTTCAAAATCAAACTGCGTTGTCATCTTTATCAATCAGCTGCGTTTGAAGGTTGGCGTGGTGTATGGCAATCCGGAAGTTACCACCGGCGGAAATGCGCTGAAATATTATTCTTCCGTCCGTATTGATATCCGCCGCACCGAAACACTGAAAAACGGTACCGAGATGATCGGTTCCCGCACACGAGCCAAGGTTATTAAAAATAAAGTTGCGCCGCCGTACCGTATTGCAGAATTTGATATTCTTTACGGTACCGGAATCAGCCGGATGGGTGAGCTGCTCGATTTGGCGGTCTCATATAATATTGTGAACAAGGGCGGTGCATGGTTCTCTTACGGCGAAACCCGCTTGGGTCAGGGCCGTGATAATGCGCGCGAATTTCTTAAGGCGCATGAGGAGATCGCTTCTGAGGTTGAGCAGAAGGTTCTTGCTGCAATTAAGCAGGATGGCAACGAAAAGGCGCTTGCCGGAAAGGCTGCAACAAAAGCAACTGCGCCCGCAGATGACAGTACCCTGACCGATGATGCAGAGATGACGGATGACGCCCCAAAGCCCGCAAAAGCACCTGCAAGAACCAAGAGCGCCCCCAAAGCTAATATTGACATCGCGGTGGATGACTGATGCTGATCACAGCCATCGAGCCGCGGAGAAAATCACTTTGTGAGGTTTATATTGACGGTGAATCCGCAGGAATGCTCGATCTGGAAACGCTCGAACGGCTTCATGTGAAAATGGGGCAGGAAATCAGTGATGAGGACTGGAGTCGCTATTGCTCAGAATCTGATGAGACACGCGCGCGTTCCTATGCGCTTTGGCTGCTCTCCCGCCGTGCGATGACGCGCCGCAGATTGGTCGATAAGCTGCGAACCCAGTATTCACAGGAAGCATCCGAAGCAGCCGCTGTCCGCGCGGAGGAGCTGGGGCTGATTGATGATGAGGACTATGCGCGTCGTTGTGCGTCAGATCTGTTCCGGTTCAAAAGTTTCTCGGCTTTACGCGTGGTAAATGAGCTGGTGCGCCGCGGAATTGAGCGGGAGCTGGCACGTCAGGTTGCAGAGGAAGTGGGTGCCCAATACGCACCCGATCCAACAGAGGCAGTACGCGCTTTGTTGGAAGGAAAATACAAACGATGTCTTGCCGATGAAAAAGGTCAGCGCCGTGCGGTTGCCGCTTTGCAGCGGATGGGATACCGGTGGGACGAAATTCGTCCCGTTTTGCGGGAGCTGATTCAAGGGCAGGAAGAATAAACAAAGCCAAGAAAGGAATTGCCGGATCAATGGGAATTAAAGTGGGAATGGTCAGCCTCGGCTGTTCAAAGAATCGCGTCGATGCCGAAATTATGATGGGAATGCTGAAAAATGCAGGCTATACGCTGGTGGCAGAGGCAGGAATGGCGGATGTTGCTATTGTCAACACCTGCGGCTTTATTGAGGATGCCAAAAAAGAAGCAATTGAAGAGATTTTGGAGTTGGTGCAGCTGAAAAATGAAAAGCGCATCAAAGCCATTATTGTAACGGGATGTCTTGCGGAACGTTACCGCGAGGAAGTGGAAAAAGAACTGCCGGAGGTCGACGCCGTGCTGGGAATCGGCGCAAACAAGGATATTGTGCAGGCGGTGGGCGAGGTGCTTGACGGTAAACACCTTGCATCTTTTCCCGAAAAAAATTTGTTGCCGCTCTGCGGAGAACGTGTGCAGACCACACCGTATTACACCTCGTACATTAAAATTGCAGAGGGCTGCGATAATTGCTGTTCCTATTGCGCAATTCCGTTGATTCGCGGTCGTTTCCGCAGCCGTCCCATGGAGGAAATTGTTTCCGAAGCGGAGCATCTGGCAAAGAACGGTGTGCACGAGCTGATTGTGATTGCACAGGATACCACCCGATACGGCGAGGATCTTTACGGCGAGAAGAAGCTGGCAGCTTTATTACGTGCCCTTTGTAAAATTGAAGGTTTGCGCTGGGTTCGCGTGCTGTACTGCTATCCGGAACGCATCACCGATGAGCTGCTCGACGTGATTGCCGGTGAAGAAAAAATGGCAAAATATATCGATATTCCCCTGCAGCACTGCAGCAAGGCCGTGCTGCGCAGAATGAACCGGCACGGCAGCAGGGAAGAGCTGACGGCTTTGATGAAGAAAATCCGGGAGAAGATTCCGGGTGTAACGCTGCGCACAACCGTGATGACCGGCTTCCCGGGCGAAACAGAGGAGGACTTTACCGAACTGGCGGAGTTTGTGAAGGAAATCCGATTCGACCGGCTTGGCTGCTTTGCCTATTCCGCGGAGGAGGGAACGCCGGCGGCGAATTATGAAGATCAGATTCCCGAAGATGTGCGCATCAAGCGGCAGGAAAACATTATGGAGCTGCAGTCGCGCATTATGGAGGAAAATTGCATCAAGATGGAGAATCAAGAGGTTTCCGTAATGGTGGAGGGGTATGACCGTTACGCAGGCAGCTTTTTCGGGCGATCGGCGGCAGATGCACCCGAGGTGGATTCCAACGTCTTTTTCACGGCAAAGTCTCATTCTTTGAATGCGGGCGAATTTGTTACGGTGCGCGTCACCGATCATCTGGACTGCGATCTGCTTGGCGAACTGGTTTCCCGCGAATCGTAACCCTTTTAGAAAGGATTTGGTTTTGGCATGAATACCCCAAACAAGCTGACCATGCTGCGCATGGTTCTGGTGCCTGTTTTTGTTGTAATCCTGTTGTGGGAGGGGTGTCCTCACCGGTATTTAATTTCCGGGCTTGTGTTTGCGGTTGCGGCGCTGACGGATTTGTTTGACGGAAAAATTGCACGTGAGCGGAATCTGGTAACTGATTTTGGAAAATTTATGGATCCGATTGCAGATAAGCTGCTGGTATGCTCGGCTTATGTTGCATTTGTGCAGTTGGGCTATTGCAGTGCGTGGGTTGTAATTTTAATTTTGGCGCGTGAGTTTGCCGTTACTTCCATGCGCATGGTTGCTGCCAGCAATGGAACGGTGGTTGCGGCAAACATCTGGGGCAAGGCAAAAACGGTCAGTCAGATGATTGCGGTTGGCGTGGTGCTTCTGATTCAGGAGCTGCTGCTGCTCGGCTGGATGCCTGGCTGGTTTCCGGTCTCCCTGGTACAGAGCGGTGTCATCTGGATCAGTGTTGTGCTTACCTTTATCTCAGGCGTTGTATATTTGCTGGATAATAAAAAGTTTATTGATCCATCAAAATAACAGTTGCAAATTTTTTCGTTTTGCAATATGATAGGAATAATCAATACCGAATTGGTATAAAATCGAAAATGCGTCGAACGGGAGAAGTAACCGCTTTGCAGCAGCAGAGAGAGTCGGTCATTGGCTGAAAACCGGCTTTGTGTGCAAATCGGCAAACATGCGCCCGGGAGCAGGCAGGGGGAAACGCCATTGGCACAGTATCCCGGCACGGCAGGCACCGTTATTGCCTTGTGAGTTAGAAATCGGAGTGGAACCGCGGAACGCCGCCTCCGTCCCTTGTTTTTGGGGGACGAAGGCGGCGTTTTTTGCAACATCCACAGGGAAGGAGGAATTTTGTGTTTACCAAGCTAAAAGAAGAACTTGATTCTATTATGGAACGGGACCCGGCGGCTCGCTCGCGCATCGAGGTTTATTTTCTATACCCGGGCTTTCGCGCTGTTCGGTCTCACCGCAAGGCAAACTGGTTTTATCGCCATAATATGAAGTTTATTGCGAGGTGGATTTCGCAGAGAAGCCGCCACAAAACAGGAATCGAAATTCACCCGGGTGCAACGATTGGTAAAGGACTGTTCATCGATCACGGCATGGGTGTCGTCATTGGCGAAACAACGGAGATTGGAGACAACTGTACGCTTTACCAGAATGTTACGCTGGGCGGTACGGGTAAGGACGTTGGGAAGCGTCACCCCACACTCGGCAACAATGTGATGGTTGGTTCCGGTGCAAAGGTGCTTGGCCCGTTCAAGGTGGGAAACAATGCTCGTGTGGCTGCCGGTGCGGTGGTGCTAAGTGAGGTTCCGCCAAATTCCACTGCGGTTGGTGTTCCGGCGCGTGTGGTTCGGGTCAACGGAGTCCGGGTCGGAAGTCTCGATCAGATTCATGTGGCAGATCCGGTATCGCAGGAAATTTGTCGTCTGGATTATGAGCTGTTTACGCTCAAAAATGAGCTCAATACCATAAAAGCAAACATGCGGGCGGAAGAGCTGCCCGACGGAAAGGATGAAACAAACCAATGAAGCTTTATAACACATTAACTCGCCAAAAGGACGAATTTACTCCCATTACACCCGGCGAAGCAAAGATTTACGCCTGCGGGCCGACGGTTTATAACTATATCCACATCGGCAATGCGCGCCCGATCTGTGTGTTTGATACGATGCGCCGCTATATGGAATACCGCGGACTCAAGGTGACCTATGTTCAGAATTTTACCGATATTGATGACAAAATCATCAACAAGGCAAACGAGGAAGGTTCGGACTATCTTACCATTTCGGAGCGGTATATTGCGGAATACAAAACAGATGCCGCAGGATTGAATGTCCGTCCGGCAACGATTCATCCGCGCGCAACTGAAAATATCGATCAGATTATCGGCATTATTTCTAAATTGGTGGAAAACGGTCATGCATATGCAGCGGAAAACGGCGATGTGTATTTCCGCACTACAAGCTTTGCGGAATACGGAAAGCTTTCCCATCAGCCACTGGAGGATCTGGAGGCCGGCGCGCGAATCGGTATGGGAGAGGTGAAGGAAGATCCGATGGACTTTGCGCTGTGGAAGGCGGCAAAGCCCGGCGAGCCGATGTGGGATTCGCCCTGGAGCAAGGGGCGTCCGGGCTGGCACATTGAATGCTCGGCAATGGCACGCCGCTATTTGGGCGAGACTATAGATATTCATTGCGGCGGTCAGGATTTGATTTTCCCGCATCATGAAAATGAGATTGCACAGAGCGAATGCTGCAACCGAGTGCCGTTTGCGCATGTGTGGCTGCACAACGGATATATTAATGTTGATAACCGCAAAATGTCCAAATCGCTTGGCAACTTCTTTACCGTGCGCGATGTTGCTGAGAAATACGGCTATGAGCCGATTCGCTATATGATGGTTGCCTCGCATTACCGCAGCCCCATCAACTACAGCGTGGAAATTATTGAGCAGTGCCGTGCTGCACTCGACCGCCTTTACAACTGCCGCGATAATCTTGCATTTGTGCTTGGCAATGCTGTGCCTGGGCCCAAGGACGGCGAACAGACGGTGCTGGATCGCTTTGCGGAATACAAGGAGCATTTCATCAATGCGATGGACGATGACCTGAATACGGCCGATGCAATGGCGGCGGTGTTTGATCTGGCAAGAGAAATCAACACGAATGTTTCCACTGCAACGAATCCGTCCAAAGAGCTCGCAGAAGCTGCCATGGAGCTTTTCAATGAGCTGACGCAGGTGATGGGAATCCTCTATCAGAAGCAGGAAAAAAACGAGGATGCCGAGATTGATGCGTTGATTGAAAAGCGCGCAGAAGCCCGCAAGGCAAAGAATTGGGCGGAAGCAGACCGCATCCGTGACGAACTGAAGGCGCGCCATGTTGTGTTGGAGGATACTCCGCAGGGCGTCAAATGGCATATTGAAGAATAATTTTTAACTTGACGGATGGATCGGCAGAAAACTGCTTTTTGAAAGGTGAACAATCAGCATGGCTCAAAAAAAAGTAATGGTGGGCATGAGCGGCGGGGTGGACAGTTCCGTTGCAGCTCTTTTGCTGCAGCAGCAGGGGTACGAGGTGATCGGCGTTACGATGAAGCTACGGCCGGATGAATGGATGCAGCAGTGTGCCTCTGGTGGATGTTGCTCGTTGGACGACGTGGAGGATGCGCGCCGTGTTTGCCGCAAGCTTGGTATTCCGCATTATGTGATGAATTTTACCGATGTGTTCACACGCGATGTAATAGATTCCTTTGCAAGGGAATATCAGCGTGGACGCACCCCGAACCCCTGCATCGAATGTAACCGCAGAGTGAAATTTGAAGCGATGCTGCAAAAAGCCCTTGCGATGGAAATGGATTATATTGCAACGGGGCATTATGCGTGGGTGACGCAGGAGGAAAGCGGACGTTACCTGCTGCATCGCTCCCCGGCGACAAAGGATCAGAGCTATGTGCTCTATTCGCTGACGCAGAATCAGCTGGCGCATACGCTTTTCCCCCTTGGAAACATGGAAAAGCCTGCGGTTCGTGCGCTTGCCGAGCAGCACGAGCTGCCAGTGGCACACAAGGCGGACAGCCAGGAAATTTGCTTTGTGCAGGACAACGACTATGCAGGCTTTATTGAACGCTACACCGGAAAATCGCCGCTTCCGGGCAACTTTGTTGACGCACAGGGCAACGTGCTTGGCAGACATCGCGGCGTAACGCACTACACAATCGGTCAGCGCAAGGGGCTTGGCATTGCGTTCGGAAAGCCGATGTTTGTTTCCGACATTGACAGTGAAAACAATACGGTTACTCTTGGTGAGGAAGGCAGCCAGTATGCGCCCGCGCTGATTGCAGAGGATTTCAACTGGATTCCGTTCGATGCACCGCAGCAGCCGTTTGCCGCGCAGGTCAAGGTGCGGTATCAGGCTCGTCCCGCGGATGCGATGGTGTTCCCTGCGGCAGACGGAACTGTGCGGGTGGAATTTGCCGAGCCGCAGCGTTCGGTCACCCCGGGACAAGCCGTTGTGCTTTATCAGGATGATCTGGTGCTCGGCGGCGGAACGATTCGCAATGCAGTGCGCAAGGCTTGACAAGCCGGCTGCCAGGGTGTTAATATTGATGTATATTTCAATAGCAAGGAAAAAGGAACAGTAGGCTGCCCGGCGCGTGCAGAGAGAAGATGATTGGTGAAAGTCTTCCCGCCGTCAGTTGAACCCGCCTTTGGAGCTGCGCGGTGATGCAGAGAATGCGTAATGACTGCGCCGGTTTTTTCCCGTTACAGAAAATCGGCAGTTTTGCCGGATGAGTGCGGGTTTTACCCGAATTCAGGTGGTAACACGGATCTTCCGCCCTGAAAATAAGCTGTTTTTCAGCTTGTTTTCAGGGCGTTTTTTTATGATAAAACAGAGTAATACAGGGAGGAATCAATATGAAGGTTGATAAACTGGTGGGAGAGCGATTTAAGGAACGTCCGGCGGATTGTGCGATCGAAAGCCATGCCATGATGGTGCGGGGCGGGTACATGAAGCAGGTAGCAAACGGCATCTATTCACAGATGCCGCCGCTCAAACGGATTTCGCAGAAAATTGAACAAATTATTCGCGAGGAAATGGATGCACTCGACGGGCAGGAGGTTTCCATGCCGGTGGTTTTGCCGGGAAGCCTTTGGCAGGAATCGGGTCGGTATGATTCTGTTGGCAGTGAGCTGCTTCGCTTTTCTGACCGTAACCGTTCGCAGATGGTTCTTGCCATGACGCATGAAGAGGCGGCGGTTCAGCTGGTGCGCGATTACGCCAAAACATACACCCGGTATCCGTTTATGATTTATCAGATTCAGACCAAGTTTCGTGATGAGGCGCGTCCCCGTGCAGGGATGATCCGTGTGCGGGAATTTACAATGAAGGACGCCTACTCCTTTCATACCACGCAGGAGGATCTGGAGCAGTACTATGCCCGCTGCCTGCGCGCCTATGAACGCATTTTTGCCCGGGCGGGTTTGCCGGAGGTGGTTTCAGTTGCGTCTGATTCCGGCATGATGGGCGGCAGCATTTCGCATGAATTCATGCTGTTGACCCCCGCGGGAGAGGATACGGTTGCAGTGTGCGAAGAATGCGGATATCGAGCAAATGTAGAAGCGGCCGAGTGCATGGTGCACAATGAACCGGGGCAGGAGGAAGAGCCTCTTACGGCAATTCCGACACCACATTCCTCAACCATTGAGGATCTATGCACATTTCTCAAGATCCCTGTGGAAAAAACCTGCAAGGCAGTAGTCTATCAAAAGCCGGATAACGGTTATGTGATTGCATTTGTACGCGGAGATCTGGAAATCAGCGAATCCAAACTGACGGCGCTGCTTGGCTGTGAGCTTCGTCCGGCAGAGATTACAGAGGAAAGCGGAATTGTTGCAGGATATATTGGACCGGTCGGTTTACCGGAGCATGTTGCAGTTGTGCTGGATCGTTCTGTACAGGGAGCAGCCGGACTTGTCACCGGAGCCAATCGTGCGGAAACCCATTACACCGGATTTAATCCTGCACGCGACTGCCCGACGGCTGCCTATCATGATATTGCAAAGATTGCAGAGGGGGGAATTTGCCCTTGCTGCGGAAAACCGAGCATTACCCTTAGCCGCGGAATTGAAGTGGGAAACATTTTTCAGCTGGGAACCAAGTATTCCAAAGCAATGGGAATGCAATACACGGATGAAAACGGCGAACTGCAAACACCCATTATGGGCTGTTACGGGATCGGCGTGGGAAGACTGGCTGCATCGGTCTGTGAGGTGCGCCATGATGATTATGGCCCGATTTGGCCGGTTTCAATTGCGCCGTGGCAGGTGGAGCTGTGCTGCCTGCGTGCGGACGATCCGACAGCCCGTGCTTCTGCGGATTCGCTTTATCAGGAATTGCAGGCTGCCGGGGTAGAGGTGCTGTATGATGACCGTGCGGTTCGTGCGGGAGTGATGTTTTCTGATGCAGATCTGTTCGGATGTCCGGTGCGTGTGGTTATCAGCCCGAAAACGGCTGCGGCGGGAGAAATTAAGCTTTCGACGCGTGACAAATCGGTCAAGACCACAGCGGCACGGGAAGATGCAGTTTTAGAAGTGAAGAAGCGGTTGGAGAATCTTTCTGCTGCTATTGCGTTGTCCGTTCCGCCTGTGATAGAATAACATTATGATAATGCGGACTGAATCAAATTTCACCTGCGGAAATGAGGAACAAAATGCTTCAAGCAATCGTCTATGAATCAAATACCGGGTTCACCAAACGGTATGCCGAGATATTGGCAGCACAAACCGGAATCGCAGCATATTCCGTTGCGGAGTCCAGGAAGAATGTAGCTCACGGCAGCAGTGTCGTTTTTCTTTCTTGGATTAGCGGCGGTGCTGTGGTTAAGTTAGACAAGGCAAAAAAATATTTTGATATTCGTGCAGTAGGAGCAGTCGGTCTTGCAGCTCCTACTGCGGAACGCGAAGCTGGAATCGTCTCTCACCATGAACTGTCTATTCCGGTATTCTGTTTGCCGGGCGGATTTGATATGTCTAAGCTTCATGGGATGCAGAAAATCGCAATGTCCGTGATGATACGTTCTTTTAAAATGCAGCAGGTGACGGAGATGCGTTCCAACGATGACCAGATGCTGCAGGATATGGTGAATGGTTGCGATCACGTTAGTGAGGATGCTATTTTACCGCTGGTGGAATGGGTTCAAATCCAGCAGACGACATTATAAAAATAATCGTTCAGGTAAAGGTTGTTTATATAATCTAACGCAACGTGAGATGGAAATTCAGGGTGAATTTTAAAAATGGATCAGAAGTCGATTAGCAGACTCTTTGTGATTTCAAGTATTTGCTTACTAATAGCAGGTATAGTATTTTTATGTGTCAGTCTATTTGGTGATCATGAAACAACAACACCGTTGGTATGTGCTCTTGGATGTATTATCTTATCGAATCTTTTTCATATAGTCAGGCAAATAAAGAACAAAGAAAATCAATAATATTTAATTTATCGTGAGATTATGGATTAATCTGTATTTAACCCGTTTGTGTTTTTTCGTAATCAACACCCCAATTGAACACGATTGAATTATAATCATTTCGTGTGGGAAAGGCATAAAAAATGAAAAGGCTTGGATTTATACGGCTCTTTGAAGATTTGCTTCTACCGTTGAAGCAAAATTAGTATTACATAGCAGTATCAATGCCTTATCAATCGACACCAGATCAGCCGGACAATTCTTCTGTTAAAGAAAGATTGTCCGGTTGTTTTATTTAAGTGCTGATCCTATCATTCATACTCAAAAAGTCAAGCAATATCATGAATTGTCTCTTATAATATAAATGCTATCACGTGATAAGCAGAAAGGACGGAAGATGCAGTGCGAAATTTTTTTGTTCTTGCAAATGCAATTGAATATATCGAACAAAATCTGGATCAGTCACTGGGCGTGGAAGAAATTGCAAGTGCGTGTTACTGTTCGGTTTCTGCACTGCAAAAGCTTTTCAGGTTTGCGCTTCATTTGTGTGTCAAGGAATATGTAGATAAACGGCGTTTGACAGAAGCGGCAAATGATTTGTTGCAATCAAATGTCAATATCACAGAGATTGCATTTCGATACCGTTATAATTCAGCGGAAACATTTACACGCGCATTTGTAAGAGTGTGGGGAGAAACCCCATCATCCTTTCGAAAGACAAAGCGATTTTCGGGCCTTTTTCCCCGCGTTTATTACGAATATGAGAGAGGAATTGATTTGCATATGGCAAGAAAAGTTGATATTTCAGATTTGTATAATGTATTGTCCGGAATGAAAGAAACCTATGTCCTATGTTTTGATGTTACACATATGACCCATATTAATGAGATTTCACGTGCAGCCGGTGATCAGGCTATCTTAACGGTGGAGAGACGGATTGAAAAAGTGATTGACGAGAAGATGGTGTTGTTTCGAATCGGCGGAGATGAATTTGCAGTTGTAACAGGGTTGAAAGAGGAACATGCCGCGAAGAAGCTTGCAAACCGCATCATTGAGGAAAATGGAAGAACTTTCTGCTATTTGGACCAGGAGATACCGTTATCTGTTTGGGTGAGCAGTGTGAGGATTCCTTCAACACCATTGCGTTACAATGAGTTGTTTGATACGCTGCATGAAACAATTGAAAACGGAAAGACAGTAGCAATTCAAATCCGTCATAAAGGGTATTAAATCTCAAAAAAGACTGCGGGTATAATGAACTGCACCCATCTGGGAAACAAGAAAATCACTTGTCTATCAAATGGGGCTGACTTCATAAACCACAGTCTTTTTTATTTTTGTTAGTGAGATGGATGAAGTGTAAGGAGAATATTAAAATGAGTCTTGTTCCAATCAAGTACCGATGATAACAACACAATTCTTCTTTTCCGTAAGTTTTCTCTCCTTTTAACGAGTATAACACAGGATTTTTTCCAAGACAGAAAAGGCAGAGAAAAAATTTTGTGAAAAGCTTGACAAACATTGCAAAACGGAATACAATCTACTCAAAAGTGTATCACATGATACACTTTGAAAGGATTTTAGTCGTGCGTATTTTGAAAAAACAGGCAAAACTAAATCAAAAGTTCAAAGAAAGTTTTCTGTTCCGCAATGGTGCAGAAGCTTGCGCGGAATATGCCGTGCAAAGCGAACAAAGCGAATTTGTTTCGTTTGACGCGGGTGAAGCGATTTATTCTGTGGAAAAATACCGCAGGGCGGTGGCTTTTTTACTTTCCGGTCAGGCAGTGGCTTATAGTCCGCATGCAGGGGGAAACCGCGTGGCACTCAATTACTTTTCGCCGGGCGCAATGTTTGGCTTGGCGGCAGTGTTTGTACAAAGTCAACGTTATGTGACCGAAGTGGTGGCGCAAAAGCCATGCCGCGTGCTGTTTTTGCCGCAGACGTTGTTGAGCGAGCTTTTTGTAAAGAATCCGGATGTGGCAGAGCGCTACATTTCGTTTCTTTCGGGCAGGGTGGAATACCTGAACCGGAAGATTGCCGGTTTTACTGCGGGAGAAGCGGAAAGCAGGCTGGCATTTTACCTGTGTGACTTGGCAGAAACGCAGAGGGAAGGCGAGCAATTAACCCTTTCCTGCCCGGCGACAGAACTTTGCACCATGCTGGATATTGGACGGGCTTCATTGTATCGTGCGTTTGAAAGGCTGACGGAGTGCGGGGCAATTGAACGCAGCGGAAAAGCGATTCGTGTGATCAGCATGGAGAAACTCCTGCGTGCCTGCTGCAAGGGTACCAAGGAAAATACGCAGGAAGCATCGTCACTTTGATTCGGATTTAAATCTGATTGCAAACAGAGAAAGGAAATGGTATTATGAAAAAGACAAAACGGTTTTTAGCAATGCTAATGGCAGCGGCCATGTTGGCGGTGAGTGCAGTGGGATGCACTCCTGCACAAAGCTCCTCGGAACAAAGCTCAAACACGGTGTCGGAGGCTTCGTCCGCGGCATCGGAGGTTTCCTCTACAGCAGAAAAAACAACTATCCGGGTTGCGGGTCTGAAAGGTCCAACCGGATTTGCAATGGTTAAGCTGATGAAAGAAGCAGACGCAAAAACAACTGCGAATAATTATGAAATTACCCTTGCAGGTGCTGCGGATGAAATTACCGGCAAGCTGCTCAACGGCGAATTGGATGTTGCGGCACTGCCCACTAACCTTGCCGCTACACTTTATAACAAATCAAAGGGAAATATTCAGATTCTTGCGTTGAACACATTGGGTGTGCTCTATGTGTTGACAAAGGGAACGGAGATTACCTCGGTTGAAGATTTGAAGGGCAAGACGGTTTATTCCACCGGGCAAGGCTCGCTGCCGGAATATGCGCTCAATTATGTTTTGACTCAGAATGGTATTGATCCGGCGAAAGACGTATCCATTGAATATCTTTCTGAGCATAGCGAACTGGCAACCAAGATGATGAGTTCCGATGAGCCGATCATTGCAGTTTTGCCTCAGCCGTTTGTAACACAGGTGATGATGAAGGACGACAAGGTTAAGATTGCACTCGACCTGACAGAGGAATGGGACAAAGCAGTGGACGGCAAGAGCGTTCTTTCCATGGGATGCCTTGTGGTTCGCAAGGACTTTGCGGAAAAGAACAAAGATGCTGTAAACGGCTTTTTAGAGGAATATAAGGCTTCGGTTGATTTTACAAATAACAATCCAGCCGATGCTGCAAAACTGATCGAACAGTATCAAATTGTTGCCAGTGCAGCAATTGCCGAAAAGGCGATTCCGAATTGCCACATTGTTTATGTGGACGGGGAAGAGCTGAAGAGCAAAACAAAAGACCTCTTCCAGGTGTTGTTCGATGCAAACCCGAAATCGATTGGAGGAAGCCTGCCGAATGATGACTTCTATTATCAGAAGTAAGCAGGAATCAAAATGGAAAAAATGGCTGCGCACTCTGGCCGCGATGCTGTTCTGGCTTGCGGTTTGGCAGTGCGCTGCCTTTTTTATTGGCAAAGAGGTGCTGATTCCTGCTCCCGCACAGGTTGCGGTTCGCCTTTGGCAGTTGGCAGGGCAAGCAAGTTTTTGGATTACGGCACTTTCCTCGCTGGGCAGGGTCGTGCTTGGGTTTGCTGCGGCGCTTGCAGTGGGCGTGCTGCTTGCGATATTGACGGCGACGTTTAAACCCTGTCGTGCATTGTTTGAACCTCTGGTTTCGATTATCCGCGCAACACCGGTAGCTTCCTTTATTATTTTGGCGCTTGTCTGGCTGCAGAGTGCCAGAGTTCCCGTGTTCATCTCCTTTTTGACGGTGGTGCCGATTGTCTGGGCAAACGTGGAAAGTGGAATTCTGCAAACGGATGCCAAGCTTTTGGAAATGGCAGGAATATACCGATTTTCGCGCTGGCAGATCTTGCGTGATGTTTATATTCCGTCAGTACGTCCGTACTTTCTCAGTGCATTTACAACGGGTCTGGGCTTTGCATGGAAATCGGGAATTGCGGCAGAGGTGATTGCCAATACAAAAAATTCGGTTGGCGGGCAGATTTACAGTGCTAAAATTTATTTGGAAACACCCGATCTGTTTGCCTGGACGCTGGTTGTCATCGCGCTGAGTATGATATTGGAGAAACTTTTGGTTCGACTGATTCTGCAGCTTACACAACGGCCAAAAGAGAGGAAACGCTTATGATTCGTCTGGAGCATGTGCATAAGCAATTTGGACAGCAAACGGTGCTTAATGATGTTAATATAGAATTTCCTGCGGGAATTACTGCACTGTTAGGACCATCTGGCTGCGGAAAAACAACACTTCTGCGTTTGATTGCAGGATTGGAAAACCAGGATGCAGGAAAAATCCTTGGAACAGAACAGATGAAAATATGCTACCTGTTTCAGGAACCCCGGCTTTTGCCTTGGATGACGGCGGAACAAAATGTGCGTGCAGTTCAGGATCAATCTTCCAAGCGCACTGCCGCACAGTGGCTGCAGCTGGTGGGACTTTCCGGAGCGGAACAAAAGCTGCCGGAGGAGCTTTCCGGCGGAATGTGCCAGCGGGTTGCATTGGCTCGTGCCTTAGCGTTTGGCGGAGATTGCTTTTTGCTTGATGAGCCTTTTAAGGAGATTGATCCACAAACCAAGACACAACTCTTTTCGTTGATTCGAGAAGAAACAATGGAAAAAACAGTAATATTTGTAACACACGTGGAAGCAGAAGCAGAGGCGTTGGGAGACCGCATGCTGTTCGTTTCAGCGCAAGGCGGGAGTCTTGAGTGGAAAGAGAATATTGCAGCGCAGCAACAGAAGTGATTTGGAAACCCCGAAACCGCCAAGAAAGGTCGGTCTTTCGAGGTTTTTTTATTAACTTTCCAATTTTTGATATATTGCACGAAAAAAACTTGTTTTTTTCAGCGTAAAACCGAAAAAATAGTTTTCTTTTTCTTAAATAAGTGCTATAATAACTGCATGTGTTATGCGAGATGCCTTTTTGTGTTTTTTTGTACTTTTTGGCTTGTCCGTATTTCGCATTCTTTTCTTTTAAATTTAGTATTTATTTCTTTTTTTTGATATTTTTAAGTTTCTTTATACTGCGTTATTCTCTGCTTGCGCGGGCAATACTATGTTTGTCATCTTGCGCGTAAGATTCCCATCATAAAACGAGGAGTTGTTCCGGTTGGAAAAGTTTATTATAAACGGCGGTCACAGGCTCGACGGTGAAATTTCAATCAGCGGTGCAAAAAATGCCGCAGTGGCAATTATTCCGGCAGTAATTCTCTGCGATGAACCTTGCAGAATTGAAAATATTCCCAATATCAGCGATGTTTCTATGATGATTCACATTCTCAGCGAGTTGGGTGCTAAGGTGAAGATGATCTCCGATTCGGCGGTTGAAATTAATCCGCGGTTTATTTCAAAACCGGTTGCTTCTTATGAGCTGCTCAAGCATATGCGCGCTTCCTATTATCTGCTTGGCGCACTGCTGGGGCGTTTTTGCCGCGCAGAGGTTTCGATGCCCGGTGGATGTAATTTTGGTGTGAGGCCGATTGACCAGCACCTGAAGGGATTTGCTGCGCTGGGAGCAGAGTGTGCAATTCGTCAGGGAATGATTAGTGTGGAAGCAAAGGAACTGACGGGCAGCCAGATTTATCTGGATGTGGTTTCCGTTGGCGCAACCGTTAATATTATGCTCGCCGCGACCAAGGCAAAAGGTTTAACCGTAATAGAAAATGCCGCGAAAGAACCACATATTGTTGATCTTGCGAACTTTTTAAACTCCATGGGAGCAGACATACGCGGTGCAGGTACCGATGTCATTAAGATTTATGGTGTTTCCCGCTTGTGCGGTACCACTTATTCAATTATTCCGGATCAAATTGAAGCCGGAACCTATATGGCAGCGGTTGCTGCTGCCGGTGGAAATGTGCTGATTAAAAATGTAATCCCAAAGCATCTGGATTCCATTACTGCCAAACTGGAGGAAATGGGAGTGGACGTGGAGGAATATGATGATTCTGTGCGCATCATCCGCGAGGCTCCACTGCATCGCTGCAATATTAAGACAATGCCTCATCCCGGTTTTCCAACCGATATGCAGTCACAAATTGCAGTGTTACTTGCAATGGCAGACGGAACCAGCATTCTGACAGAAGGTGTTTGGGACAACCGCTTTCGGTATGTGGAGGAATTGCGCAGAATGGGTGCGCAGGCTTCGGTGGATGGCAAGATTGCCGTTTTTGAAGGGGTCAAGGAATTGACGGGTGCGCAGGTTCGTGCAACCGATCTGCGTGCGGGTGCTGCAATGATTATTGCGGGTTTGGCTGCGCACGGCGTTACCCAGATTGAAGATATCTTTTATATTGACCGTGGTTATGAAAATATTGTGGAAAAGCTGACGGCGGTAGGGGCCGACATTCGCAGGGTAGAAGTCAAAGAGGAAAATGTAATTCCCAAGGCGCTCTGAGAAGGATAAAACAGAAAATTTACTGCATCTGAATGCAGAGACAATCGCAGGGATGCCGATAAATACCGCAGAATCAATTTGCGGAATCGGTATCCCTGTTTTTCTTTTGGGAGGTGAACATGGCGGAACGGACAATTTTGCATTGCGATTGTAATGGATTTTTTGCATCAGTGGAATGTGTGCACCGGCCGGAGCTGCGGCAGGTGCCAATGGCAGTTTGCGGAGATCCGGAAAACCGTCACGGTATTATTTTGGCGAAAAACGAACTTGCCAAACGTTTTGGTGTGGCAACGGCTGAAACCATTTGGCAGGCAAAGCGCAAGTGCCCTCAGCTGGTGTTGGTGCCTCCCCGTCATGCGGAATATTCCCGTTTTTCACAGATGGTCAATCAAATTTATCAACAATATACCGATCGCGTGGAGCCGTTTGGTATTGATGAATCATGGTTGGATGTGACGGGATGCGAGGCACTGTTTGGCGACGGAGCGACGATTGCCGATACTTTGCGCAGACGTGTTCGGGAAGAAACCGGTCTAACGATTTCTGTGGGGGTTTCCTTTAATAAAATTTTCGCCAAACTGGGCAGTGATTATAAGAAGCCGGATGCCACAACCGTGATTACCCGCCAGAACTACACCGATATTGTTTGGCCGCTGCCGGTGGGAGATTTGCTTTATGTTGGCCGTGCGGCACAGGAGACACTGCGACGTATCGGCATTTCCACCATTGGTGAATTAGCAAAGGCAGACCGAAAAAGTCTGGAGCTTGCCTTGGGTAAATTGGGAGATCAGCTGCTTGTTTATGCCAACGGCGAGGATGAAAGCCCTGTGCACCGCACCGATGAAAAACGAGAAGTCAAATCGGTGGGCAATGGGATGACATTTCCCACCGATCTTTACACGGAGGAAGAGATTCGTCCCTGTGTGCTGGCACTGGCAGATTCGGTTGCAAGCCGGCTTCGGCGTCATGGGTTGCGGGGCAGAGTGGTGCAGGTTACCATTCGCACACCAGATTTTCGGGATATACAGAGACAACGCCTGTTGGATACACCAACGTGTGTTGCGCAGGAAATTGCTTCTCAGGCAATGGAACTGATCCACCTTGCAAGAAAGAAAAATGAACCGATTCGGATGATTACAGTAACCGCTGCCTCGGTAACCGATGCGGAATGCGGAGAACAACTGAACCTCTTTGAAACCGGAAGATCCGAGCGAAGAGAAAAACAGGAACGTGCGGAACGTGCCATGGATCATATCCGAAGCAAATTCGGCAATGGAGCCGTTACCTTTGGGGCGGAGCTTGGAAGAGAGATTTTGGACAGCAAGCACGGTGAGAATCAGGACGATAAAAAGGAATAGAGAATGTAATACTTAATAAATCATTGAATTTAATTAAGAAATAAACAAAAGATTTGTTTTTTAAGCCATAATCCAAAATAAAAATTATTCTTTTTCGGTTGCTATTATGTTATAATGAATTTGGGAAAAGAATTTCCACGTTGACAGAGAGGATGAAACGACACGAAACCGGTATTTAATAAAAAGGCAGGGCTGACAGCCTTTGTGTTGTTGTTGACTACGGTGGCAATTCAGCTTGGTCTGATAGAAACCGCACCACAAGCGTCGGTCTATCAGTTCGGTTTTCCGTTTCCGTTTCTTTCGTTGACGGTTTCCGGAGCAGAAAAAAGTGCAGCTTTTTTTTCTTTGCTGGGGCAGAACGTGACGAGTTGGGCACTTTACCCTATTTCTTTGATAGTAACGTTAGGGGTTTGGTTCCTGCTGTATTTTCTGGCGGCTGCGGTTGTGCTGCCGCTGATGCATCGAAAATAATTTACGCATACAAAGACGTATGCAGAAAGGGTGGATTGGGTATGGCAGAACAAATGACAATGGATGAAATCCGCAACCGTGTGGAGGGCGTAATCGGCAAATTAAAAGAAAACCATATGCTCGGTTATTTTGTGGAAAAGAAAGAGGACGTTCCTGCAATGGTTGCTTCACTGCTGCAGGAAGGAGATACGGTTGCAGTGGGCGGCTCGGAATCACTGAAACAGTGCGGTGTGCTGGAGATGCTGCGCAGTGGAAAGTATAATTTCTTGGATCGCTATCGTGAGGATTTGGACGAAGAAGGAAAACGAAAGATTTTTGTGGATTCCTTTGGTGCGGATGCTTACCTTTGCAGCTCCAATGCAGTCACTGAAAAGGGTGTGCTCTATAATGTAGATGGAAACTCCAACCGTGCTGCAGCCATTCTGTATGGACCCAAGTCCGTCATTATGGTGGTTGGTTACCAGAAGATTGTGAAGGATCTTGATGAAGCAGTGGGACGCGTGCGCACGGTGACAGCCCCGCTGAACTGCCGCCGCCTTGGCTGCCATACATATTGCAGCGAGACCGGAAAATGCATTGAGCTTGGCAGCGAAATGTCTTCGGGCTGCCGTACCGATGATCGTATTTGCAGCAACTTTGTCATCAGCTGTAAGCAACGTCAGAAGAACCGCATCAAAGTTATTTTTGTCGGCGAAGAAGTTGGATATTAATCTGCTTGATTAATTCAATAAAAATCCGTGGATACTTGGTTTCAGGTATCCACGGATTTTTTTGTCTTTCGTAGGATATGTCGCGGGAATGGCGATGCATGACGGGCGGTGAGAATGGATCAGGGGAAAATTCTTTTGAAAACCTGCCCCGCACGAATGAGGTGTCAGCACCATTGAAGCCAGAAATACCATCAACTTAATTTAGTTTGTGACGGGAGATGACTTCCACTGCGACACCGAGAATTTTGGCGTAGCCACTGTCAAAATCACTGCATTTGACGAGAATCGGTTCATACTTACTGTTTTCAGGCATTAAAAGAATGGTGTCCCCAACGCGTTTATATCGTTTCAGTGTTGCGCTGTCACCGTTGACCAGACAGGCAACAATTTGTCCGCTTTCGGTGCAGTCTTGTTTGTGAATCAGCACCAATGAGCCATCAGGAATTCCGGCACCGATCATGCTGTCTCCCCGGACAGAAAGATAAAAGTATTCCTCTGGATTTTTAAGACCTGCTACCGGCTCATAACCCAGAATACATTCCTGGGCCAGAATTGGTTGACCGGCTGCGATATTTCCGTATACTGGAATTCGCGGAATATCTTCGATCGAAATGCAATTAATCGGCATGGAACCGGAATTGTTCTCGAGATTTTCCGCAGAATCATTTAACAAAAAATCTACCGTTACTCCAAAAAAGTTTGCAAGACGCAGCAGGATTTCATAAGGTGCTTCCCGTTTGCCAAGTTCATAATTGCTGTAAGTTTGGCGGCTAAGCCCAAGTTTATCGGCGATTTTTTGTTGGGAATAGCCACGGCTGCGCCGCAGATGCTGCAGTGCCTTCATACCGATCACGTCCTCTGTATAACTTTTGAAAATCATCGGGATGTCCATCTGAATAATTCAGATGGACTAATATTAGTATAGCAACAAAATGTTTCGAATGCAAGAGATAAAAATAAAAAAGCAACAAAAAGTTGACAAAAAGCAAAAGCAGTGGTACGATATGCAACATAACGAAGCAAAAACCTGAATTTATCCTGAACGAACAGAATAAGCCGCGACAAATAGCAACAAAATGTCGCATGCTTGAAAACGCGCCTAAACTCTAATAGAAATTTTTATTTTTAGAGCATTCTCAGTTTATCATAAAAACAGTACAAATATCCGTACTTTGGAAAGGAGTAACAAATTTTGGGGAGAAAGAAAAAGATCAGACCACCCAAAGCGCATGAAATTCGTCCGTTTACCGGAGATACCGTGTTTCTGGCAAGACTGTGGTACTTGGGACGGTGTGCGGGGTGTACAGCACTGCATACGCTGAATATTCAACAGATTGCGCGGTTGATGCATCGCTCACAAGACAATATCCGTGAGGCGATTGGCGCGCAATGGCTTCGACCGGAAGACAGGGGATAGGAATCGGGGTGAAAAGAGACGTACATCGGGATCGGCGTTCAAAAAGGGGTCCGCGTCAAAAAGGAGGATGCCTTTGCGTATGCGATTGCACATTTGAGGGAGTTATCGCAGGAGGAATTGCAAAAATCGCCGTTGGTGCTGCTTAGTGACGAGGAGCGGACAGAATTTGTGCAGTGGTTCTTTTCGGGCGCATTTGTGGAGAGGAAGGAGAATTTTGAGGATGAAAAGTGTGTGATAAACAAGAGAAGGGAGGGATTTGATGATATTTGATAAAAATGATCTTCATGCGGCGGCGGCGGGTTTGCTCGGCAGCCGGGTGCAGCCGGAGATTGTAAAAAATCCGGAGTTGGCACATGAAATTTGCGCCGGACTGCGAAAAGGAAAACCGGCGCGCGACGGAACCATCTCTATGGCGCAGGCAATTGTGCTGACGCTCGGGATTCGCGCACTGGAGGGCGAAAAGGGCGCGGCGGAGTTTTTGGAAAAGCTTTCGCAGCAGCAAACAGAAGAGGTTGCTGCACCCGAGGACGTTTTGGTGCGGGTTGCGTTGGAGCAAACGGAATCGGAATAAGAGCGGAGGAAAGGAGATTATCTTGCAGAAAAAGCAAAAGCACCGTGTGCGCAGCGTGACGGTGCAGATTGACCCAAATGCGGTCAATGCGGTTTTCCGGCCGCTGATTGACTGCAAAAAACGCTATCTGGTGCTTTATGGCGGTGCGGGAAGCGGAAAAAGCTTCTTTTTGGCACAGCGATATTTGCTGCGGTTGCTTGCCGGCGGGCACAACATTCTTGCCGTGCGAAAGGTGGCGCGAACAAACCGGGATTCCACCTTTGCGTTGTTCCGGCAGGTGATCGCACAATGGAAGCTGAATGATTACTTTTCTGTGCGGGAGAGCGATTGCCGGATTCGCTGCACATTAAACGGCAGCAGCGTTATCTTTGCGGGACTGGACGATGTGGAAAAGCTGAAATCCATCACATTTGAAAACGGTGTTTTGACAGACATCTGGATAGAAGAAGCCAGCGAGGTGGAGGAAGGCGATTTCAATCAGCTGGACGTCCGTCTGCGAGGGGGAACAGGGCAAAAACAGATTTGCCTGAGCTTTAATCCCATCAGCGCGAACCATTGGCTCAAGCGTCGTTTTTTTGACCGCAGAGATGAAAAAGCAATGGTGCTGCACACAACATACCGCGACAATGCATTTTTGGACGAAGGCTATCGAAGCTTGCTGGAAGGGTATCGGACAAGCGATCCGTACTACTACGACGTGTATTGTCTGGGGCAGTGGGGCGTATTCGGGCGAACCGTATTTGATGCACACGCGGTGAACCGGAGAATCTCTCAGCTGAGCGGGCATCCACAGCGGGGGCGGTTTTCCTTTGCAACACGGTTTGACTCTTTGGCACAGCAACTGCGGATTGAGGATGAGAGCATTCAGTGGGAGAGTGCTCCGGACGGCGAAATTTCCATTTATGCAGAGCCGGAGAACGGCGTGCCGTATGTTGTGGGGGCAGATACCGCAGGCGAGGGCAGTGACTTTTTTGCGGCGCAGGTGCTCAACAACGTCACGGGGGCGCAGGTTGCCGTGCTGCACAGTGCATTTGATGAGGATGTGTTTGCAAAACAGCTGTATTGCCTGGGGCAGTATTATCACCGCGCATTGATTGGGATTGAGGCGAATTTCAGCTCGTATCCGATTCGCGAGCTGGAGCGGCTGGGGTATGAGCATCAGGCGGTGCGCATGACGGAGGACAGTTTTACGCATGCGCCCAAGAAATCCTTCGGGATTCGCACCACCGCGCAGACCAGACCGGTGATGCTTGCCGGATTGGTGCGTGAGGTGAGAGAAAATTCGGAGCTGCTTTTTGATCCGGCAACTCTGATGGAACTGCTGACCTTTGTACGCAATGAACACGGCAGGCCAGAGGCTCAAAGCGGCTCACACGATGATTTGGTGATGGCACTTGCCATTGCACACTATATTCGCCCACAGCAGGAAAGCGAGAAGCAAATTGTGAGGCTGCACCAAGCTGCTTTGCCGCAGGAACTGCAGACGGATGACGATAGGACAGGAAATGGAGTGATGATGTGGTGAGAAAAATTCGGCAATGGATTTTGCGCTGGCTCGGCATCCAGCAGATTTTGGAGAGACTGACCGCCTTGGAACGAAAGGACGTACCGGCAGACGGAGAAAAATTTGCAGTTCCGGCGGACGTGATCGGGGAATGGCTGCAATAACAGGCGGGCTGCCGCCAGAGGGGAGAAGATAACACGATGGTTACGAAATTATGGCAGGATTTTCAGGACGGAGTTGCATTTCAGCGACAAATGGGCTTTGTGGACGAGTTCCCGCGCTATGTCCGGTTCAAAGAGGGAGATCAGTGGGCGGCACCCACGGAACGAACGCGCAATTTGCCGCGACCGGTGTTTAACATCGTCGAGATGTTTATTCGCAACAAGCGTTCCTCGGTGCTGAATCAGGCAATCAGCATGGCGTTTTCACCGTTGGAGGCAGAGGAGGGAGAGGCGAAGAAGCGCGCCGAGCAAAATGCACACGACATGACGGATTACGCCAAGCTGCTCTGGAACCGGCTCGGGCAGGATGCATTGAGCGCAGAGTTGATTGATGATGCGGCGACACTGGGAACGGGTGTGCTGCACTACTATTATGATGACAGCATCCGTTTTGCAGGCGGCAGACCTTGTTTGGGTGAGATTCGCGGCGAGAGCATTGACCCGCTGAGCATCTTTTTTGCCAATCCGCAGCTTTGCGATGTGCAGAAGCAGGAGTACCTATTGATTGCCTCGCGCCGGAAGGTGGAGGAAACGCGTGCGCTTGCCAAGCAGTTGGGATGCAGCGCAGAACAGATTGCCTGCATTGTACGTGATGAGGTGGACAACGGCAATTACGGCACCGAGCCGGTTGAGCCGGGAAGCAATGATTTTTGCACGGTGCTGACGCGGTATTACAGAAAAGACGGCAGGGTTTGTTTTGACCGCGCGACTAAAACCGTGGAGATTGCACGGGAACAGAGCCTGACACCGCCCGGCGGCAGACCGGTGACGCTTTACCCGGTGGTGCTGATGAACTGGAAGCGGAGAAAAAAGTGCATCTATGGAATCGGAGAAGCAGAGGGGCTGATTCCGAACCAGAAGGCAATCAACTTCAATCTGGCAATGATGCTTTTGAGCGTGCAGCAAACGGCATGGCCAAAGCTGCTCAGCACGCCGGGCGCAATCCGGCAGCCGGTGACAAATGAACCGGGTGAGCATCTGATTGATTACAGCGCAGGAGGCGGCGGGATTCGGTATCTTTCCCCGCCGGAATTCAGCACGACGGCGGTGGGACTGAGCAACACCATTCTGGAGCTGAGCCGTTCCATTGCGGGCGTTTCGGATGTGACAACCGGAGAGATTGCGAGGGGAAGTCTGGCTGCTTCGGCAATTATTGCGCTGCAAAACCAGGCGAAAACGCCGATTGTGGAGATTCAGCACCGGTATTGGGAGGCCGTTCGCCAAGTTGGCCGAATTTGGGCACAGTTGATTGGTGCGTATTATACCTTCGAACGTCCGATGACGGTGAGCGAAAACGGAGAACGAAAAAGAAGACTTTTCTGCGGGAGATGCTGCCGCGAAACAGAATTTGATCTGCGTGTGGATGTGGGTGCTTCCAGTGAATTTGGCGAGGCACTCAGTCAGGCAACGTTAGACAGCTTTCTGCAAAACGGCTATATCACCGTTGATCAGTATATTGAGCTTGCGCCCGACAATGTTGTGTCGTTTCGGGAACGCTTGCGACAGATGCGTGCCGAAAATCCGGCACAAAATGAATCATCAGTTTTGCCGGAGAAAACCGGCGGAAAGGCGGAATGAGCATGAATTGCAGCTGCTGTGGAAATGAAATGGCGATTGTGGGAAGCACAATCGCGCTGGAGGGAGACAATTCTCCGGAGGAGCAGACAAAAGTATTCCGGGTTTTGCAGTTTGCGTGCCGCAATCCGCATTGCAGAGCACATGGCAAGGTGGAAGAGGAGCGAATTCTGCTCAACGGGGAGGTGAATGCTTGAGGAGAAAAGCTTAGCGACAGCCGTTTATGGCAAAATCGGCTGAAGAAAAAAAAGAAAAGGAGAGGATTGTTTGAAGGAACAATGTAAGCCCAGGGAGACGGGGGCGGGCGAGGTACTTGAGAAAGCAACCATCCCGGTGCAGGCAGAGGAGGAGCAAGCTCCGGCATTGCAGGAGGAGAATTTTTCTGAGAAGGAAGGGCTGCTTGCAGAACTTGCGGAATTGACCCGCGAAAAACGCGATCGGGAGCTGTGTGACGATGAAGTTCTTGGCGAGATTTACCGTTCGATGCGCGATGAGGTGATTGAGCTGGTGGAATATGCGCGGGAAAAAGGGACAGAGCTTGACCCCGAAGAGGCATTTCATGCGTTGCTGGTGCAGAATTTTGGCTCATTGATTGCACAGGCAGAACAGCGTGGAGAGGAGCGGGCAATTCGCAGTCTTGCGGAAATTTCTGCGGCAAGCCCGATGGCACTTGGCGGAGGTCAGGCACAGAAAAGCGCGGATTATGGCGCAATGGACAATACGGCGTTTGACAAAATGGTTCAAAAGGCACTGCGCGGTGAGCTGCGCAGCAAAAATAGCCTTTAATTGAGAAAGGGGAAAAAATTATGGCAGATACAACAAATACAATTGGTACGGTGAGCACAGAAAACAAAACCTTTTATGAGAAGGCACTCCTTCGCAGACTGACACCCGAACTGGTGTTCGCAAAGTACGGTCAGTGTAAGAGCGCACCCAAACATGAGGGAACGACGATTGATTTTCGCCGATTTAATGCAATTACTCCCAAAACACAGGCTCTGACCGAGGGCGTGACCCCGGACGGCAGCGCATTGAGCGTAACCTCTGTGACGGCAGCCGTTTCGCAGTACGGCGATTTTGTTCGCATCAGCGATGTGCTGGATATGACCGGCATTGACCCGGTCATTACAGAAATGGCACAGGTGCTCGGTGAATCCGCCGGCTTGACCATCGATACGGTTGTGCGCAATATTGTGACGGCGGGTACCTCGGTGCAGTATGCAAACAGCCGTATCAACCGCGCTGCAGTGGTGACGGGTGATGTGCTTTCTGCTGCCGAAATCCGAAAGGCAGTTCGCACACTGCGCCGCAACAACGCAAAGCCGCTGGAAAACGGTTACTTCATCGGCATTGTTGACCCGGAAACAGCTTATGATTTGATGAGCGATGCCCTTTGGCAGGATATTTCCAAATACAACGGCGGTCAGGCGATTATGGAGGGGGAAATCGGCAAGCTGTGCGGGGTGCGATTTGTGGAGACCTCCAACGCAGCTACCGTTTCCAGCGGTGCGTCCTCCCCGGTGACGCTGCACCAGACAATGATTGTGGGTGCAGATGCCTACGGTGTGGTAGATATTGCCGGAACTTCGCGCCCGCAGATGATTATTAAGGGCGTAGAATCGGGCGGCACTTCTGACCCGCTGAATCAGCGCAGCACGGTCGGCTGGAAGGCACTCTTTACGGCGGTTCGTCTGCAGGAGCTTGCCATGATTCGTATTGAGCATGCAGTGACCGCATAAATTTTCAGTGACCGAGAAAAGCGAATTACACGATTGGTGAATTTGCAGAAACTGATCAATGGGTAACGGACAAATGTCCGGCGGGATTGTGGGTGGGAATTTTGAAAGGACGGTTTTTCTATGGAAAACGAGAAGAAGCTTTTGGATGCAGAGACAGAAAAAACAGCGAAGGAATTGGCGGCTCAGCCCAAGGTGCATGTGCGAATTCCGAAAAATGAGCTAAACGAAGACGACTGCGTGGTGCCGGTGAGTGTGAACGGCTACAATTATTTTATCAATCGCGGCGAAAGCGTGGAGGTTCCAAAAACGGTGGCGGAGCTGCTGGAGGGCGCGGGCTATATTTAATGGGCTGCGCTCAAAAAGGAGGGATTGCCCATGACAAAGGGAGAAGCAAAGGCGGCGGCACTGCGCTGGCTTGATGAGGCGACCGTGGGTGGCAGAGAGGCAGACAGCGATGAGCTTGCCGATTACAAAAACCGGATGGACACACTGTTGGACAGTGCCGTGCAGCAATTGGCGACACAGTTTCCGCTTTGCGCTGTTTGGGAAAGCGAGGGTAGCTCTGAAATCACGCTGCCGGAGGATTTTTATGAGCTGGAAACGGTGCTTTCCCAGACGCAGCAGGGCATTTGGTGTGAATTTTCCGGCATGCAGCGTGTGGGGCAAAAGACCTTTTTACTCGAACAAGGTGCAGGGTTGCTGCGCTTTTATTATCACCGCCTGCCGCAGCACATTGCTCCGGATGATGAGGACAGCACCGTGCTTGACCTTGCTCCCGGGACAGAGGATTTGCTTGCGTTGCGTCTTGCTGCAGATGTGACCGCCGGAACAGAAGAAAAAAGTGGTGTCAGCACCATGCTGGATGCCCGTTTCCAGAATGCGGCACTCAATCGCATGACACAGTGGCAGAATCACCGGACGCGGATTGAAACACGATATGGAGGGCTCTTGTGATGGCACAGCGGAAAATAATGCAGCTGCAGCAGCTATGCGGTGCAGATCTGAGCCACAGTGCCTCCGATGTGGAACTGACACGTTCGCCGGACTGCCCGAACATGATGCGCAGCGTTCCGGGAAAGGTGCGCAAGCGGATGGGGTATTACTCCGTTGGCACATATAACGGCAGAATCAACGGAAGATATTGCCTTGGTGATACGGAAATTATTCATGCGGGCAGCAGTTTGTACATCAATGGAGTGATCATGTATTCAGCGATGAAGGATGCATGCAGCACGGGATTTTGCTTTGGCAGCCGTGTCTATTTGCTGGACGGAAGCAATTATCTTGCTGTTGAGGGAGCAGTTGTAACTCCGGTACAGAATATTGCGAAAATTCCACAGGTGACTGTGTCACGAAATCCGGACGGAAGCGGTGGGGACGTTTTGGAAAGCGTCAATTTGCTTTCAGATGGTTGGGCAGACGGATTTTACGGCAGCGAAACCGGGAAAACCTATCAGCTAAGTTTTTCCGGTTTGAATAGTACGGCAGTGAGCGCAAAGGTGCTCAACAGTGACGGCGTTACCACCCGGACGGTTGCGGAAGGGAGCGGGCTTTCGGTGAATCGCTCCACAGGGGTGGTTACCTTTGCAGCTGCACCGGGAAAATCACCGGTGGAGGGGAAGGACAATGTCTGGATTACCGCATACCGCGACCGCTCCGCGCAGCGCAGCAGGATTACAACGAGCGATGTTTGCACCACATACGGCGAGGCGGGGAGCGGTGCCCGCGTCTTTGTGACAGGGTGTTCCGATTACCCAAACCGAGATTTCTGGAGCGAGGCGGATGATCCGACCTGTTTTCCCGATATCAATTATTCCGTGCTTGGGCAGGATAATGCGCGCATTGTGGGATACAGCGTTTTGGGAGACAGCATTGCCGCACACAAAAGCGATGCGGAAGGCAGCATTTATGTTCGTCGCGGCGAGTTGGTGAGCGAAACTGCCGCAGATGGCACGACACACACTTCACTGGCCTTTCGCACCGGCAGTGTCATCACCGGGCGCGGCGCAATTGCACCCAAAAGCTTTGCGGTACTGGGGAGTGAACCGCTGTTTTTGACGGCGCGCGGTGTCTGCGCCCTGACGCCGTCCGACCTGATCGGAGAAAAATATGAGCAGATTCGCTTGTTTTATGTGAATGACCGGCTGACGGCGGAATCTGATCTTGCACAGGCGGCTGCGGTTATTTACCGTGATTTTTATTTGCTTGCACTGCCGGGCGGAACGGTTTATCTGCTCGACGGACTGCAAAAGAATTATGCAGAAGGAGAGCCTTACAGTAATTTTCAATACGAGTGTTTTGTTTGGAAAGGAGTCAGTGCGCGGTGCCTGTGGGTTGAGGAAAATGCACTTTGTTTCGGGGACGGAAACGGGAGTGTCTTCCGGTTTTATACGGACGCGGATAATCCTCAGAGCTACCATGACGGCAGCGCGCCGGTTGAAGCGCATTGGCAAACGCCAGACCTGACGGGAAGCTGTTTTTATAAACCGAAAACCTTTCGACGGTGCAGCATCCGGCTTTCCAGCGCAGTTGCAACATCGGTGCTTGGTACTTACCGCAAGCCGGGCGGTGCATGGATTACGGTTCTGGATGCGCCGGGACAAGCGCGATACCTTAAATTTTCCAGACTGCAGTTTTCCAAACTGACCTTTGGATGTGATACTACGCCCAGAACCTTAAGTGCACGTTTGGGTATTCATCGCGTGGAAAAAGCGGGATTTCGGTTTTCAAATACAGAACAGGAGCCGTTCGGGTTGGAGGCTATCGCATTTGAATATCTGGAATAAGTTCCACAGGAGCAGGGAGAGTGAAAAATAATGATGGCAATTAGTAAACTTGTGAGTGCCAGTTTTACGGGGAAGGGCGTCAGCGGACTACCCGATACGCCAAATCTCTCGGCAGGAGAGATGCAGGCTAAGTTTGATGAGGTGGCAAAGGATGTGCTCACGCCCAAAATCAATGAAGTAATTGACGAGCTTTTGGAGGAGAGTGCTACGCGCACAGCGCATGGGGAAGCGCAAAACAATCCGCATAGCGTGACAAAAGCACAGGTGGGACTGGGCAACGCGGAAAATACCGCAGATGCAGACAAACCGGTCAGTACGGTACAGGAAGCCAGAATTACGGAAAAATTTAATGAGGCCTGCGCTCTTGCACAGGCACACATTGCAGATGTACAAAATCCTCATGATGGTACGCCGGAGCAAATCGGCGCTGCGACGCCGGAGTATGTGCAGAATCTGCTGGCAACGTCCGGCGGGGGAGGCAGCGGATTGCCCAGTCACAATCTGCTGATTAACCGGGACGCGGCAGATCAGCATCCCATTGCAGCTATCACAGGGCTTGCGGCAAAACTCCAGCAGGCAGAGGTGCATCAACAAAATACGCAGAATCCGCATGGGGTTACCGCCGGACAGGTGGTAGGATTGCTTGACTATGTTTATCCGGTCGGCAGTATTTATATGTCGGTCAACAGCAATAGCCCTGCAACGCTCTTCGGCGGTACATGGGAGCAGATGAAGGATCGATTTTTGCTTGGTGCGGGTGATACCTATACCGCAGGCACAACAGGCGGCGAGGCAGCACATGTGCTGACAAAAAATGAAATTCCATCCCATACGCATGGTTGGAAAGGAACCAATACAATATCTGTGCAAACCAGCGGAACCAATATCTATCCTTATGCAATTTTTGGTGAAGCATCTACGGATGAACTTATTTCCAATGGTAAAGGACCACAATCTGCCGGTGGTGGTGCTGCGCACAACAATCTGCCACCGTATCTTACGGTGTATCTGTGGAAACGGACAGCCTAAAGGAGATGTTATTACGGGATATATTAAAATTTATTCAAATTGGACACCTTATGCAGGGATGAAGGATCAACGGGGGTTCATCAGCAGACAATTTGGCAGTGGACATACGGGTGTTGATTCGGTAGGGAATGAGGTTGGCAACCGGGTTTGTGCAATTATGGACGCAACGGTTGCTAAGGTGTATTTTAGTCCGGCACTCGGTAATGTGGTTGAGTACAGGACGGAAAACATCCGGTTGGCATATTATCATTTGGCACAGGCTCTGGTGAAGCAGGGTGAACAGGTGCAGGCAGGAAAAACCGTGATCGGGGTCGAGGGATCAACCGGCGCACTGGCAACCGGAAAGCATTTGCATGTCAGCTTGTGGATTAATGACGTGCTGACAGATCCAGAGCCATATTTGAGTAAGAAGAAAGAGCTGCCCATTATGCAGCTTTCAAAACCACAAAATGCAGAGGAGGAAACAGAATTGGCATATCGGATTGGAGACCAGATTAAGGCAAACGGAAAAATTGCACCCAGTGCATACAGCAAAGAGGGCACTGTAGCGGGAAACGGACGTGTTCTGACCATCACCAAAATATATGAGGGGACCAATTTTCCCTATCAGTGCGGAATGACGGGTTTTGTGCGCGGGGCAGACATTATGGCTGCAGGCGCACAAATGGTCAGCAAGACGGAATATGACAAGGTTTGCGCGCAGCTTTCTTCTGCACAGAAAAAGCTTGCTGCCATCCGGACCACATTGGGCTGAAAAGACAAGAATTAAAGGAAAGGCAGGTGTTTTACATGACGGTGGAAGTCAGCATTTTGCTGGCAATGTTAGGCGGATTTGTCGGTTTGGCGGGCTGGCTGGGAGGAAGAGACAAACGGATTGCCGGTGATGCAGAATGGCGGGGATCTGTCAATGCAAAGTTGGATGTCATTGTAGGAATCCGCAGGGATCTCGATCAGATTACCTCTTCGCTGGCAGGCTGCACGGAACGGCTGGCGAAACTGGAATCCGGATATACACAGCTGCAGCAGCGGGTTTTAGAGCTTTCGGAAAAAGAAGACTGAGCAAATGATAATGCTGCAGTCTGGATGGGAGGAAAAACATATGAATTCAATCTATCTGTTTTTTGTTCTGGCGGTCATTGTAGAAGGGCTGGTGGAATATGCAAAAAATCTGATAACCATGAAGGACAAGAAAGCGGTTGTTTTGCAGCTTTCTGCTTTGGGAGCTTCGATTGTTCTTTGCCTGCTTTCGGGTACGGATATTCTGGCTCAGTTGGGTGTAGCAATGCAGGTGCCGTATGTGGGGTGTATTCTTACAGGTGTCTTTGCAAGCCGCGGTGCAAACTATGCAAGTGATATTCTGAACCGGGTCAACAGCTTGAGCAACAATCAGAAAACAGAAGGCAGCAATTTCAATTCGTAATCTCATTGCAAATAGGATACAAAGGAGTGAAACGATGACGACTTATGAACAAGCACTAAAAAAGCAATATGAGGCACAGCTGCAGACGAACCGGACAAGCGTTGAGTCTTCAGTTCGTCAGGCGGAAAGCGCATTGCCGCAGTATGCACAGCAAAGAGAAACCGGCGCACGGCAGGCCTATGTGCGCATGAGACAAGGAGAGACGGCGCTCAAAACGGGATTAGCTCAAAGCGGAATCAACGGCGGTGAAACCGAAACCTCCAGGCTCAAGCTTCAGACGCAGTATGGAAACGAAATTTCCGCGTTGAATGAAAATTACAAGACTGCTGCCGACCAAGTGTCGCAGCAGGTATACACATTGCGTTTGCAGGGACAAAAGCAGGAATCGGACGCACAGGCAGATTATTATGCAAAGCTGGCGGAGTTGGCGGTCAAACTGCAGGAAGCTTCGGCGCAGGCTGCAGCAAAGGCGGCAGTACAAAGCAGTAAAACTGCCAAAAAAGAAACAGCAGCGGCTGCCACGAAGCAGACGCTGTCGGAAAAGATATCACAAAAAAAGGCTCAGTCCGCACAAAAAGCAGCTGCCAAATCAAAAACGCAGAACTCCGGCGGTTATGTTTTGGTGGATGGCGTGAAATTAACACCCGAGGAGCTTGAATCGCGCTTGGAAAGCGGAAGTATTGTCAAAACGAACCGGGGTGGATATGCATTTGCATATCAGCGTTACCCCTATTGGCGTACAATGATTACAAAGTAATATTGCAAAAGGCGGCAGCTGCCGTTGATACCGGTTTGCTTTGGGCAAAACGTGTGATCAGCGAGCAACTGCCGCTCTTTTCAGTTCAAGAAAAATCAGCCGTTTGTTTTGTCGTTGTCATTAAACGGATCGCCGCACTGGGGACAGAATTTTGGAGGGTTCTTGGGATCTTCCGGTTCCCAACCGCATTTGTCACAGCGGTAGGTTGGAGTGCCGGTTGGTTTTTGTTTGCCGCATTCGCTGCAAAACTTTCCTTTGTTCAGCGTGCCGCACTCACAAGTCCAGCCATTTTCGTCAGCAGGCTTCGGTTTGCCGCATTCCATGCAGAATTTGCCGCTGTTTCCGGATTTTCCGCAGGAGCAGGTCCATGCCTCGCTGGCGGGGACAGGGAATTTTTCCGGTGCTGCAGGTTGCTGCGTATTATTCATGCCGAAAAACTGGGAAGCATTTGCACCGCCGGATTGCTGCGCAAAGCCCATGCCCATAAATCCGGTCATTGCACCGGCGCTGTTTCCGGCAGCGGTTTCCATAGCATTTGCCTGAGCGGTGCCAAGACGTGCGCCCATCATTTGCGCATTGGTGTAAACGCGGGATTCCTGGAATGCAGCGATTTTCTTTGCACTGGCATCGTCTGGTTTTACAGAAGCAACCGCGAATGCCTGAATCGAAATACCGCGCTTTTCCACCCAGTCGTTCGTGAGCTCTTTGTTGAGCTCATCGCAAATATCGCCGGTGAACAAGGGCAGCTGATCGTATGGAATCCGCTTGAGTGCAACACGCCCCAGAGCGGGTTGAATGGCGGTTTGAACCTCTGCCTTGAGCTGGCTGTCAATTTTGTCCCGTGTATACTGGTAATCTACGTTACCGCACACGTTCGCATAAAACATCAGAGGGTCGGTAATTTTATAGGAGTATTCGCCGTAAGCACTCAGCTTCATTGAGAAATTGAATTCACTGTCACGAAACGGGACATCACCCACGCCCCATTTGTTACCCAGAATTTCCTTTGTGTTGATATAGTAAACATACTGCTGGGAAAGAACCTGACCACCCGCAGTGAAGCGTTTGCCAACCTGCTTGAAGCTTTCGCCAAGCCCCTTGAATCCGCCGCTGAGCATGGAAGGCTGTGTGCCAGTATGATACGTGTACTGACCGGGTTCGGCACAAAAATCAACTACCTTACCGTTTTCGACGATCATCATAAACTGACCGTCCGCCACATCCACACGGGAACCGTCGGTGATAACATTTTCGCCGCTTTTGGTGTTGGAACTGCCCGAGGGGATGTATTTTTCACCTTTTTGGCAGATGACATTCACCGGCAGTGCGTCACACTTGATATAATCTACCCACTGATCCGCAAGAACGGTTCTGCCTGCATTGATAATTGCTTTAATTAGTCCCATGATCTACAACTCCTTTTACAGAATAGAGAGATTTGTAAACTTCCAGGTCTGACGGATAATTTCCGCCAAGCCGGTACCGCAGTAAGCACAGGTCTTGTTGCCGAGAGATGAAACCGGAGCACCGCAATGCGGACATCGCAGCTGCTGTGCCTGTTCTTCACCGGACGCCTGTAAATAATGAGTATAGGCAAGTTCGTATTTTGCCTGATTTTTGCGCCCTTCTGCATCCAGATATTCAAATGCAGTCTGAAACAAAATGGTGCAGTCATGACCGCTCTTGAGATAGCGCGCCATCGTGGTATTGTGAAAACGCAGTTGATCAAAAACGGCGTGATGCCTGGCTTTTCGGCTATCCTGAGCATGGCTCTGTGCCAGCGCTTCAATTTTGCCTGGATACTGTGTACAAAACGCGGCGGTGTCTCCGCTTTCGATTGCAGCCAAAAAATCAGTTACACAGTGCTCCACATAGCTTTTCGCAAGAGGAAGATCAAAATCCGGAAAATCGCACATCACACGATCTGCATAGATGGCATCACCGCCGGAAAGGGAGCGGGGTGTATTATCGGCTTCCTTCTGGGCTTGGCTGAGTCCCTGAAGAATGTCCGGTGTACCAAACGCTTGATTACTGAATCGCCTGATTTTACCGCGCAGAACAAAAAACAGGATGAGCCCGAGTGCCGCAATGCCGCAAGACACGGCTCCAAAAAGAATCCAACCATTCACAGACTCATCCTCCTTTTGTGATCTCACCTTAATTTTGCGGATGTTGGTTGTTGTTATCCGGTTCATCCATCAGGATCACACCGCGGTCGTCAATAACGGTGTTGGGTTTTACACCGTCCAAAGAAGAGAGTACCCAGTCGTGTTCGCCGGTGGTGATGATAAAGTCACAGTACTCGCAGCGGCCTGCGCTTGTAACAGAAACGGGAGCGCCGCAATGCGGGCAGGAGACCGTGCTGTGATTGCTCTTTGCAGGATCTGTTGTGACACCGGTTTTACGCATATAGGTGAGCATATAGTTGAGGAAGTAATCGCGGTTCGGATCACCCTTGACAACATTCTTCGTCTTTTCGTCAATAATATAATCGGTCATGCGTGTTTCCATATAGACCGTCAGATACTCATACTGTGCGTCGCGTTGGTAACGGTGCAGATAAGCCTGACGAATGTTGATGCGGCCAATCATATTGATGCGCCCGGTATTGATATATTCCTGCAGCTGCATTTCATGCTGACGGAACAGCTCTTCTTTTTCGAACGGACGGATTTTTGCCCAGTCACGCTCAGTCCAGGCCTGCTGCAATGTAATGAACACCTCGTTGCCCCAATTGATAAAGGCATCGCGGCTGAAGTTCGGGTCAATTGCCTGAATTGCCGGCACGATTTCGGCTTCGTGGTTACGCGGTGTTTGTGTGGGAGCAGCGGGTGCAGAAGACGTAGATGAGCCTTTGCGGCTGCCTTTGATGGTGAAAATTACGACGACGGCCACAATGACCAAAGCCGCGATCAGTTCACCGGGGGTAAGATCGCTGTCACCATCGGAAGAACCGCTTCCGCTATAGCTGTAATCGTTGTCGTTGCCCCAGTCGGTACCGCCGCCCCAATCACCGCCGCCGCCACCGTCGTAGTCGTTCGTATTCCCAACGTCTACGGGAGAGATTGTGACGGTACCGCGCTGTATTTTTGCAGGAGAAGCAGTGCACACGGAAATGGTTGCAAACAGCAGCGTCACGAGCATAAGTACGGTTGTAATGGCAGAACCTCTTTTTTTCAAGAAAAATCCCCCTGTTCTCAGTAATATCTGCAGAAAAATAGTACGTGTAATCATGCTGGAGAGATCCTATGTTGCAATGAAATACATTTTTATTTTATCGCGTTTTAAAATGTAAGTCTATTCTTTTTTGCAAATTCTAATTTTTTTCAACATGGTTTTTCTTTTTTTCAGCTTTTCTGCGGGTAGCTGCGGCAGCAACTGCCTCTCGGATTTCAGTCAGAATTCCCCGCTGACGGATGGAATCCATGCGAGGAAAGGCATTCATCAAGCGTCTGGTTGTAAAGATATGGTTTTCTTCCAACTGATGCAGGTCGTGTTCGGCGTGTTCTGTTTCAATCCGTGCGCGCAGCCGTTCTTCCCGGAATTGCTCAGAGCCGGTTTCCAGTGCAGTTTTGAGCTGTGCAGCCGAGGCTTCTGCCCGGTGCTTGAGTTCTTCGCGCAGCAGGGCAATTTGCTGCAGACGCCCGTTGAGTGCGAGAACGGAACGCACGGAAACATAACAGTCGATAATGAGCATTGTCAGGATGGAACCTGACAGAAAAGAAAGCATTTCAACCGAAAGTGATAAAACTAATCCGCTGACCCAAGGGTCAATTACGTGGACGGCGAATACACATAAAATACCAAAGAGCAGCGAATTGCGCAGACAGACGCGCCCGTGCAGGTTAAATTTCCGTTTAGAGTAGTCCCACCAGGAAAGATGAAACAGTTTTTCCAGCAAAAAGGAGGTTATGTATTCCAGAGTGCTTGTCAAAAGCAATCCGCCGAAAAAAGTGAGAAAAATATTACTGCCCAACGGTCGCAACGCCTGAAAGACGATCACGGCGCCAAAGCCGTAAACAGGGCAGATCGGTCCGGTGAGAAAACCACGGTTGATCAGCTTTTTGGCAGGGATGGAACAGTAAATGCATTCGCAGCACCAGCCAAAGAATGCATAGATGATAAATGTAAGAAACAGAATGCAGAATTCTTTCATCATTTCAATTCTTCCTTATAAATAAATATGGTTCATACCGATCAAGATTTGAGAGAAAGTTGTTTATACCCTTTACAATTCAACATATTTATTATAGTAAAGAGAGTAAATTACGTCAAGGCGTGCTTGACAGGCATGATACAATTAATATGTATGCCTGCGGGCAAAAACGACTGCCGAAGGAAAACAAAAAACGCTGCGCAGGGCGAAATATTTAACATTATGAATCCGGAGGAAACTTGTATTATGATTACTGTCTCCAATGTGAGTGTCAATTTTAACGGAACAGAACTTTTTTCCCATGTTGATTTAAAATTTACACCGGGCAACTGCTATGGCATTATCGGTGCAAACGGTGCGGGAAAGTCAACTTTTTTGAGAGTGCTTTCCGGTGAGCTGGATTCCACCACCGGCGAGGTGATCTACGGCGAAAAAGACCGTCTTTCCGTGCTCAAGCAGGATCACTTTGCCTATAATGAATTTACGGTACTGGACACCGTGATTCAGGGCAATCCCCGCCTTTATGAGATCATGCAGCAAAAGGAAGTGCTCTATGCCAAAGAGGATTTTTCCGAGACAGATGGTGAATTGGCTGCAGAACTGGAAGGCGAGTTTGCCGAACTCAATGGCTGGGATGCCGAAACCGATGCTGCGCGGCTTTTGGCAGGGCTCGGTGTGGACAGCAGCCTGCTTTCTGACCGCATGGCAACGCTGCGCGATAATGACAAGGTGAAGGTTTTGTTGGCGCAGGCGTTGTTTGGTCAGCCGGATATTATTCTGCTCGACGAACCGACCAACCATCTCGATCTGAAATCGATCGATTGGCTGGAGGAATTTTTGATCGACTATCCCGGAACTGTACTGGTAGTTTCGCATGACCGACGTTTCCTCAATGATGTGTGTACCCATATCATCGATATTGATTACACCAAAATTCGCGATTATGTGGGCAACTATGATTTCTGGTATGAATCCAGCCAGCTGATGCAGCGCATGCTTCGGGATCAAAACCGCAAGGCAGAAGATAAAATCCGTGAGCTCCAGAACTTTATTGCACGATTTGCTGCCAATAAGTCAAAATCCCGGCAGGCAACCTCGCGAAAAAAACTGCTGGACAAGCTCACCGTAGAAGAATTGCCCGCTTCCTCCCGTCGGTATCCGTTTGTTGGGTTTTCACCCGATCGTGAACCCGGCAAGGAGATTCTTACCGTGACCGATTTGTGTGCTTCTGCAGAGGGAACCCAAGTGGTTAAAAACGTTTCGTTCCGAGTGAACCGCGGAGATAAAATCGCTTTTATTGCGGAAAATGAAATGGCAGTTACAGCACTGTTTTC
Source organism: uncultured bacterium (assembly GCA_934875675.1). Lineage (GTDB taxonomy): Bacteria > Bacillota > Clostridia > Oscillospirales > Acutalibacteraceae > CAKXIK01. Next base: position 75,446 of record CAKXIK010000003.1, read on the forward strand.
GGTGCTGATGGGAGAAAGCGAAGCCGATTCCGGCAGCTTTTCGTGGGGCGTCAGCACGACACAATCGTATTTCCCCAAGGACAATTCAGCTTATTTTAATGATTGTGAGCTTTCAATTCTCGATTGGTTGCGTCAGTATTCCAAAGACACCACCGATACCTATCTGCGTGGATTTTTGGGGAGAATGCTCTTTTCCGGAGAGGATGTGTTCAAACCGGTCAATGTGCTTTCCGGTGGGGAACGCGTTCGCTGCATGCTTTCCCGCATGATGATGTTCGGATCCAATGTGTTGGTGCTGGATCAGCCTACGAACCATCTCGATCTGGAATCCATCACCGCAGTGAATAATGGAATGATTGATTTTAAAGGTATTTTGCTGTTCACTTCGCGCGATCACGAGTTTATTCAGACCATTGCCAACCGTGTCATTGAGCTGACACCGGACGGAATGATTGACCGTGCCGGAACGTATGACGAATATATTGAATGGAAAAATGCACAGGCAAACTGATCTTTATTTTTCAGATTTGCGCAGACCGCGAGCCATCCATGCGCCGATTCCCATGGCGGGAATTGCAAGCAGGGCCCAGAGCAGTGAAAAAAGAGGACAGATTTGCCCCCTAAAATTGCCGCGTCGGTCCGAATAATCCCACACATTATGTTTGCGGTTAAACAGCAGCCCGAAAACAAGCTCTACGCCTGTAATGATTGCCGAGCCCGCGAGACAACGCAGCACCGTTCCGGCACGGTGAAGAAAATCATTGCAAATGCGCTGAATGAGCAAAAAGCAGGTACCGCCTGCCAAAAACATGGAAAAATACGTTCTCCCGCGGGAAATCAGTTCCAGGGAAGCGTATGTTCCTGCGCCAAAGAGAAAAAATAAGAGTGGATGTTTCATTTTTTTCATTTCAAGCAGCCTTTCTGTTATCTGTTGTTTGTATTTTTCATGTGTATTTTGCAAAACGGATCTGTTTGAGCCCGGGAGATAGAACGCTGAAAGTGGTTTGCTGCTCTTATTCTTTGCAAAAAGAACACGGAATATCGGAAAAAAACCGATATTCCGTGCTTTTTTGTGAAGAGAAAATACGCGGTTACCCGATTAGCCCACAGAACTTCCGTTATATTTCTTTTTCAGATATGCGATATTTTCCTCGGAGTCCGGGCGATAGCTGCGTCCGAAATATTCCAGAATTCCTTTTGCTATCGCAACGCCGATCTGATAAATATTATTGATAATGAACTGCGAATCCTCGGGATTATCGTGGAATGCTACCTCCACCAATACGGCAGGTGCTTTGGTGCGCCGCAGCTCGTAGTAACCCTTGCCGTTAAATGCGGTATAGCCTTCCTTGACGCCAAGACCTTGTGCGGGGGAAATTGCTTGCAGCTGATCATAGATATCGTTCGCCAAACGTTCGCTGTCGGAACCGAATTTGTGCACATATACTTCCGGTCCGCGCGCTTTTCCGCTGGCCGAAGCGTTGGAATGAATCGCAACGTGGATCTTTGGAGCAATCGAATTAGATTGTGCCACGATTTCCTGCAGCGTTTGAGAGGGCTCGTTGCGAACCAGTGTAAGGCCGTTGCGGTCCAGCTCATATGCAACAATGTCGGCAATTTGGTTCATACGCTGCTCTTCCGTTCCGTAATTTCCGTAGCCAACATTCCAGTCCTGAACAGAAGGCGAAAGATAAACATCGGTTGCCATGGAGTATCACACTTCCTTTCAAAATTGGACGGCAAAAAAGTCTGCCCCGCAGCATGATATGCCCGCTGAAGGCAAAGGGTTCCCCAGGTCAGCGAAAATGCGTGGCAAAGAATATTGGTAATTGTGACGAAATAGTCACTTTTGTCTTATCTGTTTTACACCTTGAAATCTAAGTTGATTTCGGATATCATTAAATATATTTATTGATTTTGTTTCAGCGACCGTTTTTTTGTGCATTTTGTGCCTTTTAATGGTCAAATATGGTACGACTGTGCGATAGAAAGGCGGTGATTCGGATGAAATTTCATAAAGGTGCTAAAATCCTCAAAACGATTTTGATTGTATTTTGCTCTGCGTTTTTGTTGTGCGGCGGTTTTGTTGTTTATGAATATTTGTGGGGAACCATGAATAGCAGGGGAATGATCGTTGAATCGGATCTTTATGAAATTACCACCAGCGGAGACATTCATTTGTCAGGTCCGGTGGATGCCCATCAGGCAGCATCCAGTATCACCAGAAGAATTATTGACGGCGCAATGATCGAAATTGACTGGAACCAGCTGGAGAGCAATTACGGAATCAAGAGTAACGAGTGTGAATCCTGCTCGGTCTTTTTAGCGCAAAAAGATACCTCGGCATTTGAAATTGCAGTGTTTCAGGTTTCCACTCCCGAGCAGAAAGAGAAGGTTTTGCAGGCGATTCAGCGCCGGAAGATTCAAAAGCTCGCAAGCTTCAAGGAACTGAATCAGGCGGAATATTCTTTGGTGCAGCAGGCAGTGATCGGGCAGCAGGATGATTTTTTGCTGTTTGCTATCTGCAAAACACCGCAAAAAGCGCTGGATATTTTTCGTGAAGTTGTAAAAGGGAGTTGAAATTTTCCTCGCAATGTGATATACTAGCTTTCGTCGCGCGGGTATAATTCATTGGTAGAATGCGACCTTCCCAAGGTTGATAGGTGGGTTCGATTCCCATTACCCGCTCCAGACGCAAAGCCCATAATCTTGCCGAAAATAGCAAGATTATGGGCTTTCTTTCGTTTGAAAACATCATGCCGTATGATGGAAAGCGGTCAAAAATTAAAGTAAAACGCATTCTGGTGGCATTAATTGTTTCAAATACTGAAATATATAGGCAATGATTGCAATGCACCGGGTATTATGATATTTTTCAATCACGATTCCTGTGAATCAACATTGAAAAACAACGGGCTTTGGAGTAAAATAAATAAAAACAATCATACTGGCAGATGCCATCGTGATTTTTGAAGGGAGTGATCTTGAGCATGGATGAACAGATCTGCAATGCGGAGCTTTTTGCAAAGCGCTGTGAACAGCTGCGGCAGCATGTGGCCGAGCTGCAAAACTCGTTCTCGGTGCCAAAGATTTCGCCCGTGCAAAAGATTGATTACAGCAGACTTGGCCAAGAGGCAGATCGGCCCCAACGGCAGAATGAGCGGGATAAACGGCGTGTAGAACAGTCCGCACAAGCGGCGGATAGTGTCAAAGCTTTTTTGGAACAGCTTCGGCTGCAGTATCAGGAACGGATGGAGATTGAACGGCGCGAAGAGGCAAAGCGGGCGGCAGTGGCAATTTTGCGCGAGGAAAAGCGCAAAAAGGATGAAGCCGCGCAAATTGAACGCGAACAAGAAGCAGTGAAGGCTCAAGAAGAAGAGACAGCGCGGAGAGAGGCTCTGGAAAAACAGGCAGCGTTTGCGCGAGAAGAAGCCGAAAAAAATGAAAAGGCAGAACAACGGCTTAAAAGCTTTTATCAAGAGCTGGACTGCCTCGCAAAACCTTTGGAACGGATGCAGGTAATTCCGGAACCAGAATCAATAACAGGATCGGACAAGGAAAGGACGAATGATTGATGGAACGCAAAAAGTTTGACGTTGCAAATGCAGCAGATGAGGCAAAAACATTAAAAGCCGGGGAAATGATTTTACTTTCCGGAGTCGTATACACCGCGCGGGATGCTGCACATAAACGCATGATGGCGCTTTTGGATGAGGGAAAGGAGCTTCCGTTTCCAATGAGGGGAGCTGCTATTTACTATGCGGGACCAACCCCCGCACCGGAAGGAATGCCGATTGGTTCCTGCGGACCAACGACTTCCGGACGCATGGATCCCTTTGCACCGCGCCTTCTTGATCTGGGACTCAGCGTTATGATCGGCAAGGGCAATCGGTCGCAGGCAGTTGTGGATGCGATGAAACGCAACGGAGCAGTTTATTTGTGCGCCATCGGCGGAGCAGGTGCTTTGGCAGCCAAAGCAGTAAAAAGCTGCGAAGTAATTGCGTTTGAGGATCTTGGCTGTGAATCGGTCAAGCGGCTGCAGGTGGAGGATTTTCCGCTTATTGTTGCAATTGATGCAGAAGGAAATTCGATTTTTGCCTGATTTTAATTTGTGCAATCGGAAAAAAGGCGCTGTTGCAGATGTGTATAACATCCGCAACAGCGCTTTGCATTGTTGTTATGTGGCTTGGGTTAACATTTCTTATGCTCATAGATATAAATGGAAATCAGTGCGGAAAGGATAAACAACACCAACGCAATTACAGGCAACAGGGAAGCAATCAGCTGGAGCCTTGCAGTATCCTGCAACAAGGGTGTAAGGGAATTGCCGCACAAACTAACTGCAAAAACAAACAGTGCAATCAACACGAAAAAGATCAGGCGGCCTTTTTCCACACCGAGGCGATACATCAACGGCAGATTGACGGCAAGCAGTATAATAGACAGACAGAGTCCCGTCAGCAGGGAAAACCAGAAGGAGCCGTCGTCTGCCTGATGAAAAACCATCGTCTGAATCCCGTAGCCAACGATGGAAAGTGCGGTGGCAAATACAACACCCATCAGCCCGATTATATATTTGCTCAAAACGATAAAAGCGGGCGGGTACGGCATCATTACGGCGAGGGAATTCCATTTGCACTGTTCATCATATGCCAATGTTGTGATAGGAAGCATGGCGGCATAAACCACCGCAAAAACAGAAACCGAAAAGTTTGGAATCAATGCAAAACACACGATCAGAAGCAAAAAAAACTTGAGCTGCTTGGTGATGGTGTAAAAATCTTTGAGCAGTAACCCTTTCATAAAATGAACATACCCTTTCTGCCGCGACGGTCAATGGTAAGATCGGTTTGGCACAAAATAGAATTTTTTACGGTTTATTGTTTAGAAAGCAGAAGCATAATTTCTTCCACATCCGCGCGTTCGGGCCGCAGAGCGGGGGAAACGAGTGCCTGCTTGACCAATACTTCGATTCCGTATTCAGAACGGCGCTGCCCACAGATTGCCTCCGGCGGAATAACTTCTAACCCCTGGGCGTTGCAGCGAATGATTCCATAGACATCACTCAGGGCGTCTTTTTCTTCGCAAAAAATTAATTTTCCGCGGTGTAAAAATGCAATGTAATCGCAAAGCTTTTCCAAATCACTCACAATATGTGAGGAAATCAGGATGGAATGTGTTTCGTCCCGGGTAAAATCATAGAATAAATCAAGAATCTCGTCACGAACCATGGGGTCAAGTCCGCTGGTTGCCTCATCAAGCACCAGCAGTTTTGGATTATGGGAAAGTGCTGCAGCAATCGCAAGCTTCATTTTCATACCACGGGAATATTCCTTGAACGGTTTTGATTCCGGCAATGAAAATTTGCGGAGCAATTGATGGTACTGCTCACCATTCCAGTTTTGATAGCTGTTTTGCAAAACCTTGTTGAGCTGGCGGGCGGTGATTGTTTCGGGGTAATATGCTTCATCCAGAACAACGCCGATCTCCTCTTTGGTTTGGTTAAAGCCATTGCGATTGTCGCGACCTAAAACGTAGACTTCGCCGCTGTCGCGGTTCACGGCATTCATCAGCACGCGGATCAGCGTGCTTTTTCCGGCACCGTTTTCGCCAACCAATCCCATAATGCTGCCTGCCGGTAATGTCAGATTGATATCCTGCAAAGAAAATCCAGGGTAGGCTTTATTTACATGATGAAGCTCCAATGCATTCATGGTAGCAATTCATTCCTTTCCATCTCTCAAAATTCAGCGTGATCGGGTTATAATCCATTCGTATCTTTTTCGTTTTCCAAAAGCAGACGCAAGGTATCCAGAAGTTCTTTTTTGCTCAATCCACAGGTGGTGGCGAGCGCGATACACTCCTGCAGCGACAGCTCAATTTTCTTTAGATGTTCTTCCCGAATCAGCTCTACATTGCGGGGGGCAACAAAGGAACCCTTGCCCGCAACGGTGTAAAGATAACCTTCCTGCTCCAGTTCATCATAGGCGCGCTTTGTTGTAATTACGCTGATGCGCAGATCCTTGGCGAGCGCCCGGATGGAGGGCAGAGGATCATCGGCATGTAAAACGCCGGAGATAATCTGATCCTTGATCTGTCTGGAGATTTGCTCGTAGATTGGCTGTGTGCTCGTGTTGCGCAGAATAATTTCCATTTGCTCACCTCTATCTGTATATATACAGTATACACAGTATAAACAGATTGTCAAGTGTTTTGTATGGTCTGCAAAAATAGTCCATAAAATTTGCTGATTAGGGCAGCAGAAAAGTGAACCCTGTGGTACAATAAAAGAAAAGCCGTACGGCGAGGAAGGAGCAATCCTATGCAGTCGATTCAAGTGCCGGAATATGTAACAAGAGTGCTTCGCCGTTTGCAGGAAAACGGTTTTGAGGCGTGGGTTGTAGGCGGCTGTGTGCGTGACAGTCTGCTTGGCCGAACGCCGCAGGACTGGGACGTGACAACCTCCGCGCTGCCGGAACAAACCAAGCGCTGCTTGATGGATTTTCATGTAATTGAAACCGGGATTGCGCACGGAACCGTGATGATCATATCAGAGGGAATGCCGGTGGAGGTCACAACCTATCGGATCGACGGAACGTATTCTGATAGCCGTCATCCTGATTTTGTAACGTTTACCCCAAACCTGCATGAGGATTTAGCCAGACGGGATTTTACGGTCAATGCAATGGCTTATCAGGAAAACGTAGGTTTGCGGGACGATTTTGACGGGCAAGAAGATCTTGTGAAAAAAGTGATTCGCTGTGTAGGAAAACCCGAACAGCGGTTTGAAGAGGATGCACTGCGTATTTTGCGTGCACTTCGTTTTGCGTCCGTGCTTGGTTTTTCTGTAGAAAACACCACCGCGGCGGCAGTACATGCGGGCAGTGCAAAGCTGAAAAAAATTGCTTCAGAACGTATTTTTGCAGAATGGAACAAGCTGCTTTGCGGAACCGGAGCACAACCGATTTTGCTTGCATTTCCCGATGTGTTGACAGTCTTTTTGGAAGAGCTTTCTCCGTTGTTTGCCGATGCAGCAGTATGGAACCTTGTTGTTGCGCGTGTCTGCAATGCTCCAGCAGAAAAAGCATTGCGCACAGCGCTGCTGTTCCGTGCCATTCCTGCAATGGATACCGTGGAGCAGCAAAGGCTTGCACAGCAGACATTGCGCAGATTACGGGCGGAGAGCCGGTTGATTTTGCGGGTTTGTGCTTTGATTGAAACGCAGCTTCCGGATCCCGTTACGCTGCCCGGGATGCGGCGAATGCTCGGTAAGAGCGGAGAAGAACTGCTTGCCACGCAAATTTTATTGCTGCGCGCAGAAAAAAACTCCGGCGCAGAAGCGGCGGAGCAGATGAAAAAAGAAATTCTGGCACGGGGAGATTGTGTTTGTCTGGCACAGCTGAATCTGACAGGACACGATTTACCCGGAGCGGGAAAACAGACCGGTGTGTTGCTGCAAGCAGCGCTTAATGCTGTTTTGGAAGATCGTGTGCCAAACAGCAGGAAGGATTTGCTGCAATTTTTGCATTGGGATTGACCGGTAGAAATAAAGCAATAAGTGACACCATAAAATTCAGAAATGACAAGACGTTCGTTTCTGCCTGTGATATGATACGGATAGATCAATAAAATGCTCGCAGTCTGAAAGGAATGATTATCACAATGAAAAATCTTGTGGTTATTGGCTACGGCGGAATGGGCGGCTGGCATACTCAGCACGCACAAAACAGTGATGCTGTAAAGCTTTCCGGCATCTGGGATATTGATGAAAAACGCCGGCAGCTCGCAGAGAGCCGCGGCATTCATGCGTATTCTTCTCTGGAAGAGGTTCTTTCCGATCCCCAGGTGGATTTGGTGACAATCGCCGTACCGAATGATGTGCATCGAGAGCTGGCAGTGGCGGCTTTGCAGGCGGGCAAAAATGTGATTTCGGAAAAACCGGTCACGCTTTCCTGTGAAGATCTTTCTGCCATGTTTGCAGCGGCTGATGCCAGCGGCAAGCGGTTCACGGTGCATCAGAACCGCCGCTGGGATGTCGATTACCTTGCCATGCAGCAGCTTTGCAATAGCGGGGAACTGGGAGAGGTGTTCCGCATTGAATCCCGCATTCACGGTTCCCGCGGAATCCCGAGTGATTGGCGGCGCGAAAAGGAACACGGCGGCGGAATGCTGTACGACTGGGGAGTACATCTGATTGACCAGATGCTGTTGCTGTTCCCGGATGAAATCACACGCGTTTCCTGCGAGTTTACCCACATTACCGAGCAGCTTGTGGACGATGGCTTTCGTTTGGAACTCACCTTTGCAGGAGGAAAAACGGGATATGTGGAGGTTGGAACGTATAACTTCATTGAATTGCCGCGTTTTTATCTGCAGGCGAAAAAAGGCAGCGCCCGCATTCACGACTGGCGCGAGCCGTGTGAAGCAGTGCGCTGCAATCATTGGCACGAAAGCGAAGTGCTGCCGGTTCAAACGGCTGCTGGCTTGACCAAGACGATGGCGCCGCGAGACAGTGTGACAACAGATCGTTACGAGCTGCCGATTCCGCATTCCGATGTGCATGATTTTTACCGCAATTTCTGCCGCGCAATCGACGGAAAAGAAGAGCAGATTGTTACACACACACAAATGATGCGTGTGATGCGCGTCATTGAAGCAGCATTTGCTTCTGATGCACAGGGACAGGCGATTTCGGTTTCGATCTGAATCAGCGGGATTCCCTCCGCTTTTTGTAAACAGACGGCGTACAATTATAATTCTTTTTGAATGCGCGGTAAAAGGTGCGCAGGCTTTCAAAACCGGAACGCATTGCAATTTCTGTCATCGAAAGCTCGGTTTCGGCCAAAAGACCGGAAGCGCACCGTGCGCGCAGAGAATTGACATAGTCTGTCAGCGTGCAGCCAAAGTAAGAGTTAAACAGGTGTGAAAAGCTGTACTTACTGTAGCCGAATGTGGTTGAAATGGTTTCCAGGGAAAGCGGCTGGGTGTAATGCTCTTCGATGTATGCCAGAATATCCTTGAAAAAGAAATCGGTTTTGTCGTTGCCGGTTTCAGTTAATCCCACTTTTTCCATCAGCAGACCGATGACGACATAGGCATACCCTTTGCTGACGCAGGTGTTGAGAGGGCCGTCTTTTTTCAGGCGAATCAACATTTTCATGCAGTGAAGAATTTCGCTGCAGACCTCAGCGTCCCGAACGACCGTTTCCCGAAAGATTTTTCCGCTCATCCGTCCGCTTGCAGCTCCAATCAGCTCAGGGGGAATAATCATCACAATGGTTTTGTTGCGTTGTTTTGGTTCCGGCAGAGTGGCGTGTGTGCAGTAGCTGGAAAAAATGACGAGCTCGTCCTTTTTTGCAGTGACGCTTTTGCCATTGATGATGGTTTTGAATTCGCCGTCCAGTACATAGGTGAGTTCAATGCTGCTGTGAAAATGCGGGTTGCAAATATTATGCAGCGTGGGCCAAATCGCAAGACTTGTCATATTGTCGCGCTGCGCTTCATAGGAGCCGTTCAAATCATCACATCCCTGTTGTAATCACAATTTCGCAAAAAACGATCGATAAAAATGGATTAATAGGTGTGCGAAAGAAAGATTTCCGTTGGAGTGTTGTGCCATTTTTCATGCAAGACCCGCATAAATGTGGCATAAAATTTAAGTGCGATTTTGTCGTTCGTTTTCTTTCCATTATAACGGATTATAAAAAAAATGCAATTCAAAAGCAGCTTAAATTCATTTTCTTCTACCGGAAACGGAGAATGAAAAAACCGGAAATGTTAATTTTGACGGGGATTCCCGTCTGTCAAATTTAAAAAAGGAGTGTTTGAAATGAAACTGGGTGTTATGACTGTTATTCTCGGTGATCTTTCCCTGGAGGAAACCTTGAAATACCTCAAAGGACTTGGGGTACAGGCAGTGGAAATCGGCTGTGGAGGTTCCCCCGGAACCGCGCACTGCGATGCGGTCAAGTTTATGAAGGATCCTGCTCTGATCGATAAATTTACGGAGACTATCAAAAAATATGATATGCAGATTTCCTGCCTTTCCGTTCACGGAAATGCGGTGCATCCAAATCCAGAAATTGCGAAATGGGATCATGAGCAGTTTGAAGCGGCCGTAATGCTTGCAGAAAAAATCGGTGTGGACCGTGTGACCACTTTCTCAGGTTGCCCCGGTGATCATGAGGGCGCAAAATATCCAAACTGGGTCACCTGTGCATGGCCGACGGATTATCAGGAAGTTCTGGACTGGCAGTGGGAAGAGAAACTGATTCCCTATTGGCAGAAGGAAGCAAAATTTGCAGCTGACCACGGTGTCAAGGTCTGCTTTGAAATGCATCCCGGTTTCTGTGTTTATAACCCCGCTACCATGCTCAAAATCCGCAAATATGCCGGTGACAACATTGGGGCAAACTTTGACCCGTCTCATCTGTTTTGGCAGGGAATCGATCCGGTTGCCGCAATCCGCGAGCTGAAGGGTGCAATTTTCCATTTTCATGCCAAGGATACCTATATTGATCCATATAAATCTGCAATTAACGGCGTACTGGATACGACGCGGTTCGACAAGATGGATGACCGCAACTGGGTATTCCGCACGGTTGGCTATGGCCATGGAGAGGATACCTGGCGCGCTATCTGCAGTGAGCTGCGCAATACCGGCTATGATTATGTCATGTCCATTGAGCACGAAGACGGCCTGATGACGCCGAAGGAAGGCCTGGAGAAGGCAATCGCGTTCCTCAAACGCGTGATGATCTTTGAAAGCCAGAACGGAAACATGTATTGGGCATAAATTTTTATTTCGCTTGATCATTTGCAAAATACCGGAGGAAATCAGCAGATAGGTGCTGAGTTTCTCCGGTATTTTTTGCTTTGATGAGGTAAAAAAACAATATAAACAAAAGTATTGAACTTGAGTTGCAAAAATCAGTAAAACATGGTAATCTTTAATTGAAACAATGCAATTTTTTCGCTTCCTCAGATTTTGTTGCAAAGGATGGATGATGATGAAGGCAAAATGGATTCTGGTTTTGATTCTTGTGACTGCATTCCTGTTTTCCGGTTGTTCCAAGTCGAGCAGTCAGGCAGCCGGTCCAACCAAAAACAATGCCGAAATGAGCCTCCAGGACAGTCAGCTTAGTGTTGAAGGGGAAAATTCAAATCGCAAGATGATTGTCAGTGTAACATTTCAAGTTGAAACAACAGATTTCAGCAACGCGGCGGAGGCATTGAATCAGGAGGTCAGCAGCAGTGGCGGTTATTTAGAATCGTTGCAGCAGCGCGGCAGCACAGAGTCCAATGGTTCCGGAACTTATGTTCTGCGCATCCCTGTGACTGAAATTAATACATTTGCGGATGCACTCAAGCAAATCGGAACGATTACCAACCGATCTCAGAGTACAGAGGACATTACCGATCAGTATTATGATGTGGATTCACGTTTGAAGGCGAAGAAAACGCAAAGAGATCGGATTCTGGCCTTGATGGAAAAGGCAGAGGCTCTTTCGGACTTGCTGCAATTGGAACAAGAGCTTGCTGGAATTCAAACGGAGATTGACCAACTGACCGGGCAGCAGCAAAGGTATGATAATCAGGTGGAGTATGCAACCATTACGGTGGAACTTTGGCAAACCGTGTTAACTGAAAGCAGTAATACACCCTTTGCACCACAGGTTGCGAAGGCATTCCGGGATTCCTTTGCAGTTGCGTTCAAAATTGTTCAGGGAATCGGAATTGCGTTGATCTGGATTTTGCCGTATCTGCTGACCGCTGGGGTGGTTTTGGTAATTGTTCTTTTTGCAACAAGAAAGAAACGCCGTGCTCGTAAGGCAGAAAAAGCTCCTCGGCCATATCAACCCATGGTTCAGCCGCCGGTTTCACCGGTCATGCAGCCAAAACCTCCTGTTTCTGCACAAGAAAAGGCGCAGCAAGATGATAGCAATTTGCCGAAAGCATAATGCCCATTTTTTGAATTAGATTTTTATCCTTCATGTGGTAAAATGATTCAATCTTAACTCGGACGCAGTATCATAAAAATTCATATGCTCAATAAAAAACTGCAGATACGCTGTTATCTGCAGTTTTTTGAATTTTAGAATATTTAATAAGGCAAATTATTGCAGAATACTTATTGAAAAACAATAAAAAATACTTGATTTTCAATATTAATTGACATATAATACAAGTTAAAAGGATTGGAGGAAGCACAAATGAGAAATCACAAAACCATGCTGAGGGTGCTGACCGTATTTTCTTTTGTTGGGTTCTGCGTCTTTGCCGCACTGTATGAGTGGTCTGCAAGTGACCCCAGACAGTGGAAATGCCTTCCGTTTGCAATTCCGTTTTTGTGCTTTCTTACGTTGACGATTCGTTCGCGCCGGCATGTAATCCACATAAAAAGCATCTGCGCTGCTGCGGTTTTGTTTGCGGTATCTGTTGGCGCTGCGGTATTTTTTCTTCCAAACGAATATCTTGCCGAGACACGAAATCCCTTGACATATCATCGCCTTCTGCGGCGCAGCGGATATCCGGATAGTGTGCTGACGGAGCAGTTTCCGCCTCAGATTCCCGGCGATGCAGACGGTACTGATTTTTACTATGCAGCACCATTTTTGATGGGAGGAGAAATGATGTCACTGCGCTGCCGGATGAATGACATAGAACTGAGCGAGCTGGAAGAGCGATATGGACGGATGTCTGTTTGGTCCGGAACACAATCAACCGTATGGGAAGATGAAAAATTGCCGGTGGGATGGATTCAGTTTCCCTTTGAAGAGGGTGTATCCTTTTCCAATGATTTTACATTCTATTTGTTTTTCTGTCGTCCGTCATCCGATCAAAGCAATGAGGAGTTCAGATGGAATCACGGTGCATATAGTCTGGCCGCGGTAAGCCACAAACAGGATACTATTATTTGGCAATATGAGCAGTGGTAACGATAGCATTCCACGTTCAAATGGACTCTGATCCGTTCAGTTGCTGAACAATATTGCGCATTATTTTCCAGACATTGTCGCCATAGTTGCTGACAAGAACGGCAGTGGTATCCGTTTTGCGGTCGAGCAGCGAAACAAAGCTGACCCCGGGGTCGCAGCCTTGAAAATAAGGAAAATAACTGCCGTCTGTTCGTGGAAACATCCAGACACCATACCCGTATTTTCCGTCTTCATTTTCATCGTCGCCACTGTGGATGCGCAACATATTTTCTGTCATAGCCTTGGAAAGCAGACGGTAATTTTTTAGCGAGTCCCAAAAATTAAGAATATCCTCCACCGTGGTAAACGCGCCGCCTGCGCCGGTTCCTTTGGCATCTACACTGAAAATATTGGTGCGCCAGCGCCCGTCTTGATCAAAAATATAGTTGTTGGCGCAGTGTGCCGGAAGACGGTCCAGTTCATAATAGCCGGTGCAGCACATCTCGGCGGGAGCAAACACCAGTTCGTTCAGAACCTCATCAAATTCCTGATTGGTGATCTGTTCCAGAATCATTGCCAGCAGCACATAGCCTGTGTTATTGTATTGAAATTTACTTCCCTTGGAATAGAGCATGGGTTTGGTGAGAAAGAGCGGCAGTAAATCCGAATTTTTGCGAATACGGTAATTGGGAAAATCGATCCATAATTCTTCGTACTCATCCATGATACTCTCATCAAAATAATCGGGCACCCCCGAAGTGTGTGTCAGCAGCTGACGCACCGTCACTCCCGGGTCAATTTGGTGCCAATCGAGCGCAAGTAATGTGCATAGGGTGTCCTCAAAATGCAGTTTTCCCCGTTCGATCAGATTGAGAACTGCCACTGCCACAAAAGCTTTTCCGGCAGATGCGGTGGCAAATCTGGTTTGCATCGTGTTGGGAATATTGTTTGCAAGATCAGATAGGCCAGATGCTTTTTCCAACACGGCGGTTCCATTTTGAGTAATGCAGGCGCATCCCCGAAAACCAGACGGGATGACAGAAGAAAAATCCATTCAAAACGTTCCTTTCCATCCATCAGAAAAAAGCAATCTAATGTGGTTTATTTTTCGGAGCACCCTAAAATAGTGATGCTTTCCGGTGCAAGGAGCAAAGCTCCGTTTTGGGGTGCAGCTCCGCAAAGAGAGCGGGCGGAGTGCCATTCTGCAGGAAGAGGCAGCAATTCTTCCGTCTGGCTGCGGTTGCAGGCAAGCAAGAGTGCGCAGCGCGCATCCTTGCGGATAAAGGAAAGCAATCCGCCGTGTGATTCCAGCGGAAGAAACCTTCCTTGCGCAAGGCAGCTGTTTTCCTTGCGGAGTCGCCCTAAAAAGCGGTACCATGCAAGCAACTCCTGGTTTTCATTTCCCCAAGGATAGCAGCCGCGGTTGAATGGGTCGGCATAACCCTGCATCCCGGCTTCATCACCATAATAAATACTCGGAACGCCGGGCAACAAAAATTGAATCGCCGCAGCGAGCTTCATCCGAGCAATTCCACGGGCGTATTGTTCGGGGGAAAGCTGCTGTCCTGACTGCCATTCGCGCCCTCTGCCGCGGCTGGGTTCTCCCGCAAGAACCGTCAGCGCACGTTCGGTGTCATGTGTGCCGATATGATTCATCAGCAGGCGAACCACCTGAGGCGGGTAATTTTCAAGGATCGTACAAACGGTTTCAATCAGTGCGGCGCTGTCGCCACCGCATAAAAAATTGAAAATTGCGCTGCGGAACGGATAATTCATCACGCTGTCAAGCTGTCCGCCAAGCAGATAACGACGGCGGTGACCGTAGCTTTCCTTGTTGGACGCATCCTCCCAAACCTCACCAAGCAGAAACCCCTCGGGATCCTGCTGACGAATCCGGTTGTGGAGGGCATCAATTAACGTATCAGGAAGCTCGTCGACCACATCAAGCCGCCAACCCGAAGCTCCAAGCGCCATCCATTTTTGTGCAATGCCGTTTTCGCCCGCAATATATTGGTGAAAGCTTGCCGAGTCGTGGCGAATGGCGGGCAGTGTTTCAAACCCCCACCAAGAATCGTAAAGCTCCGGCCATCGGATAAACCGGTACCATTCATAAAAGGGGGAAGTGCGGTCATGATATGCACCGCCCGAACCATAGCGTCCTTCCCGGTTAAAATAGCGGCTGTCGCTGCCAGTATGATTAAAAACGCCATCGAGTAAAACACGCATACCGTGTGCCTTGGCTTCCCGACAAAGGCGAGCAAAATCCTGCTCAGTTCCAAGCAACGGGTCAATGCTTTCGTAATCTGCAGTATCATACCGATGATTGGAATGTGCTTCAAAAATCGGATTCAGATAGAGGCAGGTGATACCAAGCGATTGCAGATAGTCCAGCTTTTGGGTAATACCGCGCAAATCGCCGCAAAAGAAATCGGTATTTGTAATTTTTCCCTCGTGATTGGGTCGCCATTCCGGTTGATTGCCCCAATCGCTCCGCAAGGTTCTTCCTGCTGGAATTTCACGGCTTTGTTCTCCGGAAAAAAAGAAACGGTCGGGGAAAATTTGATAGATGATGCCGCCCGCAAGCCAATCCGGTGTTTTCAGTGCAGGGTCGTAAACCGTGAGCTGAAATGGCAGTTCACTGTCCAAAATTCCGTATCCGTTCCTGCCGCGTCCGATTTTTCGTGTTCCGCACCAAGTGGTGAGCAGAAAAGAATACCAATAAATTCCTGTCTGTTTCGGTGCGCAGTCGCACTCCCACCATTCGTAATCGTCGCCCTCCATTCCGCACCAGAACATCGAATAGTTTTGGCTGTGTCCGTTATCACAGTGCAACAGGAACACCGAAGCACTGCAACCCAAAGAACGCGGCAGGCAAATGCGCAGGTGCAGGTTGCTTTTTGCCGGCAAAGCACCGGTTGGGCAGCGGAAGGATTCATTGCGGGAACAAAACAAGCACATGAAAACACAAAGCTCCTTTTGCAGAATTTTGAACAGACGAAACAGAAGCTTACCGAATGGGCGAAGCACCCCAGATGGAGGTTGCATAATCATGAATTGCACGGTCTGCAGAGAAAATTCCTGCATTCGCAATATTCACCAAAGACATCCGGTTCCAGGTTTTGCGGTCGGTAAACGTTTGAGAAAGGCGGTTCTGTGCGGAGGCGTAATCGGCAAAATCGGCAAGAACCATATAGGGATCGCGGCAAAGCAGGGAATCGCCGATGGAAGCAAGATTAATGCCCCCGATTCCGCGGTAAATTTGATCTACGGCATTACGAATCGTCGGGTTATTATCATAGTAATTGCGGGGACGGTAGCCCGAGCGTTTTAAATCATTTACTTCCGTTGCATTCATGCCAAAGAGGAAAATGTTGTCGCGTCCAACCGCTTCGCAGATTTCCACATTTGCGCCGTCCAGTGTGCCGAGCGTCAGTGCGCCGTTGATCATCAGCTTCATATTGCCGGTTCCCGAAGCCTCGGTTCCCGCAAGAGAAATCTGCTCGCTGACATCCGCAGCGGGCATCAGCTGTTCTGCAACCGTAACACGGTAGTCCTCCAGATAGACTACTTTCATTTTGCCGTGAATGGAAAGATCGTTGTTGATCAAATCGCCCAGCAGCACAATAAAGCGAATAATCTCCTTGGCGAAGTAATAGCCCGGTGCAGCCTTTGCACCAAAGATATAGGTGCGCGGCACAAAGTCCATATTGGGATTTTCGCGCAGCTTCTGATACGTTGCCAGAATATTCAGCGCGTTGAGCAGCTGACGCTTGTACTCGTGCAGACGCTTCACCTGCACGTCAAAAATGGAGCTTGGGTCAAGAGTGATACCATTTTGCTTCCAGATGTATTTTGCCATGCGCTGCTTATTTTCATACTTAATTTTTTCCAAGGCATCCAAAGCAGCACTGTCATCGGCAAAGGCGGTCAGCTTTTTTAATTCAGCCGCATCGGTAATAAATCCGTCGCCAAGAGTATCCTTCAAAAAACCGGTCAGTGCCGGATTAGACTGACAAAGCCAGCGGCGATGCGCAATTCCGTTGGTTACATTTTTAAATTTATAGGGCATCACCGTGTAAAAATCATGAAATACCGTTTGCTTGAGAATTTCGCTGTGCAGTTTGGAAACGCCATTTACAGAATGGCACGCTGCAACCGCCAGATTTGCCATTTTCACAATTCCGTCGTGAACAATGGACATACGGGAAACAAGCTCCTGATTGCCTCCGGTCATGGTTTCTAACTGTTGGCAAAAGCGCTTGTTGATTTCACAGACAATTTGCAGAATCCGCGGCAGTTTCTTACCAAACAGCTCCACAGACCAGCACTCCAGCGCTTCCGCCATAACGGTATGATTAGTGTACGCCACAGTGCGCGTTACAATATCCCACGCATGATCCCACGAATAGCCGCATTCGTCCAGCAGAATCCGCATCATTTCGGGAATCGCAAGCACGGGATGCGTATCGTTGAGATGGATTGCAATCTTTTCGGGCAAATTTTCCAGTGTACCGTATTGACGCAGATGGCTCTGCATAATATCCTGAATGGTGGCAGAAACAAGAAAATACTGCTGGGAAAGGCGCAGGCTTTTGCCCTCTGGGTGATTATCGCCCGGATAAAGCACCTTGGTGAGCACCTCTGCCATTGCCTTTTGCTCAATCGCGCGCATATATTCGCCCTCGTTGAACAAATCCATGTTAAATTCCTGCGACTGTGCTTTCCACAGGCGAAGCAGGCTGACCCCTTTTCCGTCATAGCCGGAGGTCATCAAATCATAGGGCGTTGCCGTGACGGATGTTGCGTGGTTCAGCGAAACGGTGTGATAGGGACCGTCCCAACTGTCGGAAACCGTTCCGTCAAATTGAACCGAAACGCTGCTCTCGGGATGCGGCACCAACCAGATATCGCCGCCGGGCAGCCAGGAATCGGGCAGTTCGGTTTGCCAGCCGTCCACAATCTTTTGGCGGAAGATTCCATATTCATAAAGCAGGGAGTAGCCTGTGGCAGGGTATCCGCCGGTTGCAAGTCCATCCAAAAAGCATGCCGCTAACCGGCCGAGACCGCCGTTGCCCAGTCCTGCGTCGGGTTCACAATCATAAATGTGCGAAATCTTGACGCCGAAATCGCTGAGTGCCTGCTCCACAGGCAGATCTAACCCGAGATTGAACAAATTATTTTTCAGAGATCGTCCCATCAAAAATTCCATACAGAGGTAATAAATTTTCTTCTTGTTTTGCTCCTCTGCTTTTTTGATGAACAACTGACGCTCCTGCTGCATTAAATCCCGCACGATCAGTGCAAGGGCAAAGTAAAATTGTTCGTCCGTTGCCTCTTCGGGCTTGATCGAAAGATTATGAGACAGCTTTGACGCAATTAATTCTTTAACTTCTCCGGAGGAAAGACGTTGCTTCATCGTTTTGGAACCTTCCTTTCTGCACACATATGAAAGTTTCGACTAAAAGAGTTGTCTTTCAGTCTGCGAGTAATAAATTAATTATACACTACTCAAAAAACGATTACAATTATCAATTTGTCACATTAAACCTTAGCTTTACCGTTATAAATCAACATAAAATTAGCTAATTGCACAAAAAACAAGCGTTTTTTCTTCCGGAAAGGCCGAGCAAGAAAACAGCCGGAAAAAGATTTGGGGACTGCTGCAAAACGGCCGTGGCTCCCTGCAGGCGATACCCGCATCACTGCAAAGTATCGCCGCAGGGAATGCCTTTACCGGCCGCGTTAGGAGCAATCCCCGAATCTATATAAAAATCACAAGCTGCCCGCGTCCGGGCAGTATGTGGATTGCGCTGGTTCTGTGAGAGCCGCGCAATCTATCTTATGCATCCGAAGCAAAAATGGCGACAGATGTTTTTGCTTTGCGTGTTTGCAGAATTATTGCCACTGAGCCCGGAGAAAATCGAGATATTCCTGCTTTGTGAACACCGGATGGAAGGAAGACTGAATTTTTTTACCCTCGGCAGCTCCGTCAAACAGCAGGTCGGCAGCGGTCATTGCAAGCAGGCGTGCAGAATCCAGATAAGCAAGCTTTTGGTCTGCAATTCGGAACTGCTGACTATGTAGTGCGCCGGTAAAACCGCCAAAGGTTGGCTGAATGCAGGGGATCAACTGACTCAGATCACCGATATCCGTAGACCCGGTAGTGGGTACGCCGCGATGTGTTGTGCCTTCGCCCCAAAGGGCAATGGCATTTTGCTCCATTATGCGCCCGAATGCTTCATCCTGACGCAGTGGCAAATATCCCGGAACCGTTGCAATTTCCGCCCTGGCACCAATCGTCATGGCAGCACCGTTGATCGACCGATCGACAACACCGCAGGCCTCCGCAATCGCATCGGCATTGGCGCCGCGAATATAAGTTTCAATGCGGACGTGATCCGGCACACTGTTGACAACAGAGCCGCCGTTGGTAATGATCGGATGAATACGGATATGATCTTCATCGCGAAAGATTTCCCGGTTCGCGTGAATTCCCATCAGGCCAAGCATTGCCGCGTTCAGTGCATTAATCCCCTCAAACGGCTTGCTGCCATGGGCTGCACGACCATAAAAATCGATGGTTTTTGCCGTAAATCCCAGGCTGTCACCATCCAGGTTCAGTGCTGCACCGGGAGTGTCGGGATGTGCATGCAGCATCATTGCCAGATTAATGTCGTCAAATGCGCCCTCCAGAATCATCTGCTGCTTGCCGCCAAAGTACTCAATTTTTCCTTCGTTGCGCAGCTGCATCCGATATTCCATATCCAGAAATTCTTCTGCCGGGGTGGCAAGCAGGGCAACGCTTCCGTCAAGCTCTGCCATGACACCCGAGCGCACCAGAGCCAGAATGGCACCAAAAGCGGCGGCTTGCTGTGCATTGTGTCCGCAGGCATGTGCCGCACCGGTTTCATTGTTGGCGTGCGGATGACCAAAGCAGGAAACCGCATCCAGTTCGCCGATGATGCCAACACAGGGTCCTGCTTTTCTGCCGGTAACCGTTGCTTTTAGTCCGGTGCCGGCGTAATGCAGTGCAGAAAGTCCTAATTTTTGCAGATATGCTTCAAAATGGCGGCTGGTGTTTTTTTCTTTATACCCAAGCTCCGGTGTTGCGAGCACTTCTTCGCCGAATGCACAGATTTCATCCGCGTTTTGTTCAATTGCATCTGAAATGCGCTGCTTGATTTCTTTCAGATCCATGAATGATCCTTCCTTTCTCAAAAACCTGTTTCTTGCTGCATTATAGGCTTTTGTGCCCAAAAGGTCAAGAGGAAGAATCGTTTGCAGAGGTCTGTCGCGTTGCTGCCAATGCACGAAATTCTATGGAGGAAATACACAGGAAAAATATTCATTTTTCAGCGCTATTTTTGCGTGAATTCGTTGACTTTTATGCGCGGGAGTGTTATAGTAACTACATAGTTACTTACGCGCAAATGAAAGGAGCAATTCCGATGTGGACTGAAGAAAAACTCGATCAGCTTTTGACCGAACCGTCCGATGCGATGGTTGCAGACATGAAAAAAATTAAGGGTGACATTATGGTGCTTGGAGCCGGCGGTAAAATGGGCCCAACCCTTTGCCTGCTTGCAAAAAATGCGATCAAGCGTGCCGGAGTGGAAAAAAGAGTCATTGCAGTTTCCCGGTTTTCCGATCCGATTGCAACCAAGCTGTTGACCGATAATGGCGTTGAAATCATCCCTTGCGATTTGCAGGATCATGATAAACTCAATGCGCTGCCAGAGGTGGAAAATGTAATCTATATGGCAGGACTCAAATTCGGCACAACCGGAAACGAGTGGAAGACTTGGGGAATGAATGCAACACTGCCGGCTTTTGTGGCGGAAAAATTCAAAAAGTCCAGCATTGTGGTATTCTCCTCCGGCAATATTTATCCGATTGTTCCGATCACCAGCGGCGGGTGCATGGAAACCGATCCGATTGGCCCGATCGGCGAATACACCCAGAGCGTGCTTGCACGTGAGCGTGCGTTCGAATATGCATCTCACCAGTACGGCACCAAGGTGTTTGTTTACCGCCTGAACTTTGCCGTTGATCTTCGTTACGGTGTTCTGTACGATATGGCAGAACGCATCGTAAACGGCGAACCGATTTCCGTTACCACGCCGGTGCTCAACTGCATCTGGCAGGGCAGCGCCAATGAAATCGCCATCCGCGGTTTGCTGCACGCAACGGCACCGGCTACCGTAATGAATGTTACCGGACCGGAAACCGTATCCATCCGCAGCGCAGCACGTCAGTTGGGTGAATATCTCGGCAAGGAGCCGACCTTCTGCGGCACAGAAGGCCCGGATGCTTATCTGAACAATGCGGAGCTCGCTATGGAAGTTTTTGGATATCCGGCGGTTCCGATTCATACGCTGATCCGTTGGCAGGCTGAATGGCTCAAAGACGGCGGCCGCGGTTTGAATAAACCAACGCATTTTGAAGAGAGAAAAGGCAGCTATTAATCGCTTGCCACTCTGCTATGACCGGTATTGAAACGACTCAAGATTATAAGTGGTATAAAAATCAGTATTACATAAGGAATGGTGAATCGTATGAACAGACACGAGACTGCACTGCAGATTCTTGCAAACGGTACCGTCATCCCGGCAACCACGCTTGCACTGGATGACAACCGTAAATTCGATGAAAAGCATCAGCGTCTTTTGACCCGTTATTATCTGGAAGCCGGCAGCGGCGGTGTTGCAACCGCTGTGCACAGCACCCAGTTTGAAATTCGCGATCCCGAAGTTAATCTGTTTGAAACGGTTATTTCCACCGTCAGCGACGAAATCAGCAAATATGAAGAAGAAACCGGCAAGGTAATTGTCAAGGTTTGCGGTGTGTGCGGCAAAATCGATCAGGCAGTCCGTGAAGCGGAAACTGCCAAGAAGCATGGTTTTGATGCAGTTCTGCTGAGCCCCGGCGGACTCAACGCACTTTCCGAGGATGAGATGATTGAGCGCACTGAAGCGGTTGCAAAGGTGATGCCGGTCATCGGATTTTACCTGCAACAGGCAGTAGGCGGCCGCGTGTTCAGTTACAACTACTGGGAACGTTTCTGCGAAATCGAAAACGTGGTTGCAGTTAAATGCGCTTCTTTCAACCGATACACAACGCAGGATGTGGTGCGTGCGGTCACATTTTCCTCCCGTGCAGACAAAATCGCGCTTTATACCGGCAATGACGACAATATTGTCATTGACCTGCTGACAAAATATCATTATAATAAAGATGGTAAGGAATATGTCAATCATTTCCGCGGCGGTCTGCTGGGCCATTGGTCCATCTGGACAGCGAATGTGGTTGAAATGTATAGAATGCTCAAGAACGCCAAAGCAAACGATGAACTGCTGACACTCGCCGCACAGGTGACCGACTGCAACTCCGCTTTCTTTGACACGGCTCATGGTTTTAAGGGCTGCATCCCCGGTATGCACGAGGTGCTTCGCCGCCAGGGGTTGATCAAGAGCATCTGCTGCCTTAACCCGGAAGAGACTCTTTCGGAGGGTCAGGCCGAGGAGATCGACCGTGTTTACAAAATGTATCCTCACCTCAACGACGACGCGTTCGTGAAGGAGTTTTTGAAACGTCATCATGAAGAAATCTGACATCACCAAGCAAAAGATTCTGGAGGCTGCGGAAGCGGAATTTTCGGAATCGGGGCTTTACGGTGCGCGTGTGGATTCGATCTCGGAGCGTGCGGGCGTAAATAAGCGTATGATTTATGCATACTTTGTCAACAAGGAACAGCTTTATATCACGGTGCTCACCGGTGTTTACAACCGGCTGGCACAAGAGGAAAAAAAGCTGTTGGGCTGCCGCCTTTCCTGTGAAGACATGATCCGCCGGATTATTGCCATGTATTTTGATTTTCTCTATCATAACCCAACCTTTATCCGGATGCTGATGTGGGAAAATCTGAATAATGCCAGTTACATCAAGTCTTCAGAAGCTGGAATTGTTAAGGGTTATTCGTTAAAAATGCTCTCCGATACCATCGCCCGAGGAATCTATGAAGGCGTGTTTCGCCCGGACATTGATTTGGAAAGCATTGTAATTTCAATCAATATGTTCTGCTTCTCTTACTTTTCCAATATTCATACCATGTCGTACCTGATGCAGAAAGATTTGGAAGGTGAATTTGCAATCCGCCGCTATGCAAATTATGTGACGGAAATGATCCTTAAATTTCTGCTCAAGCCTCAAAAATAATGATTTTTAGCAACAAACCCCGCTCTGTGAAAACAGAGCGGGGTTTGTTGCAATTTCATGACTATTGTTGCAGAAGGGGTTCGATTTTTTTTGCGGCTTCCTCTGTCAGCGGGAAGAACGCGGTTTTGTTTGAATTATCAACGGACCATTCGCTATAGTATAATCTGACAAACGGCTGATTTGCCTCAGGTATTTTACCAAGACCTTGCCGGATACATTCCAGAAACAGCTGCTTCTGGCTTTCCGAGGTGATTTCGCCATAACCGGTTGAGTCAGCGGAGGAGATATTATAAAAGCTCAAAGATAAGTATGCGGATTCGTCGAATTGGAATGTCTCGACAGCCCGCAAAAGCATTTCCTGCTGCGGCAGCGTTTCCTCAAAGAATTGCGCACAGGTTTTCGGCAGAATGGATTGGGAGAGGGGAATGGTGGTGGACGTGTTTTCCATGCCAACAGGAGCGTTGAACTGAATGACTTCAAAATAATCTTTTGGAGTATTGGCTTGGGTTCCAACCAGGTTGTACCAGGTGGAAAAATCCATGTTTTTAACTTCTTCACACATGGTTTTGTACACACGACGAAGAGCGTCGCCTTCCAAACTGCCAGAATAGATTTGCACGCCCTGGTCATCCCGTCCCGGTAGATTCAGATAGGTTTGTTGGAATTCTTTGTTCTGCTCCAGCTCCGACATCAGCGAAGTCCAGTCCGTCTCGTTCAGAAAAACGCTTCTTGTTTTTTTTGTGGTACCGCATCGGATGATGATTTTCTGTTCAATGCTATTTTCGTTGCTATGCTTTTCACCAAAATACAGGTATTTTTGTCCGGTGGGAGCGCTGTTCCAGGTATTTATTTCTTCCTGCAGGTTCCTTGCAATAATTTCATTGATTTTTTGATTGTGGATGGCGGTATTACTGGATTGTGCTGCAAAATAGGAGGTATCGCCGTCAGAACCGTTATAGCAAATCTGAACGGAATCAATTTTGGCTGCCTGGGGTGCAAAATTGACCTCTGTGCGGTAAACAAGCAGTTGCTCGCCCACAATGGCCACGTTAAGCACTGCCAGAATCAGCAGTCCGGGAGCAGCACGCAGCATATTTTTGGCTTTTTTCGTTGTGAGAAGCTCGTAAAGGAAATAAACCACAATCGCAATTACATAAAGAACAAAGCAGGAGAATGAAAGCGAACCGTCATATTGTATGGCAGAATAGATTTGTGCGCAGCAGGGCAGTGTGACCAGCAGTGCAATGCTCAGCCGGTAAATTGCCTGCAAGGTACGGTTTGGCGCCGATTTCCCGGCAGATTCACTTTTGCGGAAATGAAAGATCAGCCCCGCAATGGCAGCGTAAATTACTCCAACACAAACAGTGTAAATTCCGGCAGATATGTCAGTCAAAGAAGATATTCTGGAACTGGAGAAAATGGAGAGAGCGGAACCGCTGACAACATTATAAGATGTATTGAGGATCATTGGCAGCGAATCCTGCCCAATATACGGGACATTGTCTACCGACGAGGTCAACAGCGTAATGAGAATCCGCGGCATCACAATCAACAGCAGTGCGACCACAATGTTTGTAAACACCGTTCCGGTTGCTACCATTGCAATGGCGAAAACGCCCGCAACAAAAACACTGCCAGCAAAAGCATTGAACATAAAAGCCCAGAAGCTCAACAGATTGATGGTGTAAAAATTGCGGAAAATCAGGCTGCAAAGGAGCGAAACCGCAGTGCTGCCCAAAATCAGCAAAAGGCTCCAGACCAGCACAGCGGAAAGAATGCTCAGGTAAAGACATTCCCGTTTTACCGGAGCGGCAAAATAGAAGTCGCTGCCATTGCGCTGATTCAGGAAGTGAAATGCCACCAGCATCATAATGGGAACTACCGCGTAAAAAACTGCTACGAGCAGAAGGTGAAGCGAGGTTGCGCTAAAAAGCTGGGATGTGACATACTGATTGCCCGAGATTTGTTTGACCGCATCCATGGAAATGATGATGGTGGAAAGGGAGAGCAAAATCAGGCTCACAATACCGATTAATCGAAGCTGCCGAAAGCTTTCCCAAAAAAGCTTTAAGGAAAACCATTGGTTTTTATTTTTCATGGGTGATCCCCTCCTTTTCACTGGATGCAGCTTCAGAAGCAGCTTCCTTTGCTTCGTCTCCTTGCAGCTCCTGAATAACGGATTCAAAGGAATAACCGCGTTCGCGCAGCTCAAAGGTGAAAACCTCTTCCAGAGAGAGCGGCAGAATATCGAGCAGCACCGGAGATAAGGCACGCAGCCTTGCAACGGCTTCCTCCCGGTCGCCGCGAATAATCATGTTGGAAACCGAGCCGCTTTTGTGGAATTGCAGCACATCGATTCCCGCAAAAATGCTCTGGTCATATGCGCGGGTGAGCGCAATCTGCACCTTGAACAGGGAGGTTTTCAGGTTTTGAATGTCGCTTTCCATCACAAGACCGCCCTTGTGCAGCAGGGCAAGCTGGTCACAGGTGTCCTCCAGCTCACGCAAGGAATGAGAGGTGATAATTGCCGTCGCACCGCGTTCGGCAACATCTTCGCAGATCAAGCTTTTTACCAGCCCGCGCATCACGGGATCAAGTCCGTCAAAGGTTTCATCAAAAAAGATGTAATCCGGACGGCAGGAAAGAGCCAGAATAATCGCGGCCTGACGGCGCATTCCTTTGGAAAAGGAATTGAGAGGTACAGCAGGGTTCAGGTTGAATGATTTGGTCAAAAATTCATATCGATCCTTGCTGAAAGTGTCGAACAGAGAAGCGTAGAGTTTTGTCATGCGGTTCATGGTTGCGCCGGACAAAAAGTAGAGTTCATCCGGAATATAAGCAATTTTTGCTTTCATTGCAGGATTTTCATAAACCGGGGCGCCGTCAAGCGTAACAGAACCCGAGTCGGGCTTATAAACACCGGTCAAAAGCCGCAGCAGAGTGGATTTTCCGGCACCGTTGCTGCCCACAAGACCATAAATGCATCCGCTTGGAATTGTGCAGGTAACCGAGTCGAGTGCAACAAATTGTTCAAATTTTTTGGTTAGGGATTGTACCTGAATCATTACCGAGCCTTCCTTTCTGTTGTTTCCCGCCCACTGTGTTTAATTTTGCGGCAGGAATGGTTTGATGTTGTGAATGGGTATGTGTTATGGAATTTGGATGGATGCCACCAAGGCCTCGCTGGTTTCACCTTCCGGCAGGGGAAGATACAGTTTTTTTGTTCCTGCGGAATCGTAATGTGAAAGGCTGTTTTCCTTAATGAGCTGTTGGATCAGAGTTAATGTGTCATCTTGCCCCAGTGAGAAGTTATACGAGTTTAAATCGTTGTTTATAAAATGAAGAGAGATAAACAACGTTTCCCCGTCAAGCTGCGGATTGCCATATTGATCTAGCGTTACCTTTGACAATTGTGTTGCAAGAGTATCGTGGATGCTGTCCCATGCTTTTAGATATGCCGTGCAGGTTTTGGGCAGCAGAAGCGGATTGAGATCGATCCAGGCATCCGTGGAATGAATTCCGACAGAAGCGCTGAAGGATAAGGTATGAAGACAGCCGCCGGTTGCAAAGGTGTTCGCCGTTCTTCCGAGCGCATTGTACCACTGATCAAAATTAATTTCTTTTGCTTCATCCCGAAGAGTATTGTAAACTGCAGCAATCGATTTCTCAGATAGTGTTGATTCGGTAGAGTAGCTAATGGTAAGGTTACTCGTTCCTAATGGGGGGATCTCCTGATAAACGGTCTGAAATGCGGAGTTTTGCGTCAAAACGGCTACCAAAGCATCCCAATCTGTTTGATTCATGCAGATTTTGCGCAGTTTGCTCGTTCCGCCGCAGTGGATGCGAAATGTTTGACAATAGGGGTAAAGCTGCTCGTACTCATATGCCCAGCTCTGTCTCGAAGATGTTGAGTACTGGTGAAACGAACTTACCATGTTTTTTAGATTACGGGATAAAATCTCGTTAACTGTTTTATCTTGAATCGGTAGATCGGCAAGCTTGGCGGCAAAGTAATCTTCATGTGGATTCCAGCTTCCATTTAAATTTGTCTTTTCCTGTATGTTAACCCGGGTAATCTGGTTTTCGTTCGGTGTAAAATTTATTTCGCTATGATAGGTTATAGACATGGAACCGATCACAATTCCATTGAGTGCCAGCACGATCAGAAAACCGGGCGCAATCGGCAATAGGCGGCGAAGCTTTTTGGTGGTTAGTAATTCATAAAGGAAATAGACCACTATCGCGGCGGAATACCATACTACGTAGA